>NZ_CDBZ01000014.1 GCF_000819985.1 Aeromonas media | reverse complement strand
TGCTGCGCCCGGAGCGGGTGAACGAGGTGATCGCCGTGGTCGAGGCCGAGTACCCGGCCAGGTTTGGCCTCAAGGCGGACTGCTATGTCTGCCGCGCCAGCGCCGGGGCGGGGGTCATCGCATGAAAGAGTTCCATCTGCGAAATGCAGCGGGTCTGCGGTTGAGCGTGCTCGATTTCGGGGCAACGCTCACCGCCCTCGAGATCCCGGTCAACGGCACGTCTCGCAATGTGCTGCTGGCCTGTGATCCGGTGGATTATCCCGAGCAGCGCGCTTATTTGGGCTCGATCGTGGGGCGTTTCGCCAATCGTATCGGCAACGCCCGTCTGGAGCGGGATGGGCAAGAATGGCAGATCGATGCCAACGAGGGCACCACCTGCCTGCACGGGGGCAGCCACTCCCTGCACAACCGGGAGTGGCAACTGGCCGAGCTGGCCGAAGATCGCATCCGTCTGCAAACCCGGCTGGCCGACGGCGAGCAGGGCTTCCCTGGCAATCTGGACGTGACGGTGGAATACCGGCTGGAGCAGACCGATCTGGTGATCGCGTTGAGCGCCATCACAGATGCACCGACCCCGGTCAACCTCACCAGCCACGCCTATTTCAATCTGGATGGCGGTGACGTGCGTGACCATCGCATCACCATCAATGCGGATCGCTATCTGCCGACCGATGAGCACTCGCTGCCGCTTGGTATCGCACCGGTCGAAGGGGTATTCGATTTGCGGCATGGCAAGCGGGTCGGGGAGCAGTGGATGACCCACTCGCAGCAGGAGAAATGCCTGGGATTCGATCACTGCTTCTTGTTTGATGACGCCTCGTCCGCACCACAGGCCACTCTGATGGCAGGGGATGGCAGCCTGCGCATGGAGATGCATACCGACCAGCCGAGCGTCCAGCTCTACACCGGCAACTGGTTGGCCGGCGCGCCCAAACGCGGGGGTGGGCATTGGGGAAACTATCAGGGGATTTGTCTGGAGGCGCAGCAATTGCCAGACAGCCCGAACCGTCCAGAATTGGGCGACCCTTGGTTGATGCCAGGTGAACGTTATCAACACGTTACCCGTTATCGGCTCATCCCGGTCGTGGCGTGACTCATTGAAGGGGCGCGTCAAGTCGCCCCTTTGTCGCACCTCTTCCGCCCATCGGCTTCATCATGACCGCATTCAACACAGAAAAGGAACGAAACATGCTGCCCGCAGCTTTATGGCCTCGCGCCATTGCGATATCAGTCGTGCTTTGCGTCTCGGTATTATGGCTTGATGCCGATTATCTCGGCCTATGCGCAGCCTTCTTGACCACAGGATCCTTTGCACTACAAGTGCTGCAGATACTGAAAACCAGGGAGACCAAAGCGATCTCGAACAGCATGTATCTCGCGTTCAGTTGCGGCGTGCTGTGCTGGCTGGTGTATGGCCTTCAGATCGGCGACATCCCCCTTATCATTGCCAATGCCATCACGCTGGCCTTGGCATGCACAGTGTTGCTGCTCAAACTGAAAAACGAATATCTAACCATTCATTAGCTGACCGAGTGGTGGACGAGGCCACTCAGTACCCAACATGGGCTTCTCATTTTTGATTCTTACCACACACTTTCGCGGGCATGACGGCATAAATCTCAGCACGATCCGTGGCATAAGGCGTCGCTGTGCCACAGGTCATCGAGAAGGGTCAAAGGCGGTTAACTGGCCGGCCCCTGGTCGAGGCGCGGATCAGCAACTCGCCCTCCAACTTCATCTGCAAAGCGATGGGCTTCTCTCCTTGCGCCAGTTGCAACAAGGTATCCACCGCCTGTTTGCCCATCTCGTCGTAAGGCAGTTCGATGGAACTCAAAGGAGGCTCCATTTCGCTGGCCAGCATCTGGTTGTCGTGGCCGGCCACCAGAATGTCTTCCGGGATGCGCAACCCCGCCTCGGCAATCGCCTGATAGCAACCCTGGGCCATGTAATCGCTGCAACAGAAGATGCCATCAGGCGGCTGAGGCAGTGCCAGCAGTTGCCGGGTCTGTTCATAGGCCTCGTGCAGCGACCAGTTGCCCACGCGCACCCATTGTGGTTCAGGGATCAGATCGTGGTTGATCAGCGCCTGGCGATACCCTTCCAACCGCAGGCTGTTCGCTTCCATCCAGGGCTCTCCCTGAATAAGTGCAACCCGTTTGCAACCTTGATCCAGCAGGTGTGCCGTCACCTTATAGCCCGCTAACTTATCGGCAGGCAGGATGGAATAGCGCTCGGGCAAGCTCGTGGCTTCCAGATAACAGTTGAGCAACACGGTAGGCACCTGTGGGGAGAGCTCCATCTCGGCGAGTTGCCTTGTCATGGAGGAGGCGAAGATCATCCCCAGATAATCCCCCTGATTGATCTCCTGTTCGATCAGTCTGGTGAGCTCCGCGCTGTTGCGATAATCGAAGGTAACCAACATGCGATCAGCCTCCCAAGCACGTTCATTGCAGGCATTGATCGCATCGAGAAAAGGGTCATAGGAGGTGAGGCCATTGAATACGAAAGCAATTTTTCGCGCAGATGGCCCCCTGGGTAGATGTTCGGCTCGCTTATGCTGGTAACCCAGCTCGACCGCTTTCTCGAGCACTCTGCGCCGTGTTTCGTCCGCCAGCTTGATGGTGGTCGAGCCATTGAGCACGAGTGAGACCGTTGATTGGGAGACGCCGGCAGCCGCGGCGATGGCACTCATGGTGATGCGTTTATTGTTCATCGGTATGACCATAATGTGAGCGGTACCGCCCAGATAATAATATTAATTATTTACCTTCCATCATGACTCATGATTACGGGCATGAGCAAGTAGTACAAGCGCTTTCGGAGACGATACAGGAGTTATCTGGCACAGAACGATAACCCCGAGGAGACAACAGCTCGCCAACTCCAGCTTGAGAACACCTTAAATTTGTTCGTTTTGTGACTGATCCCAGAATTCTATCCTTCATCATTTGCAACCAGAGTTATTAGCTAATAATAATTAGCAAATAGACACAAATAATTAGTAAAGAGGTTCTCCGATGGCGGTACAACAGTGGTCAACAGAACGGGCTTGGCAGTGGTGGGATAAACAACCTTGGCTACTGGGCTTCAACTACCTGCCCCGTACGGCGGTCAACTGGACCGAGATGTGGCAGGCCGAGACCTTCGATCCCACCATCATCGATCAGGAGTTGGCCTGGGCAAGCGAACTGGGCTACAACACCCTGCGCACCAATTTGCCGTTTATTGTCTGGCAACATGATCGTGATGGCCTGATCGCACGGATCGAGCAATTCCTCACCCTGTGCGGCAAACACGATATCCGCGTGATGATGACCCTGATGGATGACTGCGGTTTTTCTGGTGATCATCCCTATCTGGGTAGCCAGAAACCACCGCGGGACGATGTTCACAACAGTCAGGCGGCAGCAAGTCCAGGCCGCAACATCGTCACTGACCCGACCCAATGGCACGAGCTGGAGCGTTACATCCGCGATCTGGTGCATACCTTCGCCAATGACGAACGGATCTTCATCTGGGATCTCTACAACGAGCCGACCAACCGCGGCATCTTCTCGGAAGGCGATGTCGAGGTGCGTTTCGATGAATCGCTGGAGACATATGCCCACTATCTGATGGAACTGGCCTTCGTCTGGGCCCGGGAGGAGAACCCCATCCAGCCGCTCACCGTCGGCGCCTGGCATGCCCCTTACAGCATCGGTCAGGGAGATGCTGAATTTACCCCGGAAAACACCTTCACCCACCCCACCGACCGGCGGGCCATGGCGCTGTCGGATGTCATCACCTTCCACTCCTATCAGCGCATGGAGGGGTTGAAGATCTCCCTGGAGGTAGTCGGCAGCTATCGCCGTCCTATGCTCTGCACCGAGTGGCTGGCACGCCATGTCGGCAGCACGGTGGAGCAGCAATTACCCCTGTTCAAGGAGCTGAAGATTGGCGCCTATCAGTGGGGCCTGGTGAAAGGCAAAACCCAGACCCATTTACCCTGGCCCTTCGTTCGCAATATCGACCCCGACTGGCGCCGGGTCTGGTTCCATGATCTGCTGGAAGAGGACGGCACCCCCTACTCCGCCAGCGAAACAGCACTTATCCGCGCATTGACCCGCTCATAACACAAGAAGGACGCCACAGCGGTGGCGCTCTTCACAACCCATTCATGTCGTAGAGGTTGGCAGATGACAGACCAAAAGATACAAAATAGAGAGCTGGCGGGATATTTCAGCTACGCCGTCGGGCAATGCCTCAGCGTCGGCCTGGTGGCAGGGCGGGATCGCACTTT
>NZ_CDBZ01000013.1 GCF_000819985.1 Aeromonas media | reverse complement strand
TGAACAGCATTGCGGCCCAGGCCGGGGATTTCGTCATCCTCTCCGACGGCAGCCGCCACCAGGTGATGTTCGTCACCCATCGTGCCCACTACAGCAGCCTCTATCTCGACAAGGGGATCCGGGTGCCCCAGAGCTGAGCCCACAGGTTCACGGACTCCCTCTGAATGGCACAGATTCATCGGCCCTCCTGTGCGACACCTGTTACAGGTGCTAACGTGAGACAGGTTCGCGCCCCCAGGATATTGCCGCAAACACAGGCTGTTCTCATGGCAGTCAAGGCTGCGATGAACCGGAAAGACTCACACTTTGAGGGATTAACTATGCCTAGAACTGCTGCTTTGCTCGTGACCCTGACCCTGCTTGGCATGGCCCCGGCTCACGCCATCAACGCAAAATATGCCCAGCAGCTGGAACGCTCCGGCTGCACTCAGGTGACCGAGGCCCAGGGCTGCGATATTCACAAGACCAAGGAGGAGAATGCCAAGGCGGGATTCGGTGCTGTCGTCCCGGCCACGGACGGCGGTCTGAACATGAGCTACGCACAGAAGCTGGAGCGCTCCGGCTGCACCCAGGTGAGCGAGCTCAGCGGCTGCGACATCAACAAGACCCAGGCCGAGAACGCGGCCGCCGGATTTGGTGATGCCCCGGTGGCCACCAGCGCCAGCCCCTACGCCGGCAACTGGGTCGCTACCTTCCCCGAGACGGGGGCCACCGTGGCCACCATTCGCATCGATGGCAAGGATCAGGTGTGGGTCAACGACAAGCAGGTCAAGGCCAAGAAATCCGACGGGGCCCTAGTGTTCAAGGAAGGCATGGTCATCTATCACATACAGGGGGATCGTCGCCTCAAGGGGGAAGATGGCTGGGTCGACAACGATGCGGGCACCAAGGGACCGATCGCCGCCAAATAAACAACATCACTGTAATGTGAAGGGGAGCCTGGGCTCCCCTTCTTGCTTGATTACTTGCCCATGGCTTTCCCAGCCCCCGGTGAGCGGCAACCCTGCACTTCCTCTTGCTATTCACTTACCCCTTTTTCGGATAGTCGAGCACGGCCGTCACCGGCGTTTGCGATACAGCAGCCGACCAGGAGGGGGCATCAAAGGTGAAGCGGGCGAAGGCGCAGGTCGGCATCCGGGTGATCTTGCCGGAAAAGCAGTGGGCAAGATCGGTGAACTCGGGATCGTGACCAATGAGCATCACGCACCTCAGTTCGTCCTCAAGCTCATCCATCAGCGCAAGCAGGGTCCCGACATCGCTGCAGTAGAGGCGCTCGTCGATGACAATCCCGTTCGCCGGGTAGCCCAGCTCATGGGCGACAAGCCGGGCCGTCGACAAGGCCCGACAGGCGGGGCTCGACAGGATAAGGTCGGGCCCCCCTACCGCGTGCGCCAGACGTCTGCCCATCAGGGGGGCATCACGCAGACCGCGCTCGGTGAGCGGGCGCACCCGATCAGGCAGTGCCTGTTCCCAACTGGACTTTCCGTGACGCATCAGGATCAGCGTTCTCTTCATGACTCCTCCCGCAGCGACCGACCATCGGTCCGCCAGTGACGGCCAGGGTTTGCATGCCTGTCACGTCGCCATGTCAATCATAGCGAAGCCACATTGCGCGGGAGTCTCGGACAAGCTGAGCACCGAGTCCGGGTGACCAGGCTCTCGACGTGTGGTTACTGACAGTGCGAGCAACGGGTGGCGGCGGCAGAGAGATGATCCCTGCAAGCGTGCAACTGCACGACTCGCCGCCAGGGTCAGCCAGCCTCAAGGGTGGCAGCGGTTAGCCGTCACGGTCTGCACCAGGTCTCGACGCAGAAGTAATAGCTGGTGAAGAGGCACCCCGACAGGGTCGTCTTCTTCACCCTGGTGGCGCGCCTGGCGAGGGCTTTGTATGGGGGACGCGTGTCCAGCAGATGAAAGATGACCTCTTGATGGCCCATGCTGCGCGCCCAGCCCATCATCTCATGGAAGATGGCCATGCCCCTGCCC
>NZ_CDBZ01000012.1:0-2996 GCF_000819985.1 Aeromonas media | reverse complement strand
TGCTCTTTAACAATCTGGAAAGCTGATTTAAAAAGTAGTTCTCAAACATTTGTTACAAGTGCTTTGGAAACTTCTTGGCGAAAACCAAATTTTATTTGGTCCTTGTTGTACAACAACAAGTCGCGTCGTTTCGACGACACTTCTTGGGGTTGTATGGTTAAGTGACTAAGCGTACATGGTGGATGCCTTGGCAGTCAGAGGCGATGAAGGACGTACTAACCTGCGATAAGCTGTGAGAAGTCGGTAAGAGACGCTATTACTCACAGATTTCCGAATGGGGAAACCCACTTAGCATAAGCTAGGTATCGTTGCATGAATACATAGTGCAACGAGGCGAACCGGGAGAACTGAAACATCTAAGTACCCCGAGGAAAAGAAATCAACCGAGATTCCCTCAGTAGCGGCGAGCGAACGGGGATTAGCCCTTAAGTTTCTTGGAAGTTAGTGGAATGGTCCTGGAAAGGCCAGCGATACAGGGTGATAGCCCCGTACACGAAAACGACCTTGAAGTGAAATCGAGTAGGGCGGGACACGTGACATCCTGTCTGAATATGGGGGGACCATCCTCCAAGGCTAAATACTCCTGACTGACCGATAGTGAACCAGTACCGTGAGGGAAAGGCGAAAAGAACCCCTGTGAGGGGAGTGAAATAGAACCTGAAACCGTGTACGTACAAGCAGTGGGAGCCCTTCGGGGTGACTGCGTACCTTTTGTATAATGGGTCAGCGACTTACATTTTGTAGCGAGGTTAACCGTATAGGGGAGCCGTAGGGAAACCGAGTCTTAACTGGGCGTCTAGTTGCAAGGTGTAGACCCGAAACCGGGTGATCTAGCCATGGGCAGGTTGAAGGTTGAGTAACATCAACTGGAGGACCGAACCCACTAACGTTGCAAAGTTAGGGGATGACCTGTGGCTGGGGGTGAAAGGCCAATCAAACTCGGAGATAGCTGGTTCTCCCCGAAAGCTATTTAGGTAGCGCCTCGGACGAATACTACTGGGGGTAGAGCACTGTTTGGACTAGGGGGTCATCCCGACTTACCAACTCCATGCAAACTCCGAATACCAGTAAGTAATATCCGGGAGACACACGGCGGGTGCTAACGTCCGTCGTGAAGAGGGAAACAACCCAGACCGCCGGCTAAGGTCCCAAAGTTCTGGTTAAGTGGGAAACGATGTGGGAAGGCTCAGACAGCTAGGATGTTGGCTTAGAAGCAGCCATCATTTAAAGAAAGCGTAATAGCTCACTAGTCGAGTCGGCCTGCGCGGAAGATGTAACGGGGCTCAAACCAGGCACCGAAGCCGCGGATTCACACTTATGTGTGAGTGGTAGGGGAGCGTTCTGTAAGTCTGCGAAGGTGTATCGAGAGGTATGCTGGAGATATCAGAAGTGCGAATGCTGACGTAAGTAACGATAAAGGGGGTGAAAAGCCTCCTCGCCGGAAGACCAAGGGTTCCTGTCCAACGTTAATCGGGGCAGGGTGAGTCGACCCCTAAGGTGAGGCCGAAAGGCGTAATCGATGGGAAGCAGGTTAATATTCCTGCACGACTTGTAATTGCGATGGGGGGACGGAGAAGGCTAGGTGGGCCAGGCGACGGTTGTCCTGGTGAAAGTGCGTAGGTGGTGTTTCTAGGCAAATCCGGAGACACAACACTGAGACACGAGACGAAGCCACTACGGTGGTGAAGCCATTGATGCCCTGCTTCCAGGAAAAGCCTCTAAGCTTCAGATTACAAGTCATCGTACCCCAAACCGACACAGGTGGTCGGGTAGAGAATACCAAGGCGCTTGAGAGAACTCGGGTGAAGGAACTAGGCAAAATAGAACCGTAACTTCGGGAGAAGGTTCGCTCTTGACAGTGAAGTCCCTTGCGGATGGAGCAGTTGGGAGTCGCAGTGACCAGATGGCTGGGACTGTTTATCAAAAACACAGCACTCTGCAAACACGAAAGTGGACGTATAGGGTGTGACACCTGCCCGGTGCCGGAAGGTTAATTGATGGGGTTAGCGCAAGCGAAGCTCTTGATCGAAGCCCCGGTAAACGGCGGCCGTAACTATAACGGTCCTAAGGTAGCGAAATTCCTTGTCGGGTAAGTTCCGACCTGCACGAATGGTGTAACCATGGCCATGCTGTCTCCACCCGAGACTCAGTGAAATCGAATTCGCCGTGAAGATGCGGTGTACCCGCGGCTAGACGGAAAGACCCCGTGAACCTTTACTACAGCTTGGCACTGAACATTGAACCTACATGTGTAGGATAGGTGGGAGGCTTTGAAGGCGTGACGCCAGTTGCGCTGGAGCCGTCCTTGAAATACCACCCTTGTATGTTTGATGTTCTAACGCAGGGCCCTGAATCGGGCTCGCGGACAGTGCCTGGTGGGTAGTTTGACTGGGGCGGTCTCCTCCCAAAGAGTAACGGAGGAGCACGAAGGTTGGCTAATCCTGGTCGGACATCAGGAGGTTAGTGCAATGGCATAAGCCAGCTTAACTGCGAGACGGACAGGTCGAGCAGGTACGAAAGTAGGTCATAGTGATCCGGTGGTTCTGAATGGAAGGGCCATCGCTCAACGGATAAAAGGTACTCCGGGGATAACAGGCTGATACCGCCCAAGAGTTCATATCGACGGCGGTGTTTGGCACCTCGATGTCGGCTCATCACATCCTGGGGCTGAAGTCGGTCCCAAGGGTATGGCTGTTCGCCATTTAAAGTGGTACGCGAGCTGGGTTCAGAACGTCGTGAGACAGTTCGGTCCCTATCTGCCGTGGGCGTTGGATGATTGAAGGGAGTTGCTCCTAGTACGAGAGGACCGGAGTGAACGAACCTCTGGTGTTCGGGTTGTCACGCCAGTGGCACTGCCCGGTAGCTAAGTTCGGAATCGATAACCGCTGAAAGCATCTAAGCGGGAAGCGAGCCCTGAGATGAGTCATCCCTGACCCCTTGAGGGTCCTAAAGGGCCGTTGGAGACCACAACGTTGATAGGTGGGGTGTGTAAGCGC
>NZ_CDBZ01000011.1 GCF_000819985.1 Aeromonas media | reverse complement strand
ACCTTCGCCGACAGTGAATTCAGCAGTAAGCGCCGTCAGACCAGAAAAGAGATTTTCTTGTCCCGCATGGAGCAGATTCTGCCATGGCAAAACATGGTGGAAGTCATCGAGCCGTTTTACCCCAAGGCTGGTAATGGCCGGCGACCTTATCCGCTGGAAACCATGCTACGCATTCACTGCATGCAGCATTGGTACAACCTGAGCGATGGCGCGATGGAAGATGCTCTGTACGAAATCGCCTCCATGCGTCTGTTTGCCCGGTTATCCCTGGATAGCGCCTTGCCGGACCGCACCACCATCATGAATTTCCGCCACCTGCTGGAGCAGCATCAACTGGCCCGCCAATTGTTCAAGACCATCAATCGCTGGCTGGCCGAAGCAGGCGTCATGATGACTCAAGGCACCTTGGTCGATGCCACCATCATTGAGGCACCCAGCTCGACCAAGAACAAAGAGCAGCAACGCGATCCGGAGATGCATCAGACCAAGAAAGGCAATCAGTGGCACTTTGGCATGAAGGCCCACATTGGTGTCGATGCCAAGAGTGGCCTGACCCACAGCCTAGTCACCACCGCGGCCAACGAGCATGACCTCAATCAGCTGGGTAATCTGCTGCATGGAGAGGAGCAATTTGTCTCAGCCGATGCCGGCTACCAAGGGGCGCCACAGCGCGAGGAGCTGGCCGAGGTGGATGTGGACTGGCTGATCGCCGAGCGCCCCGGCAAGGTAAGAACCTTGAAACAGCATCCACGCAAGAACAAAACGGCCATCAACATCGAATACATGAAAGCCAGCATCCGGGCCAAGGTGGAGCACCCATTTCGCATCATCAAGCGACAGTTCGGCTTCGTGAAAGCCAGATACAAGGGGTTGCTGAAAAACGATAACCAACTGGCGATGTTATTCACGCTGGCCAACCTGTTTCGGGCGGACCAAATGATACGTCAGTGGGAGAGATCTCACTAAAAACTGGG
>NZ_CDBZ01000010.1:121417-121861 GCF_000819985.1 Aeromonas media | reverse complement strand
GCCGGTGCGTGACGGGTTCACGCTAATGCTGTTTCTGGGTCGTCTCGACAAGCGCCAGGCCCTGCGCCCGGACGAACGGGCCCGGCTGGAGGCGCTGTTTCCGCTGGTGCATTCCCTGTGTCGCCAGCAGTGGCGAGAGGCGGTACCGCTGCTGGCCCAGAACCCGGCCCGGCCCGATGGCAGCGACCTCAAGGCGACGGTGGAGCAGGCCATCGCCAGCGTGGGCGGAGACAGGCTAACTCGCCGGGAGCGGCAGGTGGCGGGCCTGTTGCTGCAGGGGCTGGACACGGAGGCAATCGCCGCCGAACTCGGCATCGGCAGCGGCACCGTGAAGAATCACCGCAAGCACCTCTACGGCAAGCTGCGCCTCGGCTCGCGCGCCGAGCTGTTCAGCCTCTTCCTGAATCACCTCATCACCACGCCCTTGAGCCCCCTCCCACCAGA
>NZ_CDBZ01000010.1:101861-121225 GCF_000819985.1 Aeromonas media | reverse complement strand
CCCACCAGAGGAGCCCGCCCCATAACGACAACACCCCGCCGGAGCGGGGTGTTGTCGTTATGGAGCCATGTCGTCAGATGCGGCCCTGATAGCGCAGCGGGAAGCGCCCCTGACCATCGGGTTGACCGAGGAAGGGCAACCCCTGCTTCATCTGTTCCGGCAGTGCCGGGCCCGGCTTGAGGGTGCCCTGGAACAGGTACTGGCGATTGGCCTGCAACTCCAGCTTGCCGAGCACTTGCACCGCCTCTGAACCCTGCTTGATCTCGGCCACCAGGCGGGAGTCGAGGCAGGTCAGCTTGACCTCGGGATCCCCCAGTGGCAGCTTGCCCGCCGGGGTGTCGGCCTGCGCGTCATACCAGTTGAGATTGCCGTAGAGCTCCTCACACCAGGGATTGCCCTGAGCGAACTGATCGACCTTGAGTTGCAGCTGACCCGCCGCCGTCAGGGGGAAGGGCAGGCCCATGGGCACCCGCGCCAACACCCAGGGGGCAGGTGCGTTGAGGATGATGTCACGGCCGAAGGCCGCGCCATTCCAGCCGATCACCCCCTGGCCATTGAGGCCGGCGCGCTCGCCGAAACGCAGCGACACCTCGGGAGCCAGGCGCAACAGCGACCAGCCATCGAGCTCCCAGCGCAGTTGGGTCAGGGACTCGCTGGCATATTGCAGCCGGGCAATCTGGCCGCTCCAGAGAGTACCGCTCACCCCTTCCAGCTGCACCAGGTTGGGGGGCAACGGCAGATGGCGCACCACCAGAGTGGCGGGCAACCTGGCCAGCAGGAACATCAGATAGACCGTCAGAAACAGGACGGCAATCAGTACTTTTTGCTTCATAGAACATGACTCGACTGCAAGGATCCGGCCCAGGCGAGGCCCGATGCCATAACGGAATGCGATGCCGGAAACCGGACGGCGAATTGAACGCTTGGTGTCATTGGGGACGGCTCAACTGCAAACGTCTGACCTTGACCAGCCCAGGAGCCAACCCCTCACGGGCCACCTCGATGATCTGCACCTGGACCCCGTATTGATCGGAGAGGGTCGCGAGCCAGAGCAGCAGATCATCGAACGGTACCGTGTCTATCCACACTTGCAGCTCCTGCCCCTGGGGTTGCAGCCGGGCAATCTTGATCTTCTGGTTGAAGGCGGTGCGGTTCACCACCCCGTCCAGGGTGCCGCTGGTGTCGATTTGCCGGCCTTGGCCACCCTGCATCGCCAACACCTCTTGCCCTTTCTCTTTCAACCAGGCAAGCGTCTGCTGCTGATTGGCCACCTGCCTCTCCCGCTCGTCGATACGATTGGCGACAGGTTGCCAGATGACCCAGTAGCAAAGCCCGAGCAGCAGTATGCCGCCGCCCACCGCCACCAGCCGCTGTTCGCGGGGGCTGATGCCATGCCACCAGATTTGTAGTTTGTCCATCATGATGATTTCCCCTTCAGCACCAGCGCGCCTTCCACCTTGCCCTCGGTGCTTCGCACCTCACCCTGCTGCACCTCAAAGCGCTTGCCCGCCAGCTCACGGAAGCGCTCGATCTCGGTGAAACCCGGGGCCGTGACCTGCAACCTGAGCTCACCCCTGCCCGCATCGAAACGCAGCACCTCGGGCTTGAGGCCGGGTACCTCGGCAAACACCGGCGCCAACTCGGTCAGCAGCAGCAGGATCCCATCCTGCGGGGTCTGCCCCAGGGACTTGAGGTGCTGGGCCATCTGGCTGCGGACGTTGACGATCCGGGTCTCCCCCGGGAAGATCCGGGTATAGACCTGCCGGATCTCCGCCTTGAGGGCCTTGTCCTGCTCCGCCAGCTGATGAAGATGCACCCCACGCTGGGTCAGCGCCACCAGCAGCAGGATCCCCGCCACCACCGCCACCTTGCGCCACTGCAGCCAATAACGGCCGTATTCGGTCTGCGGTCGATAGGGCCCCTGCAACAGGTTGGCCTGGCAAGCGAGCGCCCCTTTCGCCAGCAGCAACATGGGCAGCTCGGGATCAGCCCCCCGCCAGTTGCCGGCCGCCATGGCCGGAATGGGGGTGTGGCTATACAGGGTCACCGGCTCGGGCTGGGCTGCCAGCAACATGGCCAGCAGCGGCTCGTCTGCGACTATCCCCTGAACGGGGCCCTGACGGATCAACCACTCTGCGCCAAGCTGCAGGGCAGACCATCCCTCGGTGGCGGGTGGCAGGGCCAGCACATCCGGCAGCAGTTGCAGGGTCTTTAGACCCGCCTGCTGCAGCCACGCCAGCCACGCCTGCATCTTCGCCTTGTCCACCGCCATCAGATCCACGTCGTTCCTCTGATGAGCCAGCACCACCAGATGCAGTTCATCCACATCGGAGGCGATCTGCTCCTCGAGCAGATAGGGCAGCGCCGCCGCGGCCTGACGACTGTACTTGCCCGGCAGGCTGACCCGCCGGAAGATGAGATCGCTGCCAGGCACCAGGGTCACCACGGGGCGGCCGCCGGCACGCTCCTGCAGCTCACCCAGGGCATGGGCCGAGGCCAGGATTCCGGAGGCGATGATCTCCTGCTCCTGCGTCGACCACACCAGCCAATGCACCGGCTGCTGCGCATTGGTCCCCAGACGGATGACCAGACTCTCGCTCACAAATGATTCTCCTGCCATGCCCGCCAGCATCCTTGTCGATGGGCGAGCCGCAGCCATCGGCTGCAGTCCAGATAAGGGGCGGGACAGACAGGCCAGAGGCCAGCCTTCTCCCTGTTATTCTGCGCCATCGTTCAGACGACGCAGCATCACCAGCTTGTTGTCCTTGCCACGCTGGAAAACAGTCTCCAGCCGGGCCCGCACATCACCCACCTCGGCCAGCAGACGGGCCTCGAAGAAGTTGCTCTTGATGTCCAGTGCAGCATCCAGCCCCGTGATGGAGCCCGGCTGCACCGGCAGCTCGTCCGTCATCTCCTTCTTCTCCTTCCACCCCTTCTTGGGGCGACTGGTCAGCACCTGCTTGGCGTCGTCCAGCCCTATCTTGCCCTGGTAGAGCCCCACCAGCAGGGCCGCCTGCTCCGGCTTGATGGTGTTGATGTTCACCACCAGCTTGTCGCTGGGCAGGGTGCACACATAGGGGGCGAGCCGGGCGTAGAGCTCGCTGCTCACCCCGCGCACGGCCCGCAATTCGTCCGTTCCCAGCAGCCACTGATTCGCCACCAGATAGGGGGGATTGAGCCCCTCGTAATAGGCATCCTCGGCCCCGTTGCTCGACACCAGCTGGGTATCCTTGTCGGTCCAGTCGCGGATGGCGTCGGTGAGCTGCACCGCCTCGTACTCATCCACCTCCAGCGCCTCGAGCAGCGCCCGGAACGCCTTGAACTGATAGGGCTGCGCCTCGAGATCATCGCCGCTCTCCCCCTCTTTCAGGGCCAGGCTCAGGCTGTTGAGGTTGAAACAGGATTGCAGATCCCGCACCCGTCCGGACAGAGTACCGTCATCCACCGGGAAGACAGCATCCTGGCGCGCCCAGTTCTGACCCAGATTGACCACATCGGGGTCATCCTTGAAATCCTGGTTGAGCACCTTGATCACCAGCGCCTCCGCCGACATGGCATACCACCAGGCCTGCTTGCCGGCGGTGAGGTTGCTGGTCCGGCGCAACTCCAGTTGCAACCGGCCGCTCATGTTGCTGGCGATGATCACCATCACCGACAGGATGAGCAGTACCACCAGCAGGGCCATGCCCCCTTGCCGGCCCGGTGTGGTACGGGATGGGCCCCGGCTGCGCTTAACTGCCATTGTCCGCTCGCTGGCCGCCGGCCCCGATAAGGAACTGACGACGGCGAAGTGTGCCGTTATCTTCCATGCAGGACAGAGAAATACGACGATCAATTACCATTTTCAGCCCTCTGGCCGCTGGCCCCGATGAGGAACTGACGACGGCGAAGGGTGCCGTAATCCTCCATGACGGTCGGGGAACAACGACGAACAATTACCATTTTCAGCCCTCTGGCCGCCGGCCCCGATGAGGAACTGACGACGGCGAAGGGTGCCGTAATCCTCCATGACGGTCGGGGAAAAATGACGATCAATTACCATTTTCAGCCCTCTGGCCGCCAGCCCCGATGAGGAACTGACGACGTATGGTGCCGTAATCCTCCAGATCCAGCTCCACCGCCAGCCCATGAGGCAACAGGTCGCGCTGGGTCCACTCCTCCTTCCACATCCCCTTGTCGTAGAAATAGAGTCGCAGGGCCGTCACCCCGGTCAACACCGGCTGAATGCGCGGCTCGGTGCCGATCGCGGGATCCGGATAGAGGTAGCTGAGCCGTTCCAGGGTCTGCTCCTTGAGTCGCCAACCCACCCGCTGCAAGCCGGAGCGCGGCAGCATGCCGTCCGGATTTAGCCAGCCACCGCGGATGAAGGCCATGCCCCAGTCATCGCTCTGCTGGCCGAAGCGGGAGGCCGCCAGCAGCACCTTGTTGTTCTCACCATCGATGCGGCCGCTGCGCGGCACCATCTGGGTGACGTCTCGCTCCAGCAGGCTGAAGGCGAGCTGCAGTTCGGAGAGACGGACCTCCTTGCGCTTGGCCACCTCGTCGCTGGTAAGCACCCCCTGCAGCACCTGATAGGCCCCCATGCTGAGGCTGGCGAAGATGGCGATGGCCACCAGCATCTCCAGCAGGGTAAAGCCGCTCTGACGGCGCCTCGGCATCGGGCAGGCACTCGTCCGCTGGCACCGGCTCCGGATCATGGACACACAACGGCGCTTGTTCATCGGCTGATATAGGTCCGGATCATGGCCACCGGGCTCTCGGCCTTGGGCGCGGTACGCACTTCCATGTCCAGAGCCTTGAAGTTGTTGTCGCTGGTGGCGACGCCGCGATAGCGCCAGTACCAGGTCTGGCCGGCCAGCTCCTCGTTCCCTTCCACCCAGCTGTCACCCGGCCACTTGGCCTCGAGCTTCTGCTGCACCAGCTGGTTTTCCACCACCCAGGTCGCCAGCGTCTTCTCTTCCAGGTAGTTGAGGCCGGAGAGGTGTTCGCTGGCGGTCTTCATCACGGCCAGGCCGGCGATGGCAAACACCGCCAGCGCCACCATGACCTCCAGCAGCGTCATGCCGCGCGCCTTGATAAAGGGGGCTCTCACTCTTCTTCCTCTTCGTCTTCTAGCAGGGAGAGGCGACCAAATTCATCCCCCTTGACGGTGCGCAGGTATTGCTCGTCATCCACCTGCTGACTCAGGGTCAGCATGAAGGGGGTGAGTTCGCCCCCCGGGAAGACGAAGATCTGGGGCGTGCGCTCCTTCTCGTCGCGGCCCTGTTCGTTCTTTTCGTCCGAGTCGGTACGCCAGCTGAAGCCCTCCAGTTCGACGGTCAGGGTCATCTCCTCCGGCAGCTGCACCTGCCCCAGGATCTTGTCGCCGGTCAACGCCTGCCACTTGCGATCCTTGGGGTTGCGGGACATAAACTGCCAGCCGCGCTCCTCGACTCGCAGGCCCAGCAGCCGGCCATCCATCACCGAATACTCCTGCGCCTGCTGCAGGGTTGCCATGAAGCGGCACGCCTGCTTATCCAGCTCCCGATCCCCCCGGGCGCCCCCCATGCTGAGGGTGACCGCGGTGGCCACCAGCCCCATCAACATGGCGACCAACAACACCTCCAGCAGGGTGAAACCCGCCTGACGATAAGGTTTCACAAGACCAGCCCCATCAGCATGGCGGCGCAACCCATCACTTATTGGAAATCCTTCAGGTTCCAGTTGCCGATGTCGTCATCGGTCCCGGCTTCCCCGTCCAGCCCCATGCTGAAGATGTCGAGCTTGCCGAACTGACCCGGGCTGAGCAGCTGGTACGGGTTGCCCCAGGGATCCTGCGGCAGGCGCTTGATGTAGCCCCCTTCCCGGTAGCTGCGTGGCTCGGGGGACGCGGTCGGCTTGTTGACCAGGGCATCCAGCCCCTGCTCCGTGGTCGGATAGCGGTTGTTGTCCAGCTTGTACATGTCGAGGGCATTTTCCAGCGCCACTATGTCGGAGACCGCTTTCTGCTGATCTGCCTTCTCCTTGTTGCCCATCAGATTGGGCACCACCAGGCTGGCCAGGATCCCCAGGATCACGATGACCACCATGACTTCCAGCAGAGTAAAACCGGCTTGACGACGCTTGTGCATTGTTATGACTCCCTAACGAATGAGATGACGTGTGTCATCAGAAAATGATCATATTGTTGAACCACGATCGTTCGATTATGCCTGTCGGCCAATAGAACCCACGAGTTCGATTGGATTTGTGGGATCAAATAACGAAGCCTATTCGAACGCCTGATCTCACAAATTCACCATGTGATTGAGTTTGAGTGAGTGGACCGCAGGATCGATCGGATCAGGGCGGCTGGAGGCCTGCATCATAGATTGACCATGTTGTTGAGCTCCAGGATCGGCTGCAGGATCGACATCACGATAAAGAGCACCACCCCTGCCATGGAAACCACCAGCATGGGCTCGAACACCCCGAGGGCGATGTTCACCTGGGTTTCAAACTCCCTGTCCTGGTTGTCGGCCGCCCGCTCCAGCATGCTGTCGAGCTCGCCGCTCTGCTCGCCGGAGGCGATCATGTGCAGCATCATGGGCGGAAAAATTTTGGTCTCATCCAGCGCCTTGCGCAGGCTGGTCCCCTCGCGCACCCGCTCGGTCGCCTCGCCGATGCGGTGGCGGGCAAAGTCGTTGGAGAGTACCTCCCCCGAGATCTTCATCCCCTCCAGCAGCGGCACGGCACTGGCGTTGAGGATGCTGAGGGTACGGGCGAAACGGGCAGTGTTGAGTCCCCGGCTGACCCGGCCGATGACCGGCAGGCGCAGCACCACCTGATGCCAGTGGCGACGACGCTGCGGATCCGTCAGCCACCAGCGCCAGACAAAGCCGCCAATGAACAACAACAGCAGGAACCAGAGGCCATAGTGCTGCATCAGTTCACTGGTGCCGATGAGGAAACGGGTAGTGGCCGGCAGTTGCTGGCCCATATGCTCGAACTGGGCCACCACCTTGGGCACCACGGCGGTGAGCAGTATCGAGATGACGCCCACGGCCACCAGGGTGAGGACGATGGGATAGATCATCGCCTGCAGCAGCTTGGTACGCATGTGCTGGCGCTGCTCGGTGTAATCGGCGAGGCGGTTGAGCACCTTCTCCAGGTGACCGGACTTCTCACCGGCCGCCACCATGGAGCGAAACAGCTGATCGAACACATGGGGGAAGGCGCCGAGTGAATCGGCGAGGGAATAGCCCTCCACCACCTTGCTGCGGACCGTAGCCACCAGGCTGCGCAGGTGGGCCTTCTCGCACTGCTCGGCCACCGCCTTGAGGGCCTCTTCGATGGTCAGCCCAGCGCCCACCAGGGTCGCCAGCTGGCGGGTGATGAGGGCCAGTTCCGAGGTGGAGGCGCCACGGCGAAACAGCACGAAGCGATTGGCCTCGCGCTTCGCCTTTTCGGTGGTCTCATTCACTTCGAGGGGGGTCAACCCCTGCTCGCGCAGCAGCTGACGCACCTGACGGGCGGAATCCCCCTCCAGCACGCCGCTCTTGTTGCGCCCCTTGCCATCGAGCGCCTTGTATTCGAACGCAGCCATCTTAGTCTTCCCGGGTCACGCGCAGCACCTCTTCGAGGCTGGTCTGCCCCTGGAGCACCTTGTCGATGCCGTCACGACGGATGCTGGGGGTATGGCCCCGGATCAGGCGCTCGATGGCGAGTTCGCCGCTGGCACTGTGGATCGCCTCGCGCACCGCCTCGTCGATCACCACCAGCTCGTGGATGCCGGTCCGGCCACGGTAGCCGGTGTGGTTGCACTGCTCACAGCCCACCGAGCGCCACATCTGCTGATCCGGCGCCAGTTCGATGCCCATGGCGATCCGCTCCTGCTCGGTGATGGGGTGCGGGGCGCGGCAATCCGGGCAGAGGGTGCGCACCAGTCGTTGGGCCAGCACCGCCAGCAAGGAGGATGAGAGCAGGAAGGACTCGATCCCCATGTCCCGCATCCGGGTGATGGCACCGATGGCGGTGTTGGTATGCAGGGTCGACATCACCAGGTGACCGGTCAGCGACGCCTGCACCGCGATCTGGGCGGTTTCGAGGTCGCGAATTTCCCCCACCATCACCACGTCCGGATCCTGACGCAGGATGGCGCGCAGCCCCCGGGCGAAGGTCATGTCCACCTTGGTGTTGACCTGGGTCTGGCCCACCCCTTCCAGGTCATATTCGATGGGGTCTTCGACGGTCAGGATGTTGCGATCCCGCGAGTTGATCTCGGAGAGCGCCGCATAGAGGGTGGTGGACTTGCCCGAGCCGGTCGGGCCCGTCACCAGGATGATGCCGTGAGGCTTGCGGATGAGCTCGCTGATGATGTTGCGGTTGGCCAGCGTCATGCCGAGCTGCTTGAGCTCGAGCCGCACGTTGTTCTTGTCGAGCAGACGCAGCACCACCCGCTCGCCGTAGCTGGACGGCATGGTGGAGACCCGCACGTCCACGGCGCGGCCGCCGATGCGCAATGAGATGCGACCATCCTGGGGTACCCGCTTCTCGGCAATGTCCATGCGGGACATGACCTTGATGCGCGACACCAGCAGCGAGGCGAGCTTGCGATGGGGGCGCAGTATCTCCCTCAGCACCCCATCAATGCGGAAGCGAATGACCAGTGCCCGTTCGAAGGTCTCGATGTGGATGTCGGACGCCTCCTCCTTGATCGCCTCGCTCAGCATGGCGTTGATGAGACGGATGATGGGGGCATCGTCATCGGCATCCAGCAGATCTTCGCTCTGGGGCAACTCTTCGGCCAGGGCGAAGAAGTCCATCTCGTTGCCGAGATCCTCCATCAGCTGGCGCGCCTCGGAGGAGTCGCGCTGGTAATGGGCCGTCAGCAGCGTCTCGAACTCGTCATGGCCAAGCTGCTCCACCACGAAGGTGCACCCCACCACCCGACGCACCTCCAGCAGGGTCTGCGGCGTCACCCCCTGGCGACAGAGCAGCACCGGGGCACCCTGGCGCTCGGTCAGGATCACCCCGAAGTTACGGGCGAAGGCAAACGGCAGTTCCGGCAAGGGGGCAGGCAGCTCGCTGCCATCGAGCTGGTAGGCGGCCATCAGGGCTTGCTCTGCACGAAGGGCTGTCCCCGCACCTGGGTTTTGGCCCCGGTGGCAGTGGACTGCTGCTGGGCCTTCATCCGCTCGATCTGCTGCTGCACCTCGGGGGACATCATCACATCCTGACCATAGGCGGGCAGCACCTGACGGGCTGGCGAAGTGGCGTACCCCTCCTCGGCCGCCAGGTTCAACTGTTCGGCACGGAACAGGGTGTATTTGTTGCTGGAAACCCCGGAATAGACGTTGGCGTCGCGCAAGATGGTCGGCCGGATAAACACCATCAGATTGCGTTTGGAGGTGGTATTGGAGGTCGAGCGGAACAGGTAGCCCAGCACAGGGATGTCCCCCAGCAGCGGCACCTTGGAGATCTGCTCCTTGGTCTGCTCGTCCATCAGGCCGCCCAGCACCACGGTTTCGCCACTCTTCACCAGCACCGCATTCTTGACGGTACGGGTATCGAAGGTGGGACCGAGGTTGGCGGTGCCGGTCGCCTGGGTCTGGGCCACACTGGAGACCTCCTGCTCGATGTTGAGCAGCACCGAGTCCCCTTCGTTGATCTGGGGCGTCACCACCAGCTTGGTGCCCACCGTCTTGCGCTCTATGGTGTTGAACACCTGATCGCTGGTGGTGGAACTCTGGGAGCCGCTCTGTACCGGCACTTCCTGGCCGACGTTGAAGGAGGCTTCCTTGTTGTCCATGGTGACGATGCTCGGGGTCGAGAGGATGTCGTTCTTGGTGTTGGTGGAGAGCGCCGTCACCAGCATGGCCCAGTCCCCCTTGTAAAAGCCGGCCGCCATGCCGCTGAAATCACCGAGCAGGTTTTCGAGCCCGTCGGTGTTGCCATTGTCGTCGTAATCCTTGCCCGCGATGATGGCGGGTCCGATGGGCAGACCGGTATTGGTGAACTGGGTGCCGCCGCCATTGGCGTTGGCCCACTGCACCCCGAGGTTGAGGCCGTCACCGTCCTGGATCTCGACGATGATCGCCTCCACCAGCACCTGGGCGCGGCGGATGTCGAGCTTGGCGATGACCTGCTCCAGCTCGGCCATGACGTCAGGCTGAGCGGTGATCACCAAGGCATTGGTGGTCTCGTCGGCGGAGATGGCGAGCTGACCGCCGCCGATGCTGGCACCACCACCGGTGGCCGCCCCCCCCTTCTTGTCCGCCTCGATGCTGGAGCTGACGCCCTTGAGCACATCCACCAGATCCTTGGCCTTGCCATATTTCAGGTAGAAGACCCGGGTGTTGCCCTGACTCTGCAGATCCCGGTCGAGCTGGCGCACCATCTGGATGATGCGGGCCCGCGCCTTGGGCTCACCGCTGATCACCACGGAGTTGGTGCGCTCGTCGGCGACCACCTTGGGGGAGAGCAGCAGGGAGGCATTGGCACCCTGGTTGTTGCCATCCTTGTTGAGGTTGGTCACCAGCCGCACCATCTCGCCCGCCGAGGCATATTTCAGCTTGATGACGTCCATATCCTGGTCGCCCGCCTTGTCGACCCGGCGTACCACTTCCACCAGACGGTTGACCACGGCCGCCCGGCCGGTGATGAGCAGCACGTTGGACGGCTCGTAATGCACCACGTTGCCACCGCCAGCGTTGTCGTTGAGCTGGCGCAGCAGGGGCGCAAGCTCCCGTACCGAGACGTTGCGCACCGGTACCACCCGGGTCACCATCTCGTCCCCCACACCGGGGTTAGTATCGTCCACCACGGGAATGGCCGAAGTCTTGGCATCCTTGGAGCGCACCACCTTGAGTACGCCATTGTTCATGGGCACCACGGCGAAGCCGTAGACGTCGAGCACGCTCAGGAAGAATTGGTAGTACTGATCCTCATTGAGCAGGTCGTAGCTGCGGACGTTGACCTTGCCGCGCACCGAGGGCTCGATGATGATGGTCTTGTTCAGGTTCTTGCCGACCGTGTTGATGAACTCTTCAATTTCGGCATTCTTGAAACTGGCGGCATACTCGGTGGCCCAGGCAGAGCCCGTCATCATCAAGGCAGCTGCCACCGTGGCCAGACGCCAGCCCTTCCCTTTATTTGTCATTCTTGGTGCTACTCCAATTCATTATTCTGACAAGCCGACATAAACGTCGTAGAGCTGTCCTTGTCGCTCGACGGTGACGGTCATTTCCGTGGCGCCCGCCACTTGCTGCATCGCCTGCATGGCCTGTGCGTTGTCACGCAGATCCAGGCCATTGATGCTGACCGCCAGATCGTTGGCGACCAGCCCGAGTTGATTGAACATTTCGGGATTGCTACCCGGGTTGAGACGATAGCCGACCATGCGACCATCCACCCGGACCGGAGAAATATTGAGATAATCGGTGATCTTGCCAGGATTGCTCATCAACTCGCTGCGAACGGAAGAGAGCGCTGCCCCCTGTCGAGTCGCCTTGGGCAACGGCTTGCCATACTCTTCCCCATCCAGCATCAGGGTCTCGTCACGACCATCGCGGGCAATGATGACCCTGTCGGCAAACACCTGACGGATCCTGGCCTGAGTGCCGTCGATGTAATCCCCTATACCATAGGAGTTCTGCAGCCCGTTGTGGGCGATGATGGCGATGGATTTTGCCGGATCGGAACTGGCCAGCACCCCGTTGAGCTGGGCGTTGAGTTGGGTCTTGGGGGCATCGATCAGGGCCGCTTGGGCAGCCTTGTCGGCTTGCAGTTGCTGCGCCTTGCCAAACAGAGAGAGACGGCTGACGTTGCCGAGATCGAGGCGGGACGGTCCCGCGTCCTGACCCGAGGTGACAGCTGGCTGCCAGGGCACGGCGCGGGAAGGCTGGGCCAGCTCGAACAGACGCCAGGTGAGCACGGCGCACTGCTGGGCCAGCAACAGCAACAGCAGCCAGAACAGAGGCTGGCTGAAACGGGAGAGTGGCACTGTCTTGCAGCGAGCCAGAAGGGAGCCCAACAAGTCATCCCTGAACGGTAGCGTCATGTTTATCAAAATATTCTGGCATCCAAATCGGTTAGCTATTGTGTACGGCAATGGACCCAGAGACAACCGACCGGATGGGATGATGCTGTGAAAATTCAGATTCCGTCACACCGCGGTTCCCCCTGTTTCTATCCCGGGGCCTGCCTCTGGTATAATCAGGCTCCCCTTTCAGCCATCCCGGAGCCGATCCATGTCGAATCCAGCACAAATCAGCACCCTGGTCCGCCTCGACAAGTGGCTGTGGGCGGCACGCTTCTACAAGACCCGCAGTCTGGCGAGGGATCAGATCGACGGTGGCAAGGTGCATTATAACGGCCAGCGTAGCAAACCGGGCAAAACCGTCGAGGTCGGCGCTCTCGTCCGCTTCTGGCAGGGCCAGGATGAACGGGAAGTGCGGGTGCTGCAGGTCAGCGAGCAGCGCAAGGCCGCGCCCCTGGCCCAGTTGCTCTATGAAGAGACCGAAGAGAGCCTGAAAAAACGGGCCCAGAACAGCGAGGCGAGACGCTTCAACAGCCAGTTTGCCCCGAGTCCCGAGCGCCGCCCCGACAAGCAGGAGCGGCGCCAGTTGATCAAGGTCAAGCAATACTGACTCGCCTCCGTGGCTCTTTTATGACGACAGGCACAGGAATTAGTTCCTAACCAACTGTTTAACAATGTATTTATCTTTTCTTCCAGAAAATCCTAGGAAAGCATGATGAGTAACCAAGATCTCCTGTATCGCTATCTGTTCGAAGAGTACGAAGTGCGGGGGGAGCTGGTCCAGCTGGATAGTACCTATCGCCACATCGTCGATGCCCAGAACTACCCGGTACAGGTGCAGAAACTGCTGGGTGAACTGCTGGTCGCCACCAGCCTGCTGACCGCCACCCTCAAGTTTGAAGGCTCCATCACGGTGCAACTGCAAGGGGACGGGCCCGTGCGTCTGGCGGTGATCAACGGCGATCACAACCAGCAGTTGCGCGGTGTCGCCCGCCATGAAGGCGATCTGCCAACGGACGACAAGCTGCAGAGCCTGATTGGCAATGGCCAGCTGGTGATCACCATCACCCCTGAAGAGGGCGAACGCTATCAGGGCATCATCGCCCTCGAGGCCGATACTCTGGCGGCCTGCCTCGAGCAGTACTTCGCCCAGTCCGAGCAACTCGCTACCCGGCTCTGGATCCGTACCGGCCACCACGAGGGCGCTCCCCGCGCCGCGGGCATCCTGTTGCAAGAGCTGCCTGCCCGGAGCGAGGATCACGGCGCCGACTTCGATCACCTGATCCAGCTCACCAGCACCATCAAGGATGAAGAGCTGTTCGGCCTGGAGGCCGAAGAGATCCTCTACCGCCTCTACCATCAGGACAAGGTGCGAGTGTTCGATCCCCAGGCGATCGAGTTCCGCTGCACCTGCTCCCGTGCTCGCTGCGAAGGGGCGCTGCTGCAGATAGAAAAGGAGGAAGCGGTGGCCATGGTGCAGGAGCTCGGCAAGATCGACATGCACTGCGATTACTGCGGCACCCACTACCAATTTGATGGGATAGACATCGAAACCCTGTTCAGCGGGGCTCCCGGTAATGATGCAAACAAGTTACACTAAATAAAGGCGGGCAAAACCCGCCTTTAACTTAAATAACAAAAAAATACCCTATTTTATAAAGTTTGATGGCGATCGCTAAAAACTACCACCTAGGTAGTAGTATGGACGCCAGATAGAACCCTACACACCTCTGAACCCAGGAGAACATAATGACTATCGTGGTAGAACCCGCCCTGGCACAACAACTGAAACTGGACCAATACGGTATCAAAAACAGCCAGGAAATCGTTCGTAACCCTTCCTATGAGCAGCTTTTCGCAGAAGAGACCCGCCCAGACCTGGAAGGATTCGAACGTGGCGTCGTCACCGAACTCGGCGCCGTCAACGTCAATACCGGCATCTTCACCGGCCGTTCCCCAAAAGATAAATATATCGTCAAAGACGCCACTACCCAGGATACCGTATGGTGGTCTGACCAGGGCAAGAACGATAACAAGGCCATCACCCCCGAAGTGTGGTCACATCTGAAATCTCTGGTGACCAAACAGCTCTCCGGCAAGCGCCTGTTTGTGGTCGATGGTTTCTGCGGTGCCAACCCGGATACCCGCCTGGCGGTGCGCATCATCACAGAGGTGGCCTGGCAGGCACACTTCGTGAAGAACATGTTCATACGCCCGAGCGATGAAGAGCTGAAGACCTTCAAGCCCGACTTCGTGGTGATGAACGGCGCCAAGTGTACCAACCCGAACTGGCAGGAGCAGGGTCTCAACTCCGAGAACTTCGTCGCCTTCAACATGACGGAGAAGATGCAGCTCATCGGTGGCACCTGGTACGGTGGCGAGATGAAGAAGGGCATGTTCTCCATGATGAACTACTTCCTGCCCCTGCGCGGCATTGCCTCCATGCACTGCTCCGCCAACGTGGGCAAGGATGGGGACGTGGCCATCTTCTTCGGCCTCTCCGGTACCGGCAAGACTACCCTCTCCACCGATCCCAAGCGTCAGCTCATCGGTGACGACGAGCACGGCTGGGACGACCACGGCGTGTTCAACTTCGAGGGAGGCTGCTACGCCAAGACCATCAAGCTCTCCAAGGAAGCCGAGCCGGATATCTACAACGCCATCCGCCGCGATGCACTGCTGGAGAACGTGACCGTTGCCGCCGATGGCACCATCGACTTCGATGATGGCTCCAAGACCGAGAACACCCGGGTCTCCTACCCCATCTATCACATCGAGAACATCGTCAAGCCGGTCTCCAAGGCGGGTCATGCCAATAAGGTGATCTTCCTGACCGCCGATGCTTTCGGGGTGCTGCCCCCGGTCGCCAAGCTGACCAAGGAGCAAACCAAGTACCACTTCCTGTCGGGCTTCACCGCCAAGCTGGCCGGTACCGAGCGTGGCATCACGGAGCCGACTCCGACCTTCTCCTCCTGCTTTGGCGCCGCCTTCCTCAGCCTGCACCCGACCAAGTACGGTCAGGAGCTGGTGAAACGGATGGAAGCCGCAGGGGCGGAAGCCTATCTGGTCAACACCGGTTGGAACGGCACCGGCAAGCGCATCTCCATCAAGGACACCCGCGCCATCATCGATGCCATCCTGGATGGTTCCATCGAGCAGGCGCCGACCAAGGTGCTGCCGATCTTCAACCTGGAAGTGCCGACCGAACTGCCGGGCGTGAACCCGGCCATCCTCGACCCGCGCGACACTTATGCCGACCAGGCCGAGTGGGATGCCAAGGCCCAGGATCTGGCCCAGCGTTTCATCAAGAACTTCGAGCGCTTCACCGACAACGACGAAGGCAAACGCCTGGTTGCTGCGGGCCCGCAGCTGTAAGCTGCGTCCCGTCAAGGTGACAATCCCATACCGGTCAGCCCAGCTGGCCGGTATTTTTTTGGTCGATGCACAGCATATGGCTCCCGCCAAGCCTTGCCTTGCACGCGGTTGCGCGTTAGATTCAGCCAAACTTTATACAATATACAATTTTGCAACCTGCCCGTGACTCAAGCATGACCCCACCCTACAAGACCCGAACCCAGATGGTGATGGAGAACCTCCGCGGCCGGATATTGCGTGGGGAGTTTCCCGCCGGCGCCCCCCTGCGTCAGGATGCCATCGCCAAGGAGTTGGCGGTGAGCCGTATCCCGGTGCGAGAGGCGCTGATGCAGCTGGAGGCCCAGGGGCTGGTGAAGTTCGAGGCCCATCGCGGCGCCGTGGTCACCATGCTGGACGCCTCGGCCATCGAGGAGCTCTTTTATTTGCGGGCGCTGCTGGAAGCCGATACCCTGTTCCACGCCGTCGACCTGATGACGGAGGAGACCTTCGCCAAGGCGCAAGCCATCCTGGCCCAGTTTGATCTGGCGCTGGAGTCCGGCACCCAGATCGAGCACTGGGCTGAGTTGAACCACCGTTTTCACGCCACCCTCTATCAGGCCGCCAATCGTCCCCAGGCACTGGATCTCATCGCCCAGATCAATCTGAGCTGCGATCGCTACGTGCGCTTCGAACTGCTGTTCGCCCAGGGTGGCGTGGACAAGGCCGAGCGCGAACACGCCCGCCTGCTGGAGCTGTGTCGCGCCCGCCGCAAGCACGAGGCCGTGGTCCTGCTCAAGCAACATATCGAGGCGGCAGGCCAGTCGATCCGACAGATCCTGGCAAGCGGCCACAATCAGTGAACACTCACATCATCACAATCTGGCAATAACGACATGAATCATTTCGAGATTATTGAAACCCGCGTCGCCCAGGTCAGGGCCACTCTGGCCACGTTGGAACTGGACGCCTTCATCGTTCCCCACGACGACGAGCACCTGGGGGAGTACATTCCCGCCTATGCCGAACGGCTGGACTGGATCACGGGTTTCAACGGCTCCGCTGGCATCGCCATCATCATGGCACAGCGGGCAGCCCTGTTCGTCGACGGTCGTTATACGGTGCAGGCCCGCATGCAGGCACCGGCCGAGCTGTTTGAATTTCTCCACCTCAATGAAGATCCCCACGTCCAGTGGCTGGCCGAGCAACTGCCGTCCGGCGCCCGGGTCGGCTTCGACGCCCGCCTGCACAGCCTGGCCTGGTATCAGAGCGCCAGGCCGATCCTGGCCGAGCGCGGCATAGCACTGGTACGGGTCGATGAGAACCCCATCGATCTGCACTGGAGCGATCGCCCCACCCCGACCAAGATCCCTGTCATCCTCTACAGCGAAGAGCTGGCGGGCCAGTCCAGCCAGGCCAAGCGCGAGCTGCTGGCGGCGGATCTGCGCAAGCGCGGGCTGGATGCGGTGCTGCTGACTCAGGCCGAACCCATCAACTGGCTGCTCAACCTGCGTGGCCGCGACGTGGAGCGACTGCCGGTGGTGCTGGGCTTCGCCGTGCTTTACGCCAACACCAGCATGGATTTCTTCGTCGACACCGACAAGATCGACTGCATCGCCTTCAGCCGCCACGTGGGGCAGGATGTCTCCGTCTATCCCATCGACAAGCTGGGTGACGTGCTGCAGCGCATCGGTGAGGATCAGCAAAAAGTGCTGGCCGACCCCAACACCGCCAACGCCTGGACCCAGCTCACCATGGAGGAGGCAGGCGCCATCCTGGTGGCGGGGCAGGATCCCACCATGCTGCCCAAGGCCTGCAAGAACGCCGTTGAGCTGGCCGGCATGCAGCGCGCCCATCTGCGCGACGGCGTCGCCGTCACCCGCTTCCTCGCCTGGCTGGATCGGCTGATCGCCTCCGGCGACTATCAGGATATGGATGAGGGCACCCTGGCCGATCGCCTGGAAGCCTTCCGTCGCGAGCAGGATCACTACGTCGAGCCGAGCTTTGACACCATCTCGGCGCTGGGCCCCAACGCCGCCATGTGCCACTACCGCCACACCAACGGTGTGCCTCGCCCCTTCGGTCAGGACAGCATCTATCTGGTGGATTCCGGCGCCCAGTATCTGGATGGCACCACCGACATCACCCGTACCGTCAAGGTGGGTGAGGTGACCGACGAGCACAAGGCGATGTTCACCCGGGTGCTGCAGGGCCATATCGCACTGGATCAGGCACGCTTCCCCCGCGGCACCGCCGGCATCCAGCTCGACGTGCTGGCCCGCATGCCCCTGTGGCAAGCCGGTTACAACTACGACCATGGCACCGGTCACGGGGTCGGCCACTTCCTCAGCGTGCACGAAGGCCCGCAGCGCATCGCCCCCAAGGGCAGCCTGGTGGCCCTGCAGCCGGGCATGGTGCTCTCCAACGAACCGGGTTACTACCGGGAAGATGCCTTTGGCATCCGCTGCGAGAACCTGGTGGTGGTCACCGAACTGGAGCAGATCGGCGAACTGCCGATGCTGGGCTTCGAACGGCTGACCTATGTGCCGTTCGATACCCGCCTCATCGATCGCAGCCTGCTGAGCCAGGCCGAGTTCCGCTGGATCAACGACTACCATGCCGAGGTTTACCGCCGTCTGAGCCCGCTGCTGGAGGGCGAGGATCTCGCCTGGCTGGAGCAGGCGACCCGCCTCATCTGATCGCAGCAATCGAGGCTATCCGGTGAAACAGGGCCTGCGGGCCCTGTTTCTTTACCCCTTGAGCACCACCTGAGCTGCGCTCGATTCCCCCGGCTCTGCCTCCCCTGTCTGGCCTCAGAACCAGACCCGCTTGCATCAGCCTGGTGAGCCCACTACCCTGTGCGCTCTTTTTGACTGCCCCCCCGGCAGCAAGTACCACAGGAGCCCGGATGCAGCCGTCCCCCCTATTACGCCTTGCCACCCACGCCGACATGCACGCCATCTGGCAGATAGACGCCGACGTCTTCGGGGAGGATGTCTACCCCGCCTTCTTCTTCCGTCAGGCCATGGATCTGTGGCCCGCCTTGCTGGTCGTGGCGGAGCTGGAGGGCAGGCTGCTGGGTTATGCCCTGGGAGGCCTGGGTCAGGATCGGTCGCAGGGCTGGCTGCTCTCTCTGGCGGTACGGCCCGAGGCCCGCGGCTTTGGCCTGGCTGAGCGCATGATGCTGCGGGTGGAACAGGCACTGGCAGAAGTGCAGGTGGCGCGAGTCAGGCTGACCGTGGATCCGGCCAATCCGGCCCAGCGCCTCTATTTCCGCCTAGGTTATGCACTGTTGGCCGAAGAGCCCGGCTATTTCGGCCCGGGGGAGGATCGCCTGCTGCTGGAGAAGACCCTGGCATGACCCGCGTCGGGGTCGGGCCACCGTTCACGCCACATAATTGGTTACACTTTGCGGGTTTAATGCGCAACCCGGTTGGCGTAGAGTGGAATGCATCAAGCCGATTAATCCGATGACCGCCCAGGAGGCCCATCATGTTGAAACGTATCGCTCTCATCACCCTGCTGGCCGCCACTACCGCCATCACGGGCTGTGCCAACAGCGATGTCTACTCCGGCGATGTCTATACCAAGGATCGCGCCAAGCAGGTTCAGACCGTCAGCTACGGCACCATCCTCTCGACTCGCCCGGTGAAGATCCAGGCCGATGAAAACTCCCTGATCGGCACCATAGGCGGTGCCGTGGTCGGTGGCCTGCTCGGCAGCACCATAGGGGGGGGTCGCGGCAGCGACATCGCCGCCGCCGGCGGTGCCATCGCGGGCGCAGCTGCTGGCAAGGCCGCCGGTGACAAGCTCAATCAGGTGGATGGCGTCGAGCTCGAGATCAAGAAAGAGAACGGCGAATCCATCGTGGTGGTGCAAAAAGCCAACCCCACCTTCGTGCCCGGCGCCCGAGTCCGCATGACCCAGGGCAACGGCACCATCAACGTGGCCGTGGTGAACTGAGCTCCCCCTCAGACCATCTTCCACAAGCAAAAAGGTGAGCCATGGCTCACCT
>NZ_CDBZ01000010.1:0-101804 GCF_000819985.1 Aeromonas media | reverse complement strand
GAGCCATGGCTCACCTTTTTTGCATTCAGTGCGAACCTGAACCCTCAAGAATCCAGGTGCAGCCAGGCTGCAATGGCCAGTTGCAGGCCCACGAGATCCGCCTCGTGCAGCAGGGCCGACAGCCGCTCCTCCCCCGCCTCAGCCAGCAAATGCTGCTGCCCCCGAAGAACGGGCAACCAGGCAGGGGCCTGCGCCAGGTTCTCGGCGGCCTCGGCCACCAGGTCGCAACCCTGCAGCATCCCTTGCAGCGCCTGCTGCCGCTCTTCCTTCCCGCACTCCAGCCAGAGCTGCTCGTGATGCTGCCAGAGCTGCAGGCCGAGCGTGATGCGGGCCTTGCCATCGAGCCCGCCGATATCCGGCAGGGGTTGCACCGCCAGCGGCTTGCCTAGCCCCGCCAGCCGATAGCCCCGCTGCGCCTTGGATTGGGATCCCAGCCTGACCCCTCCCAAATCCGCCAGGCGCGCGGCCAACTCGAACAGGGCGCTCGCCTCACCGGACTTGAGCTCCAGCTCCAGCTCATCGATCTGGGCGCGGCCCAGGACACCGACAATCTCCCCCCGATCCCAGGCCAGTTCAATCTGTGCTCCGTCGAAGACGATCAGCCAGTGACGACGCAGGAAGTCGGTGCTGAACTGGGCCACCAGGCGGGACTGGATCTCGTCGCGCATGGCCAGACTTGGCCAGATGTGGTCAGGGAACGCGGACAGGGTCGGCAGATTGCCGCTCACCGGGGCATTGTATTCGGGTCTGGCGTGCAGCCCGCCGACCACCTGGCCACGGCATTTGATGGTCTGCTCGGAAAAATGGTCGCTGCGGCGGATCCGCAATCCCATGTCGAGCCGGCGTAAATCGAGCTTGGGCGTATCGAAATAGACATTGCCGAGGCGAACCTGCTCAGAGGAGATAATTTCAAGTGAATTCAGAAAGTTGGAGAGAGATTTTTTAATATTGCTGGTGACGAAAAACTTTATCTCGATCTCAGTTTGCATAGTCATTCCGGGCAGGCAGGCAACTTTGGGGGGCATGATCCGGGTCGCGAGGATATAATGCCAGCGATAGATAAGGATTAATTCACGGTTTTATTGATGGCACAGTTCGGTTATCCTGCGCCCCTCATAAAATCGTATCGAGTGTTTTTTCACCGACACAGGTTTGGCCATGCCAGTAAATACTATTTTGGGTCTTTTTGCCAAGTCCCCCATCAAGCCGCTGCAGAAGCATATCGTCAAGGTTCACCAGTGCTCCCAGCAGCTGGTTCCCTTCTTTGATGCCGTTGCCGAAGACCGTTGGGAAGATGCCGAAAAAATCCGGCAACAGATAGCCCAGCTGGAAAAAGAAGCGGATATTCTCAAACGCGAAATTCGCCTTAAACTGCCTCGCGGCCTGTTTCTGCCGGTCGCTCGTACCGATCTGCTGGAACTGCTGACCCAGCAGGACAAGATCGCCAATCGTGCCAAGGATATTTCCGGCCGCATGCTTGGCCGCAAGATGGAATTCCCCACCGAGATGCGTGCCGATTTCATGGCCTATCTCAAACGTTGTATCGATGCGACCGCCCAAGCCGAAAAAGCCATCGGAGAACTCGATGAGCTGCTCGAAACCGGCTTTAAAGGACGTGAAGTTGAAATGGTTGCCGAGATGATCCACCAGCTGGATCTCATCGAGGACGATACTGACACCATGCAGATCGGGCTGCGCCAACAGCTGCAAGCCGTTGAGCACAAATACAATCCGATCGACGTTATGTTCCTCTACAAGATCCTCGAATGGGTAGGTGACCTGGCTGATCAGGCCGAGCGCGTTGGCGCCCGTCTGGAACTGATGCTGGCTCGTTCGTAATCGACTGACTGGGTAAACACTACTAATGGACATTATCGCAAATTACGGCACCACCCTGGTGCTCGTGGCGGCCTTGTTCGGCTTTTTGATGGCCTGGGGCATAGGGGCGAACGACGTCGCCAACGCCATGGGCACATCGGTCGGCACCAAGTCTCTGACCATACGTCAGGCGATCATCATCGCCATGATCTTCGAGTTCGCCGGTGCCTATCTGGCCGGCGGCGAAGTCACGGCGACCATCCGTAACGGCATCATAGATACCAATGCCTTCACCGATACCCCGGATGTGCTGGTGCTCGGCATGATAGCCTCTCTGCTGGCCGCGGGCCTCTGGCTGATCCTGGCCTCCTACTTCGGCTGGCCGGTCTCGACCACGCACTCCATCATCGGGGCCATCGTCGGCTTCGCCGTGGTGAGCGTCGGCCCGGAAGCGGTGCAATGGAGCAAGTTTGGCGGCATCGTCGGCTCCTGGGTGGTCACACCGGCCATCTCCGGCATCATCGCCTACTTCATGTTCATCAGCGTGCAGAAGCTCATCTTCAACACGGACAACCCGCTGGCCAACGCCAAGCGCTATGTCCCGTTCTACATGTTCCTGACCGCGCTGGTCATCTGCCTGGTGACCATCAAGAAGGGGCTGACCCACGTCGGTCTGCACCTGAGTGACGGCGAGGGCATCTTGCTCTCCATCGCCATCTCGGTGACCCTCTCCATCGGTGGCTGGTTCTACATTCGCGGTCAGCAGTACAACCCGCAGGATGACAACAAGATGCACTTCGCCAACGTGGAGAAGGTGTTCGGCATCCTGATGGTGATCACCGCCTGTGCCATGGCCTTCGCCCACGGCTCAAACGACGTGGCAAACGCCATAGGCCCGCTCTCCGCCGTGGTATCCACCGTCGAGAGTGCCGGCCAGATCACCGGCAATTCTCACATCGCCTGGTGGATACTGCCCCTTGGCGGCATAGGTATCGTCATCGGTCTGGCCACCATGGGTGAGAAGGTGATGGCCACCGTCGGCACCGGCATCACCCACCTGACCCCGAGCCGTGGCTTCGCCGCCCAGCTGGCCACCGCCGCCACCGTGGTGATCGCCTCGGGGACAGGTCTGCCCATCTCCACCACCCAGACCCTGGTCGGTGCCGTGATGGGGGTGGGTCTGGCCCGTGGCATCGCCGCCCTGAACCTGGGCGTGTTGCGCAACATCGTGGTCTCCTGGGTCATCACACTGCCCGCCGGTGCCATCCTGGCCATCGCCATCTTCTACGTGCTGCAGGCCTGCTTCTCTTAAGCACCTCACAGCAAAAAGCCCGAGTCAGTGACTCGGGCTTTTTCATGGTTGGCATTCAGGGCCGACATCACTCCTCGATAAAGGTCCACTCGTCTCGCACCCGGCTGATGGCATCGAGCCGCCGCTTGGCGAGCTGTTCGCGGATCCCCTCCCCCTTGAAACCCGCCGCCACTATCTCCTTGACCGGCACCGCCTGGGCCGCAGCCAGGGCCTGGGCCACATAATCCGGCTGGCTGTAGACCTTCTCTTCGAAACCGGTACGGCCGTGGAAGTCGGCGCGGCAGGCATCCAGCAACTGGGCGAAGCGATCCGGCCTGCGCCAGGCGTCCGTCTTGTCGAATACCTTCAGCAGGGTCGGTGGCTTGAGATCGAAGGCGATGTGGATATGGGTGTGCAGGTCGCTCACCAGCAGCGCCAGATCACGGCAGTCGTTCGGCACTCTGAACCGCTCGCAGAAATCCCGGATGAGCGGCAGCCCTTTCTGACCATGACCGTGATGGCTGGGCCAAAACGCAGGGGGTGTCACACCCTTGCCAAAATCGTGGCAGAGGGCGGCGAAGCGAACCGGCAGATCCGAAGAGCGCTGACAGGCCTGATCCAGCACCATCATGGTGTGGATGCCAGTATCGATCTCCGGGTGCCACTTGGCGGGTGCCGGCACCCCGAACAGGGCGTCCAGCTCGGGGAAGAGCGCGTTGAGGGCACCACATTCGCGCAATACCTCGAAGAAGACCCGGGGAGTCTGCCCCAGCAGTACCTTCTCCAACTCCTTCCAGACCCGCTCCGGGGTCAGGTGGGCAAGCTCGCCGGCGTCGGTCATCTCCCGCATCAGCGCCAGCGTCTCGGGGGCCACCACGAAGCCCTGCTCATGGAAACGGGCGGCGAAGCGCGCCACCCGCAGGATGCGCAGGGGATCTTCGGCAAACGCCGGAGAGACGTGGCGCAACAGCCGCGCCTCCAGATCCCTGAGACCGCCATAGGGATCGTGCAGTTGCCCGCCCTCATCTTCGGCGATGGCGTTGATGGTGAGATCCCGGCGCAGCAGATCCTGCTCCAGCGTCACCTCGGGAGAGGCATGACAGACGAAGCCTGTATAACCCAGGCCCTGTTTGCGCTCGGTGCGGGCCAGGGCATACTCCTGCTGGGTGCTGGGGTGGAGAAACACCGGAAAGTCGCGACCAACCTGGGTGAACCCGAGGCTCAGCATCTGTTGCACGGTAGCACCGACCACCAGGTGGTCTCTGTCCCCCTGCGGCAATCCCAACAGGCGATCACGGACCGCTCCCCCAACCAGATAAATCTGCACGCGCACTCTCCCTCGATAAACCTGCCTCGATGATACCGCTTTTGGCCGACAGACACGACGGATCCCGGCTCAGGAAGTGCGACTACCCTCTGATCATTCGACCCCGCGCCTCATTGCCGTTTGAGCCGGTGACCGGGATGCCCCTCTTATGGTATCCGGGTCTTTGACATCCCTCTGGGGAGGCTTTAACCTGCCGCCATAACAATGGAATGGATCCTTATGTACACACAGTTCTTCGGTCTGTCGGAGCCCCCGTTCTCCATCTCGCCCAACCCCAAATATCTCTACATGAGCGAACGCCACGGGGAGGCCCTCGCCCACCTCAACTACGGGTTGCAGGACGGCGGCGGCTTCGTGCTGCTGACGGGGGAAGTGGGCACGGGCAAGACCACTGTCTCCCGCTGCCTGCTCCAGCAGTTGCCCGCCGAGACCGAGATCGCCTACATCCTCAATCCTTCCCTGACCGAACGGGATCTGCTGGCGGCCATCTGTGACGAGTTCCAGTTGCCCTACGCCCAGGAAGCCAGTCTCAAGCAGTTGTTCGACCTCATTCGCGATCACCTGCTGGCCAATCTGGCGGCGGGCAAGCGCAGCGTGGTGCTGGTGGATGAAGCCCAGCATCTGCTGCCCGGCGTGCTGGAGCAGTTGCGACTGCTCACCAACCTGGAGACCGACGAGAAGAAGCTGCTGCAGGTAGTGCTCATCGGCCAGCCCGAGCTGCAGCAGATGCTGCGTCAGCCCCTGCTGCGCCAGCTGGCCCAGCGCATCACGGCCCGCTACCATCTGCTGCCGCTCTCCTGTCAGGATGTAGACGCCTATGTGCGCTTCCGGCTGCAGGTGGCGGGCTGCGTCCAGCCCATCTTCACCCCTAGGGCAATCCAGACCTTGCACCGCCTCTCCGGCGGCATCCCGCGCCTCATCAACCTCATCTGCGACCGCGCCCTGATCGCCGCCTTCGCCCGCGGCAGCCACAAGATAGCCCACGGCGACATCAGCCTGGCGGCCTATGAAGTGAGCGGCATTCGTGACGAGGGAAGCTGGCAGTCCGGCCTCACCGTGACCCTGGCAGGCGCCCTGCTGGTCGCCGCTGGCTGGTGGGGCTGGCAGTTCTTCGGCGTCTTCCCTGCCCGCCCCCTGGTCAAGGTAGAAGTGCCGGTCAAGGTGGATGAGACGCCGGAACAGTTGGAACAGCTGACCCGCGCCATCAATCAGGCGCTGGAGCCGGACGTCGCCATGCAGAATCTCTTCAGGGTATGGGGCTATCAGACCGAGCTGGAGGAGGCGACCTGCAATGACGCCCCCCGTGCCGGCCTGCGTTGCCAGGAAGGGGAAGCCTCGCTGGCCGAGCTGCAGGCGCTGCAATATCCCGCCCTCATCAGCCTGACCGATGAAACAGGAGGACTCTATTACGCCACCCTGGTAAGCCTGGGGCCGGACAAGGCGTCCTTGCTCATCGGCAATCAGAGCTGGCAGGTGGACAGGCAGTGGCTGTCCGACGCCTGGGGGGGCAGTTATACCCTGCTATGGCGTATGCCCAAGGGCGGCGTGCCCCTGATAGGTAGTAATGCCAGTGCGGCCCAGGCCCAGTGGCTGGACAATGCACTGAACCGCGCCATGCAGCAGCCGGATCGCAAGGTGAGCCGCTTTGATGCAGCCCTCAAGAGCAAGCTGCAACAGTTCCAGCGTGAGCAGGGGTTGACCCCGGACGGCATCGCCGGCAGCAATACCCTGTTGCGCTTGAATGCCGTGGCCGGTGAACCCATGCCGAGGCTGGAAGATGAATCCCTGCGTGCCAGCACGCCTGTCGATCTGGATGCCGTGGCGGATGACACCATGGATCCCCTGATGGAGGATGCCTCCTGATGTCTACCCTGCTCAAGGCCCTGCGCCGCGCCGACCAATCCCAGTTCACTCCCCACATGCCGCTCATGGGCCTGCCCGTGAGCCAGGAAGAAGAGCCAGGCCGCCGCTGGATCTGGTGGCTCCTGACTCCCCTGGCCCTGCTCATGGGGGCCGCCGCCAACTACGGCTGGCACCTCTACCACCTCAAGCCACTCGAACAGCAGATCGAGGTGAAGGAGGTGGTGACGCCGCCCTTCGTGCGAGTCGAACCCAGATCCATGGTCACCCGCCCGCTGCCCCCGCCCCTGCCGGAGCCCGTGGTACAACCCAGACCCGTTGCCGCCGCTCCCGCAGAGGCGACCGCCGGCAATGGCCCCCAGAGCCTGGCCGAGCGCATCATGATGGCCCTCAACAACACCCCGCTGGTGGAAGAGGGGGCACCGCAAGCCCAGCCCCAGTCCGGAGCCATGCCCCTCAGCTCTCTGGATCCCGCGCTGAAACAACAGGTTCCTCCCCTGACCTATGGTGCCCACAACTTCTCCTCCGACCCGGCCAAACGGGCCGTGGTGATCAACGGGCGGGAGCTGCGCGAGGGCAGCGAGGTCGCCCCCGGCGTGCTGCTGGTTGCCATCGCCCAGGACTACATCATCCTGCAGGTCGGCGGTCAGCATGTCAGCCTCAAGGCGTTGCAGGACTGGCGCGGCTGACCGGGCCACAGTAACAAGCAGGATCTGCTGGCCCGGCAGCCATCTCAAGAGGGAGCCCGAGAGCTCCCCTTTTTAATCAAAACATGAGAACCCCGTGAGCAATTCAGATAACAGCACTTTCGCCACCCGGATCCTGGACTGGTACCAGATCCACGGCCGCAAGACCCTGCCCTGGCAGGAGGACAAGACCCCCTACCGGGTCTGGATCTCCGAGATCATGCTGCAGCAGACCCAGGTAGCCACCGTCATCCCCTACTATCAGCGCTTCATGGCCCGCTTCCCCGATGTGCTGGCGCTGGCCGACGCCCCCATCGACGAGGTGCTGCACCACTGGACCGGGCTCGGTTACTACGCCCGTGCCCGCAACCTGCACAAGGCGGCGCAGCAGATCCGTGATCTGCACGGCGGCCTGTTTCCGGAGCGACTGGAAGAGGTGATGGCCTTGCCCGGGATAGGGCGCTCCACCGCCGGTGCCGTGCTCTCCCTCTCTCTCGGTCAGCCCCATGCCATCCTGGACGGCAACGTGAAGCGGGTGCTCACCCGCTGGCTGGCGCTACCGGGCTGGCCCGGCCAGAAGCAGGTGGAGAACGATCTCTGGGAGCTGGCGACCCGCCTCACCCCAAGGCTCGGCGTGGCCCACTACAACCAGGCCATGATGGACATGGGCGCCACCGTCTGCACCCGCAGCAAGCCCGCCTGCGCGCGCTGCCCGGTACAGGTCGATTGCCAGGGGCTGTCGCAGGGCAACCCCACCACCTACCCCAACAGCAAACCGAAGAAAAGCATTCCGGCCCGCAACGGCATCATGCTGATCATCCGTCACGGCGACCAGCTGTTGCTGGAGAAGCGCCCGCCCCAGGGGATCTGGGGCGGGCTATACTGCTTCCCGCAGGTGGAGTCGCTCACGGAGGTGACGGGCCGCTTGCAGGGGCTGGGACTCGATGAGACCGACTACCGGGAGCTCGCTGGATTTCGCCACACTTTCAGTCACTTCCACCTCGATATTCGCCCCTTGCTGATCGAAATGGCTGCCCCGCCGCCGCCCTTGCTCATGGAAGCAGATTCCCGACTCTGGTATAACTTACGCCATCCTGCCGAGGTGGGATTGGCGGCCGCCACGGCCCGCCTGCTCGCCTACCCGGACTTACAACCACAGAGGTCAACATGAGCCGTACCGTATTTTGCCAGCGTCTGAAAAAAGAGGCGCCGGGTCTCGATTTCCAACTCTACCCCGGTGAACTCGGCAAGCGGATCTTCGACAACATCAGCAAGGAAGCCTGGACCGAATGGCAGAAGAAGCAGGTGATGCTGATCAACGAGAAGAAGCTGAACATGATGAATCTCGAGCACCGCCAGTTGCTGGAAAAAGAGATGGTGAACTACCTGTTTGAAGCCGGTGAAGTGGCCATCGACGGCTATACCCCTCCCAGCCAGTGAGTCGAGCCGATGAGCAGGGAGCACAGAGCGCCGCAACCCGGCTATCTATGGCCATGCTTCTCCCGGCCCGGTGCCAATGAGTTGTCACCGTGATCCAGCTTGAGTGCCCATCAACGGCTGGCACTCTTCTGGTTCACGGCACGTGCGTGACGGGCGACCCCACCGCCCAGTTTGAGGATCTTATGGGTCGAATTTTTTGGCTGCTGTGCGCCCTGCTGTTTCTCTCTGCCTGCTCCTCTTCTCCCAAACCCGGGGCAGAAGACGAAGATCTGGTCAACGGCAAGGACATACGCGGCTTCGAACACATGATCAGTGCACTCTCCCATAACGTGAACGAGATATGGGGGCGCGAGGCACTGTTTGCGGGCAAGTTTGACTACGTCAAATACACGGATCAATACAAGAGCCGGGCCCACATCGACTTCTCCAGCGGCCACATCATGGTGGAGACGGTCTCCGGGCTCGATCCCCGTGCCCACTTGCGCCGTGCCATCATAGAGACCCTGCTGACTCCGGACGATCCGGCGGAAGTGGATCTCTATTCGGACAGGGAGATCATGCCCGGTGGCGAGCCCTTCCTCTACGGCCAGGTGCTGGACAACCAGGGGCAGGCCATCCGCTCCAGCTGGCGCGCAGAGCGCTATGCCGACTACCTGCTCGCCAGCGCGATGAAGAAGCGCACCCTTGGCATTCGCACCATCTTCTTCGTCGACATCCCCATGGTGGCCAACCATGAGGACAAGCGCGGCTACAAGTACGCCAGCATCATCCGCGAGGCCTCCCGCAAGTACGGGGTCGCCGAGAGCCTGATCTATGCAGTGATCAAGACAGAGAGCAGCTTCAACCCCTATGCGGTCAGCCATGCCAATGCCTATGGCCTGATGCAGGTGATCCCGGCCACCGCCGGACGGGACGTTTATGTGCGGGTCAAGGGCAAGAATGGCCAGCCAACCCGGGAGGATCTGTTCAATCCGGCCTACAACATAGACGTGGGGACGGCCTATCTGCACCTGCTGCAGACCGTCTATCTGGCGGATATCCAGGATCCCCAATCCCGTCGCTATGCGGTGATCTCCGCCTACAACGGCGGTGCGGGCGGGGTGCTCAACACCTTCTCCAGCAACCGCAAGGCGGCCCCTGATATGATCAACCGGCTCTCTCCCGAGGCTGTCTATCAGGTGCTGACCGAGCAGCACCCCAAGGCGGAGGCCCGTCGCTACCTCTACAAGGTCAATCAGGCCGAGAAGGGGTTCAAGCGTACCGTCGCCGTCCGGGCGGGCTGACGGCGTTAAAAAAGCAAGAGGGGCGCTGATGGAGCGCCCCTCTTGCCATTGATGTCCAGCAGATCACTTGGCGATAAAGCCGCCCTTGCTCTGGGGAGCGGCACCAACCTTCTCCAGGTGCTCGACCTCGACCTCTGTCTTGTTCCAGCTGTGGTCAACCTCGCCACGGATGCGGATCAGATCGTTCGGGCCCACTTCGACGCCGCGCCACACGTCCCCGTCCACTTCCACTTCCACTTCGCCGCTGTCATCGCGGAAGCTGTAGTTCTCGCCGCCAAGGTGCTTTACCAGCTTGCCTTCCAGGGTCACCCACTGATCATCTGCCACGTCTTTCAACTGCGCGACCGAGACCTTGTTCTGCTCCTCGGGGCCGGTGTAGGCCGCCATGGCGAAGGAAGAGACGGACATCAGGGCCAGCAGGCCGATTACCTTTGCTTTGTTCATTTTCACGCTCCTGTCATTGGGGTATGCAGGCATCTTGCCAGGGCGTGCGTGAAACAAACGTGAAGCCTCCCCATCCAGGGGAGAGCAGTGTGACCGCAATCGATTTAATGCCCCTGGCTTGCTGCAAGATTGTATTCGAGTGGATACCGTGCAGCCTGGCAACCGGGGTCCCCAGCCCCTTGCCTTCGAGGAACAGCCCGCAGGCAGCGCCTGCCTCCACTCCATGAGAACAGCAAGATGAACAAATGGCTTCTGTGTTTACTGGGACTCTTCGCCCTGACGGCCCATGCCGCCGAGACGCGTCCCGCTTTTTCCCGCATCGTGATGTTCGGCGACAGCCTCTCCGACACCGGCAAGATGTACGGCAAGATGCGCGGTTATCTCCCCTCCAGCCCGCCCTACTACCAGGGCCGCTTCTCCAATGGCCCGGTCTGGCTGGAGCAGCTGACCCAGCCGTTCCCGGGACTGAAAATAGTCAACGAGGCGGAGGGGGGCGCCACCGCGGTGGCCTACAACAAGATCTCCTGGAACCCCAAGTACCAGGTCATCAACAACCTGGACTATGAAATTACCCAGTTTCTGGAGAAGGACAGCTTCAAACCCGACGATCTGGTGATCCTCTGGGTCGGCGCCAACGACTATCTCGCCTATGGCTGGAATACCGAGCTGGACGCCAAGCGGGTGCGCGACGTCATCAGCGACTCGGCCAACCGCATGGTATTGAACGGTGCCAAGCAGATCCTGCTATTCAACCTGCCGGATCTTGGCCAGAACCCCTCGGCCCGCAGCCAGAAGGTGGTGGAGGCGGCCAGCCATGTCTCCCGCTATCACAACGAGCTGTTGCTGAACCTGGCCCGCGAACTGGCTCCCACCGGCATGGTGAAACTGTTCGAGATCGACAAGCAGTTCGCCGAGATGCTGCGGGACCCACAGAACTTCGGCCTGAGCGACACCGAGAACGCCTGCTACGGCGGCGGCTATGTGTGGAAGCCGTTTGCCTCCCGCAGCGCCACCGCCGACAGCCAGCTTACCCCCTTCAATGCGCAGGAGCGCCTCGCCATCGCCGGCAACCCCCTGCTGGCCCAGGCCGTTGCCAGTCCGCTGGCTCGCCGCAGCGCCAGTGAGCTCAACTGTGAAGGCAAGATGTTCTGGGATCAGGTCCACCCGACCACGGCCGTGCACGCCGCCCTGAGCGAGCGCGCCGCCACCTTCATCGAACGGGAGTACGAGTTCATCCCCCAGTGAGGATGCAGAGGCCGACACAATGTCGGCCTTTTTTGTGCTTGCCTGACTGGACAGTAAACACACAGCTCATATGACTCCCGTCACAAATTGGAGTCATACTGGCCTTCCTGCCCGGATAACTCCCCTATGATGGGCATAGTTATCACAATATGTTTTATATCAGTTGCTTGTGGTTCAAAAAATACGGGCTACGTTTAAACATGTTGTGGCTCAACGCTGGCCCAACCCATGAGGCGAGGCGACACAGATTCGATCTCTCCCACAGACAAATTGCAGAGGCTTCATATGAACAAAACACTGATTACCTTGCTGGTTTCAGGCTTGCTTGCGGCCAACGCTCAGGCAGCCGGACAAGACAATACCTGGTATGGCGGTGCCAAACTGGGTTGGTCCAACTTCTACGGCGTCGACGAGAGCAACAGCATCTCCACCGAAGACAAGGATGACGATGAAGTGGGCGCCGGTGCCTTCGCCGGTTACCAGATCAACCAGAACCTGGGGATCGAGCTCGGTTACGACTACCTTGGCAAGCTCAAGTACAACGGTACCCGCAATGCCGCTGCCTTCAATGACTCTGTCGAAGCCCAACTGGCCCAGCTGACCCTGAAGCTCGGCTTCCCGGTAGCGGACAATCTGGATCTCTACGGTCGCCTCGGTGGCGGCTACGGCTGGACCAGCAGCGATGAGCTGGACAGCGACAGCCGCGCCGTCTTCGTCGGTGCGTTGGGGGCCGAGTACGCCTTCAATCTGGATTGGGCCGCCCGCCTCGAGTACCAGTACAGCACCCCGTACGGCAGCCGTGAAGACACGGGTTTGCGCATGGACAACGGCCTGCTCTCCCTGGCCGCCGTCTATCGCTTCGGCCAGGTTCCACCGGCCATGCCGGTCGCCGCCCCGGCACCGGCCCCCGAGCCAGTGATGGTCGACAAGCAGTTCACCCTGAGCTCGGATGTGCTGTTTGACTTCAACAAGGCCACCCTCAAGCCGGAAGCCGGCCAGGCACTGGATACCCTCTATAGCCAGATTGAAGAAGCCAGACCCAAGGATGGCTCGGCCACCGTCATCGGCTACACCGATCGCATCGGCTCCGACGCCTATAACCAGAAGCTCTCCGAGCAGCGGGCCCAGACCGTGGCCGACTACCTGATCGGCAAGGGCTTGCCTGCCGGCAAGGTAAACGTGGAGGGTCAGGGCAAGAATTCTCCCGTCACCGGCGACAGCTGCACCAGCAAGTCCAAGCGCGAGCTGATCGTCTGCCTGGCCCCGGATCGTCGGGTAGAGGTCAAGGTGCAGGGGGTCTCGGAAGTTCAGCAATAATCCCTGTGTCAGATAACAAAACGGGAGGCATTGGCCTCCCGTTTTTCATTGTTCCGTTCAGCTGCACGTGCGCACATCCGCCGCAATCTGATCGAGCAGTAGCTGCCACCCCTGCCCCAGCTCGTCCACCAGGGCGCCATAACCATCGGCCGGCAAGACCCGCTCCTGCTGGAAAGGCACGTCCCGCAGCACGACCCCTTCCTCCGTCAGCAAGCGCCAGCGGCCGCTGAGCAGGGCGCGGCCATCGTGCCGTCCCTGGAAGCGCTCGACCGAGATGGTCAGCACTGGCCCCTTGCGGGCCCCGTCCTGGCGCACCACCCAACCCGGCAACCTGCTGGAGAGGCCATTCAGGGTAAGCTGGTTCAACTGCGCATCCAGCGAGCCCGCCCAGCGATGATACTCGGCAAAGTGCAGCTCCTTGCCTTCCAGCTGATAGACCAGGCTCATCCGATCCAGCTGGCCAGACAGGGCGACGGGACGCAGCACCAGCTGATGCCGGGGCTGTGCCGTAACGCTGTTCGACTGCGGGAGCTCCGCATCCAGCGAGTAGTAGTGCAGTGCCGTCGGGGCGGCACTGCACCCCGTCAGCAAACCCAGCAAGGCCAGGGTCATCATCCGTTTTTTCATCATTTTCCTCGCTTGGGCTCAGGATCCTGGGGACGGGAGCGGTCGAAGATCAGCGAACTGGGCTGCTCGTTCAGTGAGTGGACCAAGGGTTGCAGCTCCCCCATCAGCTGATTGAGAGACTGCACCGACTGGCGCAACTCCTGGTTGGTCTGGGAACCAGCATCATAAGCCTGCAACGTCTCCTGCAACTGCTTGAGACTCTGGTTGAGGGATTCGGGCAACTGTTGGGTCGAGCGCTGACCGGTGAACTGTTCCAGATTGGCACTCACGGCCTTGATGTGTTTGAGGGTTTTGTCCAGGGTCGCCAGGGTGCTATTGACCTGCGTCAGCGTGGTGGCCATGTCCATGTCGACGAACTTGTCGAGGATGAGGTTCACCTTGCGCTCTATCTGGTCCAGCCCGGCCTGCACGGTCGGGAACACCTGATAGCCTGCCAGCTTGAAAGGTTCATAGGCAGGCGCATCCGGGTAGAAGTTGAGATCCACCACCTTGCCGCCGGTCAGCAGACTGGACGTCTTGAGGCTGGCCCGCAATCCCTCCTTGAACTGCTTGCTGAACAGCGCTCGCCACTGCTCCCGCTCCGCATTGGCGTAGCGATGGGAGAGGCGCTGTACCTCGATGCGGGCCAGCACGGGGATCTGCCGGCTCTTGAAGATCTGCACCCCCTTGTCGTCGATGAGGTAGGGGGCGGAGATGACGGTACCGACCCGGATGCCGCGATACTGCACCGCCGCCCCGGGGTGCAGGCCACCCACGTTGTCCTCGAACAGGAAGACGTAGTCGATGAACTGATCCAGGCTACCGGCCAGCACGCTCGCCTCGTCCTGGAACAGGGTGAAGCTGTCCATCTGCTTGACCGGCTCACCGGGTGTCCAGCCCGGTGGCAGCCCCATGGTGATGCCGCCGTCCAGCAGGCTCTCGAGCGAATCCATCTTCACCTTCATCCCCTCGCTGCTCATGGAGACCTCGAAGCCCGGGGTCAGCCAGAAGCGGGAGTTGCTGCTCACCAGGATGTCGTAGGGGGCATTGATGAAGAGCTGGTACTGCATCTCGCTCTTCTCGGGCAGGAACTTGGCCTCCTCTATCTGGCCTATGGTGAAGCCCTGATAGCTGATGGGGGAGCCTATCCCCAGGGCGCGCGCATCGCGGCTGCTGAGAGAGAGCCGCAGCCCCTTGGCATCCACCGAGGCGAGCGGCGGCTTGTCCAGCATGGCGTATTCGTCGCGCGCCTTGCCCTTCTTGCCAGGGGCGAGTTCGATGTAGGCACCGGAGAGCAGGGTGCCCAGACCCGACACCCCTTCCCGCCCGACCCTGGGTTTGACTACCCAGAACTGGCTGTCCTTCTTGAGCATGCCGGCGGCGGCATTGGTCAGACGGGCCTTGAGCACCGCATGGCTGTAGTCATCGCTGAGCTCCACCGCCTCGATGCGACCCACTTCCACCTCACGGGAGCGGATAACCGTCTTGCCCGCCACTATGCCCTCCGCGGTGGCAACCGTCAGGGTGAAACTGGGGCCTTGTGAATACCAGTGCTGGAACAGCATCCAGGCTCCGATGAACAGCGCCAGCAGCGGCACCATCCAGATAGCGGCGGCCGAGCTCATAAAGTCAGAGCCCGGTTTCCACCTTGTCTTACGCTCACTCACGTTCGCGCTCTCCTTGTTGTAAATCCCAGATCAGGCGGGAATCGAAACTCATGGCGGCCACCATGGTGATCAAAACGACCCCGGCAAAAGCAACGGCCGCGGGGCCCGGGTAGATGGTCATCAGATTATCGAGACGGATGAGGCCGGCCAAGATGGCCACCACGAAGACGTCGATCATCGACCAGCGTCCCACAAATTCGGTCATGCGATAGAGCTTGAGCTTGCCAAGGGGAGAACCGACCCGGCCACGCTGCACCATGTAGCAGAGCCACAGCAGCGCCAGGATCTTCACCAGGGGCACCACCACGCTGGCAAAGAAGATGACGGCGGCGATGGGGTAGGAGCCCATGGCCCAGAGCAACACCACCCCCCCCATAATGGTCGAGGGGCTGTCGTCCCCCAGAAAGACGGTGTCCATGATGGGATAGAGGTTGGCAGGAATATAGAGGATCACCGAGGTGATGAGCAGTGCCCAGGTACGGTTCAGACCGCCCGGCTTGCGCTGGTGCAGACGATCGCCGCAGCGGGAGCAGCTATGGGCATCGCCGTCATTGAGCGCGCCGCAGATGTGGCACCCCACCAGCCCGTACTCCAGGGCGCTGGCCTCGGGATCCAGCTCTCTCGCCTCGGTCTGGCCGAACAAACGTTGCCACAGCCACATCCGGTCCAGGGACGAGATCATCTTGATCAGCAGCACCGTGTAGCCCACGAAGGCCCAGAACGACAGCCCCATCTTGATGTCGGCCATGCCCATCAGCTTGACCAGAGAGATGAGCACCCCGATGAGGAAGACATCCACCATCAACCAGGGTTTGATCCGGCACAGCAATCGGCCGAGTGAGCGCAGGGCATTGCTGTGCAGATCCTTGTCGAGCCGCCACAGCACCAGCATGATGGAGCCGATATAGACCAGTGGCAGACCGATCAGGGTCAGGCTCAGCACGGCCCCCAGAAACAGATAGCCCTGATCCACCAGGGTGGTGATGCACTGCAGGAAGGTCATCTCCTGCCCCACTCCCTTGGCCGAGAACGACATGAAGGTGAAGGCGTTGGAGAGCACGAACATGATGAGCGCCGCAAAGCCGTAGGCGATGGGTCTGAGCTCCTGCTGCGGCAGGTGCGCACTCAGGGTGTGACCGCAACGGGGACAACTGCTCGTCTCCCCCACGGCCAGCGCGGTGGCCGGCACCAGCAAGTCACACTCTTCGCACGCGGTCGCGTCATGGGTATAGGTAATCGGGTGTTGGTGTGAAACCGGATGCAAGATAGGACCCCAGCATGAGGCCGCGAACGGCCAGAGGCGCCAATTATTGCAGCCACCGCCGCTAACCACCAGCCCTGTTCATGTACAGGGCCTTAAGGGACGGGAGATAGATGGGCATGGGGCGCGGCCTGGAAAGGTTTTTTTTGGCATAGCTCGACCCTGGCCCCAGGGATAAGGGGCATATTTATCTGCAAATTTGCGCAAGCTCCCGCACATCAGCCCCTGTTCATCGATGCTTTGGCGGCAGGGTGAGAATGACTTTGACAAGCCTGTGACCATTTAGCACAATCAAACGCCACTTTTTTTCCGCGGGACAATAATTTATGACAACTGAATCCCCAAGCTACTCCACCATCGAGCAGGCATTCTCCCTTGGGAACGGGCAAGATTCTGCCCTCAACTGGTTGCGCAAGAACCGCAGTCAGGTCGCCATCTTCCTGGTGAGCGGCATCAAGCTGGAGGGGACCATCAGCGGCTTCGACCAGTACAGCGTGCTGTTGACCGATGCCCATGGCAATCAGCAACTGGTCTACAAGGCCAAGATCTCCACCATCGCCATGCACTCCGGCCGCCCCCAGGTCAGCATCCAGCGCGCCCGCAAGCCACGGGTCTCCATGGCTCCGCGTCCCCACGGCGGCCCTAGCCGTTATGACGACAACCAGGGCGGTAGCAGCGAGCAGTGATGCTCGCCTCCTCCTGACTCTGAGCTTGCCGCTGCGTCAATTAGTGACGACGCGCATCCCCACTCTCATGTCATGCCTGTCCCGTATGAGAGTGGGTCTTCTCCCCCAGGCGGCCTCGACGGCCAGCCCGTTTGCTCAGTAGGTCAATCCGACCGGCTTCCCTTCCTTGACCATGCACACCTGCATGCCTGCGGCCTCACCGGCCTGCGCCCCTATGCCCGTGTCCTCGAACACCAGACAGCCGTCAGGCGCAACCCCGAGTCGCTGCGCCACCAGCAGAAAGGTATCCGGATGGGGTTTGTGCAGCGCCACGTCGTCGGCGGTCACCACCACGGGGAAGTAGCTATCCAGTCCGGTATTGCGCAGCACCGCCTCGGCATTGATGCGAGGTGATCCCGTGCCTATCCCCATGGGAATGAGACCGTGATAGCGCCTGACCAGATCCAGCATGGCCGGGAAGGGGGTCGCCTTGTGCAGGTTGGCCACATAGTGCTCCGTCTTGCAGCGCGTCACCACCAGCGGGTCCAGCGCGATCTGCTGCACCTCGGCCACCAGCAAGGCTATCTTGCGGCTGGGCATGCCACCCAGTTCATAAAACCAGTCGGCATCGAACTGAAAGCCAAACTCGCGGGCGGTATGTTCCCAGGCGGCCAGGTGCAAAGGCATGGAGTCCACCAGGGTGCCGTCGAGGTCGAAAACCAGGCCTTGAAATCCGGATAGGGTCATGGTGCAGGATCTGTCTGTGAAAAATGGGCCCCCATTCTAGCCAGACCCCGGCCCCATCGCCATGCGTCAGAGGGCGAGAAACGCTTGCCACCACATTTATGCCGAGGAAAAGAGATGCACCAGAGCGTTGGCCCCCTGGCGCGGTGAGGAAGGAGAGAGGGTGAGTCCGACGTCAGCGATAGGCCAGGGTACAGGCCCGGCCCTGTGACTTGGCGTGATAGAGCGCCTGATCCGCCTGCTCGGTCAGGGTCTGCCACCCCTTGTCCGAGGAGGGGATGAGGTAACTGAAGCCGATGCTGACGGTAAGCGCCGCCGCCACCCGGGAGGCCGGATGGGGGATCTGCAGGGCTTCCAGCCCGTGGTGGATCTGCTCCGCCAGCCGCTCTGCCTCCCCGGGTTGCGGGGCGCACAGCAGGATTACGAACTCCTCACCGCCATAACGGGCCACCAGATTGGTACGCCGCCGCTCGGTGTCCTGCAGCAGGGCCGCGACCCGTTGCAGACACTGATCCCCCTTGCCGTGGCCGAAGTGATCGTTGTAGGACTTGAACTCGTCCACGTCTATCATCAGTACTGCCAATATCCCCTGATGACGGCGCGCCCGCTCCCACTCCCGCTCCATGGTGATGTCCCACTGACGGCGGTTGGCGATCCCGGTCAGGGGATCCTCCAGCGACAGCAGGGAGAGACGCCGGTTGGCCTCCTCCAGCGCCCGGTTGGTGTCGGCCAGCTGCCGGGTCCGCTCCTGCACCCGCAGCTCCAGGTCACGGTTGAAACGCTCGAGCGCCGCCTGGGTGCGCTGGCGGATCAGCAACTGGGAAAGCACGGCGGCATATTGCTTGAAGATCTCGCTCTGATACGCCTTGAGCGGACGACGCCAGAGCAGGTTGTCGGCGGCGATCCAGCCGATGGGGGTGCCCCCGTCCCAGAGCGACACCATGGCATTCCAGCCGCGCCCCACCACCTGCTTCTCGTAATAGAGCGGGGTATCCTCCAGCACCAGCACATAATCCTTGCGCCGCAGCGCCTCCTGCACCGTGGGATGATCAGGAATGGGACTGATGAAATGGCGCTCGTCGATGAGCTCACCCGCCTCGTTGGTACCCCAGGTACCGTGCATGGTCTTGAGTTGACTGTCCGTCAGGAAGATGGCGATGCGATCGAACTGCAACTCCTGGCGCGCCAGCACCACCGCATCGTGCAGCAGGCGATCCTCACCGTCACAGCGCGACAGCTTGACTCCTACCTGGTGCAATGCCTGCAGCATGCTGAGGAAGGAGTCCTGCAGGGCCTGGCTGCGGACGAGATCGGCCTGGGTATTGATCCGTTGATCCCGCTCCAGATCGACCTGACCGGCGAGTCGCCGGCTCTCCAGCTCGGCGGCGAGGTAGTGCATCAGCAACTGGATGCTCTGTTGCTGACGCCTTGGCAAGCGATCGAGGCGGCGCCGGGTTTCCAGATAGACCACGGCCTCCAACCCCTTGTGGCGCTTGAGCGGGAAGCTTGCACGCAGGCGTGGGCTCTCCGGCTCGACGCTCTCCCAGATGGCACGAGTCGGCGCGATCGGCTCCACCAGCAACTGGCCGAGATCGAGGGAACGTTCAATGAAGAGGAGAGGCAGGTCGAGGGAGGTGAGCATGTCGGCGCTCAGACAGAGCAAGCCCTGCTCAGGCCTGTAGTGGTAGAGCTGGGGCGTTGGCGCCCGCAGCCACAGATAGATCTGCTCGGCCTCGGTCTTTTCTCTGACCGCCGCCAACGTCACTTCACAGAGATGTTCAAAACTGGTGAAGTGCTCCGGATCCCATTCTTGCATGCCAAATCATCCTTGGTTGTATCCAAGCGAGTATATCGGCAAAGCCTGGCCATTAATTGACCTGGCAGTCAAAAGCGAGATCCAGAGCCCAGTTTTTACAACAGATTCAACGCCTGCATGGCGGCGCGGATACGCTCGCGGGTAGCGTCAGACAGCGGCATCACCGGCAGACGGCACTCCTCGCTGCACAGGCCCAGCAGGGAGACGGCGTATTTGGCACCGGCCGGGCTCGGCTCGGCGAACATGGCCTGATGCAGCGGGATCAGCTTGTCCTGCAGCTCGCGGGCGGCTTGCCACTCGCCGGCCAGGGTCAGGTTCTGGACCTCGGCCACCAGCTTGGGGGCCACGTTGGCCGTCACCGAGATACAACCCTGGCCACCACCGATATTGTAGGCGACGGCGGTGGCGTCTTCACCGGAGAGCCAGGCAAAGGGCTTCTTGATGAGCTGACGCTCGGTCCAGGGGCGGGCCAGATCGCCGGTGGCGTCCTTCACGCCGGCGATGCGCGGCAACTCGGCCAGGCGGGCCAGGGTCGCCGGCTGCACATCGACGATGGCGCGGGGCGGAATGTTGTAGACAATGATGGGCTTGGTGGTGGCGTCATGGACCGCCTTGAAGTGGTGGAACAAGCCTTCCTGATTCGGGCGGTTGTAGTAACCGGCCACATGCAGGGTGGCATCCGCCCCCATCTGCTCGGCGAAACGGGTGTATTCGATGGCTTCGACCGGGTTGTTGGACCCCGCACCGGCGATGACAGGGATCCGTCCAGCCACCTGCTTGACCACCAGCTCCACCACCCGGCAATGCTCGTCGTGGGTCAGGGTCGGGCTCTCCCCCGTGGTGCCGACCGGCACTATGCCATGGGTCCCCTGCTCTATGTGCCACTCCACCAGGCGAGCCAGTGCGGCCTCGTCCAGCTGGCCCTGTCGAAATGGGGTGATCAGGGCAACTATCGAACCTTGAAACATGGGATTTCCTTCTCCTAAACAGATGGATTGGTCAATAAAAAGCCCCGGTACGGGGGTCGCTACCGGGGCTTGAATCGTCTCAGGGATGAGAGGTTACGCGCGCACGCCAGCAGGCCCGAATGTCAGGCTGTGTTTATGCTTTCGTTTCGATACGCATGACCGCATTGCATCATCTCTGGATAAATAAGGTGTCTGGGCATATTTCGGGAACACAGCATAAATGTCAAGGCGAAAGCGGCCATGTATAATGGCCGCCCAAAAAAGCGTGGAGAGTCCCAATGAGCCGTCCTGTCAGTGCCGTCAGCCAGATGCTGGAACGTAATCAAGCCCTCTTTGTCGGCAAACGGCTGTTGGTGTGTGGCACCCTGGAAGATGATTACCCTCGTCAGCTGGCCGAGCTGGCCGACTCCCTGACGGTCTTCACCACAGACTACTGCTATTTCCTCAGCCAGCAGGCGGCCCTGGGTGAGCGCATCCTGTTCGATCACCAGCTCGGCGGAGCCCCTCGTTTCGATGCCCTGCTGCTGCTGATGCCCAAGGCCAAGGCCGAGGCGCAATACCTGCTGGCCATGATGGCGCCGCTGCTGGAGCCTGGCGCCGACCTGTTCCTCGCCGGCGAGAACCGGGGCGGCATCAACGGGGCCGACAAGCTGCTGGCCCCCTATGGCGGGAAGCCGATAAAACGCGACTCGGCGCGCCGCTGCTCCCTCTATCACGGCGAGCTCGGCAAGCCGGTCGCCCCCTTCGAGCTGGATGCCTGGTTCAGCCGCTATGAGTGCAAGGCCGGGGATACCGAGCTGACCGTCATGGCACTGCCGGGGGTGTTCAGCGCCGACGGGCTGGATCTCGGCAGCCAGATGCTGCTGGCGAGCCTGCCCCCCATGCAGGGCAAGCTGCTCGACTTTGGCTGTGGCGCCGGGGTCATCGGCTCCATCTTGGCCAAACGCAACCCGGCACTGACGGTGAACATGGTGGACATCAGCGCCCTGGCGCTTGAGTCCAGCCGCCGCACCCTGGCGGTCAACGGCTTGCAGGGACGAGTCTATGCCTCTGATGTCTATTCCGATATTGCCGAAAGATTCCAACATATCGTCTCGAATCCCCCCTTCCATGCCGGGCTCAAGACCTTCTATGCCGCCACCGAAACTTTCCTGGCAAGGGCACCCGAGTTTTTGACCGCCGATGGCGCCCTGACCATAGTCGCCAATGCCTTCCTGCGTTACCAACCTATACTGGATACGCACTTCAAACGGACCGAAGTGATAGCCAGCGATGGCAAATTCAAGGTGTATCTGAGCAAAGCCTAAATAAGTGCAACGGTTGTAATAAAACAAGTAGAGAGTGCCAGACGGGATCTGCTAAGGTACAAAGAAAACGTTTACCACCCCTTTAGGGGTGTTTTTTCGCGGCAACATGAAAACCTTTTCAAGGTATGAATTCAGGGAGAGAAATACGATGGCAGGCATACTCACCATGATATTGGCTGGCGGCGAAGGAACCCGACTCCAGCCACTGACCACCACCCGCAGCAAGCCCTCCGTCCCCTTTGGCGGCAGCTACCGTTTGATCGACTTCGTGCTCAACAACTTCGTCAACGCCGACTTCCTGCGCATCTATGTGCTCACCCAGTTCAAGTCCCAGTCCCTCTACCTGCATATGAAGAAGGGCTGGAACATAGTCGGCATCACGGATCGCTTCATCGATCCCATTCCGGCCCAGATGCGGATGGGCAAACGCTGGTATGACGGCACCGCCGACGCCATCTATCAGAACCTGCGCTTCATCGAGATCTCCGACCCCGAGCACGTCTGCATCTTCGGCTCCGACCATATCTACAAGATGGATGTGAGCCAGATGGTGAGCTTCCACAAGCAGAAGGCCGCCGCCCTCACTGTGGCGGCCCTGCGCATGCCCATAGAGGAGGCGAGCGCCTTCGGGGTGATCGAGGTGGATCAGGAGGGTCGCATGATAGGTTTTGAAGAGAAACCCAGGCATCCGAAGCCCATCCCCGGGGATCCCACCCAGGCCCTGGTCTCCATGGGCAACTACATCTTCGAGACCGAGGCGCTCTACCGCGAGCTCAAGCGCGATGCCGCCGAGGAAAACTCCAGCCACGATTTCGGCAAGGACATCATCCCCAGCCTGTTCCCGCGCGCTCCCGTCTATGTCTATGACTACAGCACCAACGTGATCCCGGGTGAGAAGCCCAACGTCTACTGGCGTGATGTGGGGACTCTCGACTCCTATTGGCAAGCCCACATGGATCTGGTGGCCGACGACGCCCCCTTCTCCCTCTACAATCGCAAGTGGCCGCTGCACACCCACTATCCGCCGCTGCCCCCCGCCACCTTCATCGACACCGATGACTGCAAGGTCAAGATTGCCAACTCCTTGATCTCCGGCGGTTGCTTCATTCAGGGCAGCCAGATCCAGCGCTCCATCCTGGGTTTTCGCTGCAACATAGGCCCCTGCAGCCACATCAGCGAGTCCGTGCTGCTCGGGGATGTGAAGATAGGTGAAGGCTGCTCAATTCGACGCGCCATCATCGACAAAAACGTTGAAATTGCACCCGGCACCGTGATCGGTGAGAATCTGGACCATGACAGAGAGCGGTTTACCGTATCCGAAGGCGGTATCGTCGTGGTACCTAAGGGAGCAAGAGTTGGCTATTAACCCACTGAAAGTCCTGTTTGTCGCCTCGGAGGTTGAGGGGCTTGTGAAGACCGGGGGCCTGGCGGATGTGGCCAAGGCCCTGCCGCAGCATCTCGCCCGGGAGGGTCACGACGTTCGCATCATCCTGCCCTTCTACCAGACGCTAAAGCGCCGGGATGAAGCCAGACTATTCGCCTCGCGCTGGTTGCCCACCCCCCAGGGGCGGGACGACATCAGCTATCGCATCTACCAGCTGGAACTGGACGGGATCTGCGTCTATCTGCTCGATTGCCCAGCCTATTTCGAACGGCCCCAGCTCTATGCCGAGAACAATCAGGCCTATCCCGACAACGGCGAGCGTTTCGCCTTCCTCGCGGCGGCGGCCCTGCACGCCTGCGAGCAGCTGAACTTCGCCCCTGACATAGTCCACTGCAACGACTGGCACACCGGCCTGCTGCCGCTGCTGCTCAAGACGCGCCACGCTCACAATCCCTTCTTCCAGCGCACCCGGTCTGTCATCAGCATCCACAATGCGGCTTTTCAGGGGGTGTTCGATCGCCAGCAGTTCTGGGCAGTGCCTGAGATCCAGGACTACGAGCAGCGCATCAACTACGACTACGGTCACATCAACCTGCTCAAGTGCGGTGTGCTCTACGCAGACAAGATCAATGCAGTCAGCCCCAACTATGCCAGCGAGCTGCTGACGCACCTGGGGGCTCACGGCATGGCCAGCGTGTTCCAACAACGGGCGAGCGACTTGCGCGGCATCCTCAACGGTTGTGACTATCAGGATTGGGATCCTGCCTTCGATCCCCTGCTGCCCGCCACCTATGACGCCGACCACTTAGCCGGCAAACACACCTGCAAACGGGCACTGCAGCAGGAGACGGGGCTGCCCGTCGGCAACTTGCCCATCTATGGCATGGTGTGTCGTCTGACCGAGCAGAAAGGGGTGCATTTGCTTATCCCGGCGCTGGACAAGTTCCTGCAACACCAGGTCCAGGTGGTGATCGTGGGCTCGGGCGACCCTTCCCTCGCCGCCCAGTTGCAGACCATAGCCCAGCAACATCCCGACCGGTTCGCCTTCATCAATGCCTATGACGACCGTTTGGCCCACCTGGTGGAAGCCGGCGCCGATTTCTTCCTGATGCCTTCGCTGTTCGAGCCCTGCGGCCTCAACCAGATGTACAGCCTGGCCTATGGCACCCTGCCGTTGGTACGGGCCGTCGGCGGACTGAAAGATACCGTGGTGGACTGGGATGCCGATCCCGCCAGGGCGACCGGTTTCTGCTTCAACGATCCCACCGCCAGCACCTTGCTCGATGCCATGCGCCGCAGCCTGCTCCACTACCTGCAAGAACCCGAACGGTTTGCCCGCGTGCAGCAAAATGCCATGCACACCCGCTTCGACTGGGCCGACTCCATCCCTCTGTACGAACAGATGTATCAGGACGCACTGGCCCCGGCGTGACCCAGATTGCTGAAGTTTTGTGCCCTTGACACGGCTTTATCCGTCAACAGCGAAAAAAGTCCCCTTTGGCTGTTGACGCCCCCCCAAAACTCTATAGAATCCCCCACCGCAGTGATGCGAAGGTGGCGGAATTGGTAGACGCGCTAGCTTCAGGTGTTAGTGTCCCACGGATGTGAGGGTTCGAGTCCCTCTCTTCGCACCATACTGCAACATGCTTCATCGATGGCATGTAAAACAAGATTGATGACAATGTGCGAAGGTGGCGGAATTGGTAGACGCGCTAGCTTCAGGTGTTAGTGTCCCACGGATGTGAGGGTTCGAGTCCCTCTCTTCGCACCATGCTTTTATCAGACAGCATGTAAATCCAGACTGATAACCCGAATGTGCGAAGGTGGCGGAATTGGTAGACGCGCTAGCTTCAGGTGTTAGTGCCCCCCGGGTGTGAGGGTTCGAGTCCCTCTCTTCGCACCATGCTTTTATCAGACAGCATGTAAATCCAGACTGATAACCCAAATGTGCGAAGGTGGCGGAATTGGTAGACGCGCTAGCTTCAGGTGTTAGTGCCCCCCGGGTGTGAGGGTTCGAGTCCCTCTCTTCGCACCATGATTCTGACATGTAAACACAGAGCAATGCGCTCCAATCGCATTTAAAAACCAGCTGGAGAAAATCAGTGTGCGAAGGTGGCGGAATTGGTAGACGCGCTAGCTTCAGGTGTTAGTGTCCCACGGATGTGAGGGTTCGAGTCCCTCTCTTCGCACCATTCATCATGCAAAAAGGCCCATCACGAAAGTGATGGGCCTTTTGTTTTTGCCCCTGCCATGGCTATGCTGTTGAGAATGCCATGCCACCACAGGGGTTTTCCCATGATCCTGGATACCGACATTCACAACTTCTATGAGCATCTGGTGCTCAAAGAGATAGAAAAACAAGGGCTTAACCAGACACTGACCCCCTACCAGCTGGCCGATCTCTGTTGCCTGACCCTCAATCAACTCCCCTCTCACTACATACGCCACAACGTCGACATGATCTACTTCACCCCGGATGCCGAACGCACCGAGATGGAGCAGAAGGTCATCGCCGCCCTCCGCCAGGCCTATGACAAGATCCGGGCCGTCCCTTCCCGCTGAACGGCTCCTATAGCCAGCTTTGCTGCCAGAGCAGGGTGACGACCCCCGTCATGCCCGCGACCGGCAGCAGGATCAGCGCCGGCCTCAGCCTGGGTTCCAGCATGACCCAGGCGGCCAGCAAGAAGCCCAGACTCCACAGGCCGTATGCCTTGTCCTGACCCCAGCCCAACACCGCCAGCAAGGCTGCCAGTAAGAGACACCGCACTATCCAGATCATGATGATGCTACTCATAGAATCAAACGATAACGATTATCGTTTGTGACTGTGGAGAGTGCAATCGGACTTCTCTATGGGTTTTGGCTATTTGCCCTGCATCGGCCTGATATTCAAAAAAAGCGCCGATGAGATCAACTAATGAGTAGATTTATCAAACATTAATGCATTTTTGCTAAATAAGTTGGGATTTTGCGCCCCGGGTTTGTGGTAGATTGCGGCCTCTTTTTGGGCCGGCCCCTCGGGATACGTGTATCCACAGGACGAGAGGGACCGACCTTGGCGAGCAAGAGTTTAGGAAGTATCTATGCAAAACCAACAAAACCACATCCGATTGCCTGGCATGGCACAGGTCTTTGCCTGCCTGGCCATTTTCCTGGCCCTGGCCTTTTCGTTCACCAGCGTGCTCGATCTGCCGATCCAGCTGGCACTGTTCATTGCCTGGTTCGTCATCATGGGGCTCGGCATCCGGCTAGGCCATGATTACAAGTCTCTGGAGCAGGCGGCCGTCGACGGCGTCGCCAAGGGGATGGGGGCCATATTGATACTGGTCTCCGTCGGTGCCCTGGTGGGCACCTGGATCGCCGGCGGCATAGTCCCCAGCATCATCTACTTCGGCCTCAAGGTGATACACCCCTCCATCTTCCTGCTGGCGACCCTGATCATCTGCTCCCTCACCTCGCTGGCTACCGGCACCTCCTGGGGCTCTGCCGCCACGGCGGGGATCGCCATGATGGGGATCGGCCACAGTCTTGGGGTGCCCGCCCCCCTGGTGGCCGGTGCCGTGCTCTCCGGCGTCTACTTCGGTGACAAGCTCTCCCCGCTCTCCGACTCCGTAGTACTGGCCTCGACCATGTCCAACGTCGATGTGGTGGAACACATCAAGGGGATGCTGCCCATCAGTCTGTTCTCCTACGTCATCACCGCCGCCCTGTTCACCGTGGTCGGCATGCAGTACTCCGGCAACGTCAGCCTAGAGCAGGTCAACCTGGTGATGGAGGCCCTCGACAAGCAGTTCAACATCACCCCGCTGGCCATTGTGCCGGTGGTGCTGGTGCTGGGCCTGCTGGCGAACCGCAAACCCGCCTTCCCGGTGATCAGCTTCGGCGCCCTGCTCGGCCTTGTCTGGGCCATCGCCTTCCAGGACATGGATCCGGTCAAGGCGATGCACTCCGCCTATAGCCCGTTCGCCATCACCTCAGGCGTCGACTTCATCGACAACATCCTGGGGAGCGGCGGCATGGAGTCCATGCTGGGCTCGGTGGCCGTCATCATCTTCGGCTTGGGCTTTGGCGGCCTGCTGGAGAAGGTCGGCATTCTGGAAGTCATCGCCAGCGCCTTCGAGAAGCGCATCAACAGCGTCGGCAGCCTGACCAGCCACACCATAGCCACCGCCTTCCTGGCCAACGTGTTCGGTTCCGCCATGTATGTATCCCTGATCCTGACCCCCAAGATCATGGCCAAGAACTACGACCGGCTGGGACTGGCGCGCAAGAACCTCTCCCGCAACGCCGAGTTCGGCGGCACCCTCACCTGCGGCATGGTGCCCTGGAGCGACAACGGCATCTTCATGGCCGGGGTGCTGGGGGTGGCCACCCTCGACTACCTGCCCTACATGTGGCTCAGCTTCACCTGCATCATAGTGACCATCACCCTCGCCTATCTCGGCAAGGCGGTGAACCGGGTGCCGGTGATCGAGGCGGCCAGCTCCCGCTAACCGCAGGAAAAATACTGATAAAGGCGCCATCACGGCGCCTTTTGCTTGGGGGAAGTTCGGGGTTAAGCTGGCAGCCAACCTCGTCGCCCGTGGCAGGATGCCCAGATGAACTTCACCTTTCGCCAGATCCGTTACTTCGTGGCCGTGGCCGACAGCTTCTCGGTCAGCCGCGCCGCCGCCGAGCTGCACATATCCCAGTCGGCAGTCACCAGCGCCATCCGCGAGCTGGAGACCGAACTCGGCGCGGCCCTGTTCGAGCGCAACCCGCGTGGCGTCACCCTGACGGCCCAGGGCCACCAGTTTCTGCTCCATGCCAGGCGCATTCTCGGCGCCATGACCGAAGCCGGCCAGTCCCTCAAGGCGGTGGCCCAGCAGGATCAGGGGCAGCTCACCATAGGGGTGACGACGCTGGTGGCCGGCTACTACCTGTCGGAGGCCATAGGCCGCTTTCGCCGCGCCTTTCCGGCGGTGCGCATCGAGGTGAAGGAGGATGAGCAGCCGTTTCTGGAGCATCAGATCGTCAACGGCGAGGTGGACGTGGGAATACTGATGACCAACCGCACCATACGCCAGGAGGCGTTCGATACCGAACTGCTGACCCGCTCGCCACTGCGGGTCTGGCTCGCCGCCAACCACCCGCTCTGCGCCGAATCGACCCTCTCCCTCAAAGCATTGGGTGACGAGCCCATGATCTCGCTGACCGCCGATCAGCTGGATCAGATCATCGGGGCCGGCCTGCGCCGCTACGGCATAGCACCGCGCATCGTGCTGCGTACCGCCTCGGTGGAAGCGGTGCGCAGCCTGGTGGCGAGCCAGCTAGGGCTAGCCCTGCTGCCGGACTTTGCCTACCGCCCCTGGTCGCTGGAGCAGGAGCGGGTCGAGGCCCGCGCCATCAAGGAGCCCATCCCCGCCATCGACATCGGCCTGGTGTGGCGGCGCGGCTCGCGGCTCGACTGGACCGCCCGCGAGTTCATTGACATAGCGCGGGATCAGAGCCGGCTGCGGGCCCGCCAGCCGGTCTCCCGCTAGCCAGCGCCCTCAGGGTGATCACCGAGCCATCATCAAAAAAAAGATTCATCTGCACTCGATATAGATTTGGCAGATACCTCTGGCGTCAAAAATTGAAATTCTCATTCCCACTGCCTTCTCCTACGCTCATGACTGGTTAACAGGATGTTAAGTGCCATTGCGGTATCGCATGGCTCCAGTTCATGCAAGGAGAGCAAGATGAAACTGACCCCCCTGACCCTGGCCCTGATCCCTGCCCTGCTGGCAGGCCAGATCCAGGCCGCCCCGACCGAACTCGGCAAGGGTGAAGGCCAGCTCAATATCGTGGCCTGGGCCGGCTACGTGGAGCGCGGCGAGACCGACAAGAACTACGACTGGGTAACCGGCTTCGAGAAGGAGACCGGCTGCAAGGTCAGCGTCAAGACGGCCGCCACCTCGGACGAGATGGTGGCCCTGATGAACGAAGGGGGCTTCGATCTGGTGACTGCCTCCGGCGACGCCAGCCTGCGCCTCATCGCGGGGGGCAAGGTGCAGGCACTCAACCTGGCGCTCATCCCGAGCTACAGCAAGATAGACCCCCGCCTGCAGAATGCTCCCTGGCACACGGTAGATGGCAAGCACTATGGCGTGCCCTACCAGTGGGGCGGCAACATATTGATGTACAACACCAAGGTGTTCCCCAAGGCGCCCGACTCCTGGAGCGTGGTGTTCGAAGAGCAGACCCTGCCGGACGGCAAGACCAACAAGGGGCGAGTGCAGGCGTTCGACGGCCCCATCCACATCGCCGATGCCGCTCTCTATCTGATGAGCCACCAGCCCGCGCTCGGCATCAAGGATCCTTACGAACTGAACGAGGAGCAATACAAAGCCTCCCTCGATCTGCTGCGCAAGCAGCGCCAGCTGGTGGGGCGCTACTGGCACGATGCCTTCGTCCAGATAGATGATTTCAAGAACGAGGGGGTGGTGGCCTCCGGCTCCTGGCCGTTCCAGGCCAATACCCTGATCGCCGACAAGCAGCCCATCGCCACGACGGTGCCCAAGGAGGGCGTCACCGGCTGGGCCGACACCAGCATGGTGCACAACGAGGCCAAGAACCTCACCTGTGCCTATAAGTGGCTGGAGCACTCCCTGAACAACAAGTTGCAGGGGGATCTCGCCTCCTGGTTCGGCTCCGTGCCCGTGGTGCCCGCCGCCTGCGAGGGCAACGCCCTGCTCGGGAAAGAGGGCTGCAAGACCAACGGCATCGACAACTTCGATCGGGTTCACTTCTGGCGTACCCCCGTCTCCCAGTGCAAGAGCCAGGGAACCTGTGTGCCCTACTATCGCTGGGTCTCGGACTATATCGCCATCCTGGGGGGTCGCTGAGCCTGGGCTGACAACGCACTACCCGGCGGGCCGGACAGGAGTCCGGCCTTTTCCCACACAGACAAGGACGTCCCATGAACGCCGTACAATTTGACCGGGTCAGCCGCCACTATGGCGAGGTGAAGGCGGTCGATGACATCTCCTTCCAGATCCCGGCCGGCGAGTTTTTCACCCTGCTGGGGCCGAGCGGTTCCGGCAAGACCACCTGCCTGCGGATGATCGCAGGCTTCGAATACCCAAGCGAGGGAGAGATCCGGCTGTTCGGCGAGCCCTGCTCCACCGTGCCCCCCTACGATCGCAACCTCAATACCGTGTTTCAGGACTATGCACTCTTCCCCAACATGGATGTGCGCGACAACATCGGCTATGGCCTAATGCTCAAGGGCGTCGCCAAGGCGGAGCGTTACCGCAAGGTGGACGAGATGCTGGAGCTGGTGCGCCTGCCCGGCGTCGGCAACCGCAAGCCCGGCCAGCTCTCCGGCGGCCAGCGCCAGCGCATCGCCATCGCCCGGGCACTGATCAACCAGCCGCGCATCCTGCTGCTGGACGAACCGCTCGGGGCGCTCGACCTCAAGCTGCGCGAGCAGATGCAGCTCGAACTGAAAGCCTTGCAGCGCCAGCTCGGCATCACCTTCATCTTCGTCACCCACGACCAGCAGGAGGCGCTCTCCATGAGCGACCGCATCTGCATCTTCAATCAGGGCAAGATCGAGCAGATAGCCGCGCCGGATACCATCTACGACGCCCCCGCCACCCCTTTCGTCGCCCGCTTCGTCGGCACCGTCAACCTGTTCGAGGGGGAGCAGGCCCGCCGTCTGTGCGGCGATGCTCGCCAGATGATGGTGCGCCCGGAGCGGATCCGGCTTGCCGAGGCCGGCACACCGGGCTGGTCTGGTGAGGTGCGCGAAGTGGAGTACCTCGGCCCCTTCGTGCGCTACCGGGTCGATCTCGGCGAGCAGCTCGAGCTCATCGTCAACCACCCCAACGAGGGGCAGGCCCGCCTGGCCCGTGGTGCCCGGGTCAGCCTCAGCTGGCCTGAGCAAGCCATCCACCGCCTGAGCGCCTCAGGATCGGGGGCTCAGCCATGAGCCTCCCCCACAGTGCGAGTCTAGCCATGAGCCACGCCATCGAACCTGCACGCTTGCGGCCGCTGCGGCGCCTCTCCACCCTGCTCTACGGCCGTCCCGGTCTGTTGCTGGCCATCCTGCTCGGGCCACCCCTGCTCTGGCTCGGCATCATCTATGTCGGCTCCCTGCTGATGCTGCTCTCCAACGCCTTCTTCGGGCTGGACGAATTCAGCGGCCAGATCCGCCACGAACTGGGGCTGCAGAACTTCGTCGCCCTGCTGCGGGCAGAGAACCTGGACGTGATCCTGCGCACCGTCGGCATGTCGCTGCTGGTGACCCTGGCCTGCGCCCTGCTCGGCTTTCCGGTGGCCTACTACATGGCGCGCTACACCAGCGGCAAGACCCGGGCCCTGTTCTACGTCGGCATCATGCTGCCACTCTGGTCCAGCTATCTGGTGCGGGTCTACGCCTGGAAGCTGATCTTGGCCAAGGAGGGGGTCATCAGCTGGCTGGCAGACACCCTGGGGCTGGACTGGCTGCTGGATGGCATCCTCTCCCTGCCGGTGATAGGCGGCCCCTCGCTGTCGTTCTCGCGGCTCGGCACCTTCATCGTCTTCGTCTACGTCTGGCTACCCTTCATGATCCTGCCGATCCAGGCGGCGGTGGAGCGGATCCCGCGCTCTTTGCTTGAGGCGAGCGGCGATCTCGGCGCCACCCCGGCCCAGACCTTTCGTACCCTGATCCTGCCGCTGGCCCTGCCCGGCGTGGTGGCGGGCTCCATCTTCACCTTCTCCCTGACGCTGGGGGACTACATCATCCCCGGCATCATAGGCAACTCCACCATGTACATAGGTCAGGTGGTCTACATGCAGCAGGGCACGGCGGGCAACCTGCCCTTCGCCGCCGCCTTCTCGCTGGTGCCGATCCTTATCATCGCCATCTACCTCACCATCGCAAAACGCTTGGGGGCCTTCGATGCGCTCTAATCAGCCTAAGAAACGGGACCATGGCAACCAGCCTTCCGGCCTGCTCAAGTATGCGGCCATCGGCGGCCTCCTGTTCCTGCACTTTCCGATCCTGTTCATCTTCCTCTACGCCTTCACCAGCGAGAGCAAGAGCTACCAGTTCCCACCGCCCGGGCTCACTCTCAAGTGGTTCGAGGTGACCCTCAACCGCCCCGACGTGTGGCGTGCCATCCAGCTGTCGCTGGAGGTAGCGGGACTGGCGACGCTGGCCGCCATGGTGCTCGGCACCCTGGCGGCGGGGGCCATCGCCCGCAGCCGCTTCTTCGGTCAGGAGGTGGTGTCGCTCTTGCTGGTGCTGCCCATCGCCCTGCCCGGCATCGTCACCGGTATCGCGCTGCGCTCCGCCTATGGGGTGATGGAGATCCCCTTCAGCTTCTGGACCATCGTCATCGGTCACGCCACCTTCTGCGTGGTGGTGGTCTACAACAATGCCCTGGCGCGCTTTCGCCGTACCAACCAGAGTCTCATCGAGGCGTCGATGGATCTTGGTGCCGACGGCTTCCAGACCCTGCGCTACGTGATCCTGCCCAACCTCGCCACCGCCCTGCTGGCGGGGGGCATGCTGGCGTTTGCGCTCAGCTTTGACGAGGTGATCGTCACCACTTTCACCGCCGGTCAGCAAACCACACTGCCGATCTGGATGTATCAGGAGCTGATCCGGCCACGGGACAGGCCGGTCACCAACGTGGTGGCGCTCATCATAGTGGCCTTCACCACCATTCCCATTCTGCTTGCCTACTACCTCACCCGCGACGGCCAGGACGTCGCCGGCAGTGGCAAATAACGACTCAACGCGTGCGCAAGGATGCAACCATGAAACTCTCTACCCAACTCTTGATCGACGGTCAGTTCGTCACCGGTGACGGCCAGGCCGAGCCCATCCTCAACCCGGCCACCGGGGAGCTTCTCGCCTCGGTGCCAGAAGCTTCATTCGAGCAGGTGAACCGGGCGGTGAACGGTGCCCAGCGCGCCTTCGCCCAGTGGAGCCGCACCACCCCGGCCCAGCGCAGCACCCTGCTGCTGCGCCTGGCCGATGCCATCGAGCGCCACGCCGAGGAGTTTGCGGCGCTCGAATCCCTCAACTGCGGCAAGCCCTATCTGGCGGTGCTCAATGACGAGCTGCCGGCGGTGGTGGACTGTTTCCGCTTCTTCGCCGGCGCGGCTCGCTGCCTGCAGGGGCCGCTGGCGGGGGAGTACATCGAGGGGCACACCAGCATGATCCGCCGCGACCCCATCGGGGTGGTGGGCAGCATTGCCCCCTGGAACTATCCGCTGATGATGGCGGCCTGGAAGATGGCTCCCGTACTCGCCGCCGGCAATACGGTGGTGCTCAAGCCCTCCGAGCAGACCCCGCTCACCGCCCTGCGCCTGGCGGAGCTCGCCAGCGAGCTCTTCCCGCGCGGCGTCATCAACATCGTCTGCGGCCGGGGCGAGAGCGTAGGGGCACCGCTGGTGGAGCACCCGCTGGTGCGCATGGTGTCGCTCACCGGTGATATTGCCACCGGCCAGAAGATCCTGCAGAGCGCCGCCCGCACCATGAAGCGCACCCACCTGGAGCTGGGGGGCAAGGCGCCGGTCATCATCTTCGACGATGCGGATCTGGAGGCTGTGGTGGCGGGCATTCGCACCTTCGGCTTCTACAACGCCGGTCAGGATTGCACCGCCGCTTGCCGCATCTATGCCCAGGGCAAGATCTACGACAAGTTTGTCGCCGCCATGACCGAGGCGGTGGCCTCCATCAAGGTGGGCGGCCCGCGCGAGGAGGGGGTGGAGATGGGGCCGCTCATCTCGGACCGGCAGCGCAACCGGGTCGCCAGCTTTGTCGAGCGGGCCCAGAGCAGCGGTCACGTGGAGGTGACGGCGGGGGGCAAGATCCGCCCCGGCAACGGCTTCTTCTTCGAGCCGACCCTGATCGCCCACGCCCGTCAGGAGGATGAAATCGTGCGCCGGGAGGTGTTTGGCCCGGTGGTGTCGGTGACCCGCTTCACCGACGCCGAGCAGGTGGTGCAGTGGGCCAACGACTCGGACTACGGCCTCGCCAGCTCGGTCTGGACCCGGGATCTGAGCCTCGCCAGCAAGGTGGCCAGCCACTTGCAGTACGGCTGCACCTGGATCAACACCCACTTCATGCTCACCTCCGAGATGCCCCACGGCGGCATGAAGATGTCCGGCTACGGCAAGGATCTCTCCCTCTACGCGCTGGAAGACTACACGGTGCCGCGCCACATCATGGTCAAGCTCTGAACATGATTCAGGCTGGCCTCGGGGCCAGCCTGAATGTGCAAACCACTACCCATATCCCCTGCCAGATACCTCCCCCCTATGACAGCCGCCACAACCAGTGGTGATCCAGAATAAGCAGACCAAACAGCAACATCAGGTGATAGATGGAGAAGCGGAAAGTGCGCATCGCCTGACCGGGGCGATCCGAATACTTCAGCAACCAGCCATGCCAGCAGAACCCGAGGTTCAACGCCAGACTGCCGATCAGATAAAGCAGCCCGGACATGCCGATCAGGTAGGGCAGCAGGCAGACCAGGGTCAGGATCATCAGATAGAGCAGGATTGCCGTCTTGGTGAATGCGATGCCGTGGGTGACGGGCAGCATGGGAATGTTCGCGCCAGCATAGTCATCCCGTCTGTGGATGGCCAGGGACCAGAAGTGAGGCGGCGTCCAGGTGAAGATGATCATCACCAGCAGCCAGGGCTCGGCCGAGAGCCCTCCCGTTATGCTGGTCCAGCCCAGCAGCGGTGGCATGGCCCCTGCCAACCCGCCGATGACGATGTTCTGTGGTGTGGCCCGCTTGAGCAGCAGGGTATAGACGACCGCATAGCCAAACAGGCTGGCCAGGGTCAGCCAGGCGGTCAGAGGATTCACGCCCCAATAGAGCAGGACGAAGCCCGTCAACGCCAGCCAGAGCGCAAACACCATCGCAGACTTAGGCCCGATCCGCCCCATGGCGACCGGTCGCCAGCGCGTTCTGCGCATCTGGGCATCGATGCCGTGATCCAGAGAGTGATTCATGGCCGCGGCCCCCGCAGCCAGCAGCCCTATCCCCGTCAGTCCCAGCACCATCTCGTCCAGTGAGGCCTGGGTCGGCTCGGCCAGCAGCATGCCGACCCAGGCGGTCAGCAGCAGCAAGGCCACCACCTTGGGCTTGGTCAGTTGGTAGTAGTCCCGCAACAGCCGGGTGTCGATGAAGCGGGCCAATGACTTGCTGTTCATGTCTGACTCCTGATCGCCTCAGGCGACAGCGAAGGGGAAAGCCGGGGGCGGGAGAGCCGCCCACGGGCCAGTACACAACACACCAGCAGGTGCGCCGCCACCAGGTTGTGCGCGAGGGCATTGGCCAACGGCAGGGCCAGGTGGACATTCGCCAGCCCCAAGGCAATTTGCACCAGCAGCAGGGCCAGCAAGCCCCCCCCCAGGAAGCGCAACGGGGCCCCCTGACGGATCAGAGCGAGGGCAAAGCCCCCCACCAGCAGGGCGGTGGCAAGGGCTCCCAGACGATGGGCGATATGGATGGTCTGGCGCGCCTCCTTGCTCAGCACCCCGAACTCATAGCTAGCGTGGCCGAACGGCAGATGAAATGCCTCCTCCCAGTTCAGCTGCGCCTGCCAGCTCCCCTGACAGAGAGGCAGCTCGACGCAGGCCATGGCCGCATAGTTCGCCGACGTCCAGCCCCCCAGCGCTATCTGAAGCAGCAGCACACCGCAGGCCGCATTGCCCAGCCAGGGCAAGCCCTCACCGTGGCAGACGGGCGCGTTCGCGGGGGAGCGCACAAGCTCGGTCCGATAGAGCCAGAGCAGGGTCAGGATGGCGAACCCACCCAGCAGATGGGTGGTCACCACCAGAGGATGCAGCGCCAGCGTCACCGTCCACATACCAAGGGCTGCCTGGCCAACCACCAGCACCAGCAAGGCCCCCGAGAGGTGGCGCAGACGACCGCCAGCGCGCCAGCTCAGCATGAACAGCAACGCAATCACACCACCCAGCACACCGGCGAAGTAGCGATGAACCATCTCGCTGCGCGCCTTGTGAGGCTCCAGCGGTGTATCCGGATAGAGCTGGGCCGCCCGCTCCATATGCACGGATTGGGGGACGGCCAGGGAGCCGTAACAACCGGGCCAATCGGGGCAGGCCAACCCGGCATCCGTCAGCCGGGTATAGGCACCGAGCACGATGACCAACACCGCCAGCACAATGGCGATCGATGCCAGCCTCTTCTGTATTTTCATACGCCCCCCCGCTGAAGCTTGTACCCGGATGATGGCAACAGGACACACGACACAGGCCTCAGGTGCGCGTTCATTGCACACCTCGCTGATACTTGAGCAGTTGCTGCAGATCCGACAGCACTGCCTTGCCAAGCAGCGGCCACGCCGCCGTGCTGGCCGGCACCTCGTAACGCAGAATGGCCAGCCCTTGCGAGTCCACCAGCATCATATCGCCCGCCCGCACGGCTCCGTTCGCCCCGCGCGGCGGCGCATCGGTCAGTTGCACCAGTTCCAGCTTGTCCAGATTGCGGCCAAGGGCGCTCTGGATCCGCGACATCAACTCTGGCACCTGCTGGCATTGCGCCTCACAACGCCTGGCAGCCAGATAGACCAGCCGCCATTTGCTCTGATGGGACGGGAGCGGCTGCAACAGATAGACCTCCCGATCCAACCAGGCCCCCTTGTTGCGAGTACCGGGTTCATACCAGCCCTGCCTCAGGGTCAGCGCAGCCAATACCACAGGCAGCAGTATCACCAGCCAAAAAAGGACAGGTACCTTCCATCTTGACCATGAGTTCATGGGGACAACCTCCTTGTCAGCACCAGACCGCCCACCAGCATCACCAGTGCCAGCCCAAGCCATTGCACTGCATACGCCCTGTGCTTCTCGGGCGGCATGACATTCGGCTGGTAGTGATGGAGGAAGGGAGTCTGCCTTTGATAAAACACGGCGTCAGCAAGGGGCGAGCCGATGATCTCGCTCAGGGCATTCACCCTGATGGACTGCAGCCGGTTAGGATAGGGGCCGGACTCTATGTTCTGACCCAGCAAGACGCCACCGGGGGCTGTGCGCAACAGACCGTCGAGCTCCAGAGTTGCCGGGATGACGGGCCTTGGCAGCTGCTGCCGGCTGGCGGGTACAGGCACCCAGCCCAGGTTGACCAGCAACAAGGGACGGGCATCACCGGCGCGTACCGGTATGATGACGTCATAGCCGATCTCGCCCGCCACCGCCTGGTTGTCCAGCAACCAGACATGAGGGGACACCCATTCGACCTCCCCTCCCAGTGACAGGCCGTCCAGTGACTCGAGGTTGCGCCAGTCGATCCGGGCAAGCGTCAGTGGCGCCACCTGCTGCGCCACTGCCATCCGCCCCAGCCAGGCCTCTTTCTCCATCCCCCGCTGCCACTGCCAAAGCGACAGCTTGCACAAACCCGCCGTCACAACCAGAGTGAACATCAGTACGATCCAGCGCCTGTGATGCCATGGTCGCTGCTTATCCCATGTAGCCATGTCACGCATATAACGGAGGGCTCCAACATGTTGATCAAGATAGTGCTGGTACTGATGCTGCTGCTCATCATTGGGCAGCTGTTTCATGCCCTCTGGCTGATGATGACCACGGGTCATCCCCAGAAGATGTCCGCCCCGCTGGGGCGTCGGGTGTTCTTTTCCCTGCTGGTGGTCGTCATCCTGCTGCTCTCCCTGATGATGGGCTGGCTGGAGCCCAACCCGCGCCCTTACTGATCCCGATCTCAGAGCAGGTAGACGAACACGAAGAGGCAGAGCCATACCACGTCGACGAAGTGCCAGTACCAGGCCGCGGCCTGGAAGGCGAAGTGGCGCTCGGCGGTGAAGTGATCCTTCAGCACTATCCGCAACCATATGATCAGCAGGAACACAGTCCCCAGGGTGACATGCAAGCCATGGAATCCGGTCAGGATGAAGAAGGTATTGCCGTAGATGCCGGAGTCCAGTCGCAGCCCCAGATCCCGGTACGCATGCAGGTATTCATAGCCTTGCAGCCAGAGGAACGCCAACCCGAGCAGCACGGTCACAAGCAGCATCCCCTTGAGACGACTGCGTTTTCCATTCTCCAGCCCGGTATGAGCAAACAGCAGGGTGACGGAGGAGCCGAGCAGGATCAGGGTATTGATGAGGGGGATTCCGTGCCAGGGCATGGCCTGGGTCGTGGTTCCTCCCGGGGTCTTGACCATGGGCCAGTGCGCCGAGAAATCCGGCCACAGCAACTGGGCCGTCATCGCCTTGTTGCCCGCGCCGTCCAGCCAGGGCATGGCAAGCTGGCGGGCATAGAACAGCACTCCGAAGAAGGCAAGGAAGAACATCACCTCGGAGAAGATGAACCAGACCATGCCTTGCCGGAAGGATCTGTCCATCTGGGCGCTGTAGAGCCCGGTCATAGACTCCTGGATGATGTGACGAAACCAGCCAAACAGCATGAAAATCAGCAAGGCAACGCCAGCCATCATCAAGTACCGGCCGACCCCGGCCTGCTTGCTCGCCACCTCATTGACCAGATGCCCCGCCCCGAAAGCCAGGAAAAACAGGGCCACCGCCCCTATGATGGGCCAGCGGCTCTGGTCAGGGACGTAATACGTCTGGTTCACTTTGGCCATGATTATTTCCTCTGCGCCAGCGTCGGGGCTGGGGTGGACTGAGTGATCTCATAGAGTGAGTAGGAGAGCGTGATGGTGTTGATGTTGTCGGGCAAATCGGGGTCGACATAAAACTTGAGCGGCATCAGCTTGCTCTCTCCCGCCTGCAACTCCTGACGGTTGAAGCAAAAGCACTCCACTTTCTTCAAATAGGCGGCGGCAGGACCGGGCGAGACTGACGGTACCGCCTGACCAATCATGGTGCGATCGGTGGGATTGAACACCCGATAATTGACCAGCTTCATTTCACCAGGCCGCACCGACAACCGCGCCGTTTCGCCGCTGAACTGCCACGGCATCCGGGTGTCCGCATGGGCAAGAAACTCGATCTGGATGGTCCGTTTGCTGTCGATCACCGCCCGCTCTGTCGTGGCCGGCTGTACTGCAGTCTTGCCGTTGAGACCGGTGATCCTGCAGAAGACGTCATACAGCGGCACCAGTGCAAAGGCGAACCCGAACATGACAAGCACCACCAGGGCCAGCTTTCTGAGCAGGGGACCGTGATTGACCTGAACCATATGACCTCCTTACCGCACCTCTGGTGGGGTCTTGAAGCTGTGGTAGGGAGGGGGGGATGAGAGCGTCCACTCCAGCCCCTCCGCCCCTTCCCACACCTGATTGCTCGCCTGCTGCCCGCCCCTGATGCACTTGATCACCCCCCAGACGAACAACAACTGCGACAACCCGAAGGCGAAGCCGCCAAGACTGATCAGCATGTTGAAGTCGGCAAACTGCAGCGCGTAATCCGGAATGCGACGGGGCATGCCCGCCAGACCGACGAAATGCATGGGGAAGAAGAGCACATTGACCGAAATGAGCGAGCACCAGAAATGCCATTGGCCGAGTCGCTCGTCATACATGTGCCCCGTCCATTTGGGCAGCCAGTAATAGGCGGCGGCCAGGATCGAGAAGACGGCGCCGGTGACCAGCACATAATGAAAATGGGCCACGACAAAATAGGTATCGTGATATTGGAAATCGGCCGGGATCATGGCCAGCATCAACCCCGAGAAGCCACCTATGGTGAACAGGGTGATGAAGGCGATGGCAAACAGCATGGGGGTCTCGAACGTCAGTGACCCCCGCCACATGGTGGCCACCCAGTTGAATACCTTCACCCCGGTCGGCACCGCGATCAGCATGGTGGCGTACATGAAGAACAGTTCGGCGACAACCGGCAGCCCAGTCGTAAACATGTGGTGAGCCCAGACCATGAAGGAGAGCAAGGCGATGCTGCTGGTGGCATAGACCATGGAGCGATAACCAAACAGTTTCTTGCGAGAGAAGGTGGGAATGATGCTGGAGACGATGCCAAAGGCCGGCAGTATCATGATGTACACCTCAGGGTGGCCAAAGAACCAGAAGATGTGCTGGAACATCACAGGATCCCCTCCCCCGGCCGCGTCGAAGAAGCTGGTCCCGAAATACTTGTCCGTCAGCACCATGGTCACCGCCGCAGCCAGAACCGGCATGACAGCAATGAGCAGGAAGGCCGTGATAAGCCAGGTCCAGACAAACAGCGGCATCTTCATCCAGCCCATGCCCGGCGCCCGCAGGTTGAAGATGGTAACGATGACGTTGATGGCTCCCATGATGGAGGAGATGCCCATGATGTGGATGGCGAAGACGAATAGCGCCGTGCTGTTGCCGCTGTATTTGGTGGACAGGGGGGCATAGAAGGTCCAGCCCGAGCTGGGGCCACCACCCTCCATGAACAGGCTCGACAGCAGGATCAGAAACGCAAATGGCAGGATCCAGAAGCTCCAGTTGTTCATCCGGGGCAATGCCATGTCCGGGGCCCCGATCATGATGGGGATCAGCCAGTTGGCGAGACCGGTGAAGGCGGGCATCACGGCGCCAAAGACCATGATGAGGCCATGTACCGTGGTCATCTGGTTGAAGAACAGGGGCTCGACCAGTTGCAGACCGGGCTGGAACAGCTCGGCCCGAATGACCATGGCCATGGCGCCACCGGTGAAGAACATGGTCAGGGCGAACAACAGATAGAGAGTGCCGATATCTTTGTGATTAGTGGTGTATAACCAGCGTTTCAGGCCCGATGCAGGTTGGTGGGCGTGCTCGCTGTGCAGGGTATCCGTGATTCCATCACTCATGCTGGCGCCTCACTTGTCCTTGTTTGGTTCGACTGGGTTCAGAAGGGACTGCACCTCTGCAGCCTGAATGACATCACCGGTCTTGTTGTCCCAGGCATTGCGCTCGTATGTCACGACGGCGGCGAGTTCCTGCGCCGTCAGCTGCTTGCCGAAGGGCTGCATCGCAGTCCCGCTCTTGCCATGCAGGACTATGTCCAGATGCTGGGCCCTGTGTTCTGGTAGCGTCGCCACCTTGCTGCCCTTGAGGGCCGGGAAGATGCCGGGCAAGCCTGTACCCGCGGGCTGATGGCAGGCGGCGCAATGCCCCAGGAACACCTTCTCACCCAGCTCCATGGCCTGCGGCAGCGTCATGGTCTGGCTGGCCAGGTCTTGCTGCTGGGCCTTGGCCGCTGCCTGATCTGCTGCTGTCTTTGCGATCCAGCCATCGAACTCCCCGGCCGGCTTGGCCACCACCACTATGGGCATGAAGCCGTGGTCTTTGCCGCACAGCTCGGCACACTGCCCCCGGTAGGTGCCAGCCTTGTCGATGCGGGTCCAGGATTCGTTGATGTAACCGGGATTGGCATCTTTCTTCACGGCGAAGGCGGGCACCCACCAGGAATGAATTACATCGTCCGAGGTCATCAGGAATCGGATCTTCTTGCCGACGGGCAACACCAAAGGCTGATCCACTTCCAGCAAATAGGTGCCGCTCTTGGGTTCGTCGCCCGAGATCTGCTTCTTGCTGGTCGCCAACAAGGAGTAAAACTCCACCGGATGCTCGAGGTATTTGTAATGCCATTTCCATTGCGAACCCGTGATAAGCACGGTGAGATCGGCTTTGGAGGTATCCTCCATTTTCAGCAGTGTCGAGGTCGCCGGTGCCGCCATCGCGACCAGGATCAGCACCGGGATGGCCGTCCATAGCAGCTCGATGCGGGTGCTCTCGTGGAATTGGGCGGCCTTGGCGCCGCGAGACTTTCTGTGGTGGACGATGGACCAGAGCATGGCCCCGAAGACGATAAGGCCAATGGCACAGCAGATATAGAAGATCGTCATATGCAGGTCATACACCTGCTGGCTGATGGCGGTCGCCCCGCGTGTCATGTTGAATGTGATGTCGTTGGCGGAAACACTGCTGCTGGCGAGCCACACCATCCATGCGCCATGGTTGATTGCATTTTTTCCCACATTGCACTCCCTGTGCACGTTAGAAAAGATGGCAGGCATTGACAACTTAAAAGCTAACCATCTGAAAATAATGCATTTATTAAACGTTCAGTCACACTCAAGTATTAGTCCATATTCTGAAAAAACCAAAGTTATGCCAGCCGATGAGGGACTCGTCAGAGCAGTTGGCGTCCTATCCAGAGTGAAGGAGGGGATGCTGGCGGCGGCCATTGCCCCATGGCATCGCCCTGAATGGCACAATCACAGGAGATATCCGATAGCGAACGGCCAGGGCCGCTCGACAAAAGAGAAGGGGCCACACAGGCCCCTTGTTCTAATAGCAACCGCAGGTGTCATCTCGCACCGCCGCGGCCATGTCGTCCGTCATCAGGCCATGGGTGCCGGTTTGTCCAGCAGCCGGGCCAGCAGGCTGCGCAGCATCTTGATAAGTGCAGGTTTGCCGGCAACCCCCAACGTCTTTGCCAACTCATTCCAGTCCACATACTGCCAGATGGGGGCAATCAGCAGCCGACGCTCGTCGGGAAGCAGTTCATCCAGCACAGTCAACCGACTGGCCAGCCAGCGTTGCAGGCTGGCTTGGCACAGCTCGAACGGCTTGTGATGATGGGCAAAGCAATCGAGCTCCTGATACTCGAACTCATCCAGTTCGGGCACCTCTACGGCCACGTTACCTCTCAGACATAGCCAGACCAATTCGGGCTCCAGCCCCTTGAGCTCTCCTGCCAGCAGGGTGGGCAACTGGCTCACGAAGCGCCGTCGCCATTGAGCCAGTTCCGAATCGAGTTCCGCTTTCAGCGGTTTGAGCAACAAGGCCGCATGGCTGCCACTGGCCGCATCTCGCTGCAGGCCGATGCGCAATGCCGTCAACCCCGCCTTGAGCCAGAATGGCAGCAAATCAGGACTGGCAGAGAAGGCTGACCCCAGATAGTCGTATCCCTGCGTGCGGTAGTGTGTTTCCAGCTGAGCCAGCAACAAAGAACCCAGTCCCAGACGATGCAAGGAGGGATGGATGGCAATGCGCATCACCCTGGCATAGGTGCGCTCCCCTGCCGTGATGAAACCGGCGTGTGCCAGCAGCGACTGGGGCAGCAGATGGCCGCGGGGACGTCGTCGCCCAGCCCAGATATCATGAGCCAGCGCTGGCGCTATGTTGCCTTCCCGAGCCACCAGGGCAACACCGAGCAACTCCCTCTCCTGCTCCAGCAGGTGGATGTCTAGGTCCGGGCTCTCCAGCAAATACCGCAGATCGCTGGGACTGGTCTGATAATGGGCCAGGACGAGCAGGCCGAACACCCGATTGAGCAGAGCCTCATCCCAGGCCAGCGCCTCCTGTGCCAGCCGTCGCCAGCTCGGTGTCTTCGGAGGTTGAGGTGCCACTATGTCGGCATTGAGGCCTAGCAACCGGAAGATCAGCGGCTCTAGCGAATCATGCCGACTCCAGCGGATGGGTTCAGCCAGATGCAGCTCCTGCCAATCCGGGGTTTGCCTATCGAGCACCCGCTTGAAACGCAGATGAAAGCCACGCCCCGTCCCTTCATAGCCGTGCTCGGTGGTGGCGAACACTATGCGGCTGTGATGGGCAAGGATGGCCTCCAGCAGCGGGGTCGGAATGGCGGCCGCCTCATCCACAAGCAGCAGATCCGCTTGCACATCCCCTTGAGCGACTCGGTCTGGCGACACATAGGTCAGCCCCGTCAACCGCTCAGGCATGTCTGCCAGCGCCGCCGAGGCATGGGCAAAGAGCGTGGCGACCGTCGCCTGGGCGGGAGCCGTCACCACTATCTGCAGGCCGGGATCCTGGCGCAGCAGATCGGCGCTGGCCAGACCCAGCAGCGCACTCTTGCCGCGGCCACGATCCGCGCTCAGCACCAGCGGACGACGGCGATGACCATGCAATACTTTGTGGATGGCCGGCAGCGCACGGGCTTGATCGGCACTGAGTGGCCGGCTTGCGTCAATAGGACGCCAGGGCTCGACGCCGACGGGAGGGCCCAAGGAGAGGGCCGGGTCCCCTGTCAGCAGCCGCACCAGGCGGGCGATAAAACCATGACCCGCCCGCTTGGCATCCTCGGGCTGGGCGACCAGCCGCAACCTGTCGGGATCCGGGTAGGCTGGCCACGCCGCTCTGGGAGGCGTCAGCAGCAGCAGCAGGCCACCGGCGCGCAGCGTGCCCGCCAAGGCGCCGAACGCATCGGGATGAAAGCCGCTGAAGGCATTGAACACCAGGGTATCGCACTCCTGACCGAGCCGTTGTAGCGCCTTGGCAGCGGGCAACGGTCCATGGTGCTCGGGGCCATCTCCCAGCCAGAAGACCACCTCCCCCAGCAAGGGTTCGGCGCGGGTGATGCAATCGGCTTCGAGACCTTCCAGCCAAATCAGGCGACGCTCACCGGCGTGAGCGAGACCTTGGCGCAACAGATCCACCTCGGCTGGGATCATGAGGATGAGCTGTCGCCCGGCTTCACCCGTGGCTCAAACATGCGCTCCCCCATCTGATCGATGAAGGTATGGGCTTTTTGCACCATGAAGCGCTCGGCGTCGGCTGGGTTGGTGAACAGATCGGAGCGGATGAAGCGGTGAGTTTGCAGGGCGCCATCCACATCCTTGGTGATGCGTCCTGCAAGCCGGAACTGCCCCCCTTCCGCCATGGGTTCGGGATAAATGAGATAACCGGCGTATTCGGTGGGCGTGACATCGACTATCTGGGCAGGTTGCTCTTTGAACAGGGCATTGAATAGTTTCTTGAGCATCTTGGTCTCCTCTCTGATGGTTGTATTCTCCTCAAGGGGGGAATCACTGGCAAGCAGGGGATCTTATTACCATTCGTTCTTTGCATTACGAACCATTCTCATTTAGATTTCATCTCATTCCAGCATGAGGTTCATTAATATGTACGTGTGTTTGTGCCGCGGCATCACAGATAACCAGATCCGCAAGGCGGTACAGGCAGGCAAGACCGAGTTCAAACAGTTGAAACAGTCGCTGGAAGTCGGTACCCAATGTGGCAAGTGCGTGCGCATGGCGATGGAGATCATTGCCGCCGAAGTCGACAAGATGGAGTCGGAGCAGGCGCCCCTTTATTACGAAGTGGCCTGAAGCGCCTCTTCCCGACACCTCACCTCATCGAGCGAAGGCTCTCCCTTTCTGGGGGGCCTATTCGCTATCTTCTTATGGTCATTTTTCTCGACTAAGCTCTAGTGATCGGTGCCCTAGGCTCGAACATGAGGAGTAATGTCGATGAAAGGAGATCCCAAAATCATTGCCCACCTCAACAAGGTGCTGGCCAATGAGCTGGTTGCCATCAACCAATATTTTCTGCATGCCCGCATCTACGATGACTGGGGCCTTAAGGGGCTCGGGCACAAGGAATATCATGAGTCCATCGATGAGATGAAACATGCCGACGAGTTGGTCAAGCGAGTGCTGTTTCTGGAAGGGCTGCCCAACTTGCAGGATCTGGGCAAGCTGCGCATCGGTGAGACCGTCGAAGAGATGCTGCGCTGCGATCTGTCACTGGAAATGGATGCCATTCCCGACCTGAAAGTGGCCATCACCTATGCCGAGTCCGTGCAGGATTACGTCAGCCGCGATCTGTTCCAGGATATCCTGGAAGACGAGGAGGAGCATGTTGACTGGCTGGAAACCCAGCTCGACCTGATCGCCCGTATCGGTCTGGAAAATTACCAGCAATCCCAGCTTCATTCAGAGTCATCCTGAGTGTGGATGTCATCATGATCTGCCCCCAACCCGCCAAGGCGGGTTTTTTCTGGGCCGCCAGCTTCAAGCGCATGCATGAATTTGAAATATACGGACGTTACTGCCTGCCAGGCAGGTGGCCAACCGGGTTGTTTCCCCAAGTCAGCCAACCCCCTTCACGGAACGGGACGCACCGCCGGATCCGGCGAACGAGGCACTGCCCCAAGCCGGATTGAACCATTGCAGTGATCACAGTTACGATCCAGGGCAAAGCAGCACGCGCCGCTTTCGATTAAGATACGGCCCTATTTCCATCACTTTGCTACGGATGATCTCCATGGAACTGATTGCACGTGAGATGGCCCCCCACAAGCGGGTGGCCCTGGTTGCTCACGACAACATGAAAGCCCCATTGCTGAACTGGGTGCTGCGCCGCAAGGAGGAGCTCAAGCTCCACCACCTCTATGCGACCGGCACCACGGGCACCCTGCTCGGCAAGCAGGCACAACTCCCCATCACCTGCCTCTTCTCCGGCCCCATGGGCGGCGATCAGCAGCTCGGCGCCCTCATCGCCGAGGGCAGGATCGACGTGATGATCTTCTTCTGGGATCCTCTCAATGCCGCGGCACACGATCCGGACGTGAAGGCGCTGCTGCGTCTCGCGGCGGTCTGGAACATCCCGGTCGCCACCAACGAAGCGACGGCGGACTTCATCATGGACAGCCCGCACATGCAGCAGGCATTCAGCGTACAGGTGCCCGACTACGCCGGTTATCTCAAGGCAAGAACCGAGTAGCCCCAGCCAAATAGCAAAGAGCCGGACAGTGTCCGGCTCTTTTGTATGAAGGATGGTGACGGCTCAGCGCTGGAAGCTCTTCTGGGCGAACTTGGGTCTGGCGTTCATGATCTGCTCCACCTGCTCGTCGCTCATCTTGCCGCGCGACAGCCCCAGTACCTTGTAGGTCAGCAGCGGCCGTGCCGGCAGTGCAATCATCAGGGCGCGGATCTGGTTTTCGTCCTCCTTCTCTCGCACCGGCTTGCCATAGGCATAGGTCAGCACCCCGGCATCCATCAGGTTTTTGACGGCGGGCTCGGTGATCGGCAGGTTTATGACGCTTTTCCGTTGCAGCACGAACTCCCGCAACACCGCCTTCTCGTTGAAGTCGAGGAAACCTATCATCTGGGCCAGCTGATCCTGCTGACGGCGGGATTGCCACTCTTCGCAGGCCCATTCCCAGGCAATCAGGAAACCCTGGCTGCAGAAATAGGAGATGGCGATCAGCATGCCGACCCCCAGCCAGGCGGCGTGGACCGTGGCCCACTGGCTCACGGCGCCTTTCATCAGCCCGGCCGGGAACAGCAGTATGATGCTGCAGCAGAGCAGCAGCCAGACCATTAGCCAGTTGAGGCGATTCAGCTGGTAAAAATGTTGGATCCACCGTTTCATCGTTCACCCTTCCCAAGTCAATGTGGACAGTAGTCAACTCATAGCAAGGCCTGTGCCAAGGCGAGGGTCTTGGGACGGGTTCAGGATCTCTATGGGCAGATCCGAGGGATTTGCTGGGTGGGGTGGTTAAATTCCCTTACAACTTGCCGGGGGGATGAGCCGCCATTTTCCTTGTGGGGCGCCCCCATCTCTTGGTAAAAATCCCGCACTGTCATTGGGGAGTAGCAACCCGCCCGAGATCCGGGCAGGGCTCATGTCAACATTCTTGGATCTGCCGGTCCATGGCATGAGCGGCGATAACATCTATCGCTCTGCAAGACCTTTGGCCTCGATACGCAAGCCAGCCGGACGAGCCGTATCGGGTCCATCGGTTGTTCTGCTCGCCTGGCGGTTGCCTATTATGTTGATCACCCTGCTGTTATTCCTGTTCTCTGCCGTCACCATCTACCTGGCCTGCGAATATTTCGTCAACGGTATCGAATGGACCGGCCATCACTTCAAGTTATCCCAAAGCGCCACCGGCTCCCTGCTGGCGGCCCTCGGCACTGCCTTGCCCGAATGCATCGTCACCCTGACCGCGCTGTTGATGGGGGATGCCCCCGCCCAGCAGCAGATTGGGATAGGCGCCGCCCTCGGTGGCCCCCTGGTGCTCTCCACCATAGGCTATGCCGCCGTCGGCGTGACCCTGCTGCTGTGCATGAGCCGTGAACACAGGGTCATAGATGGCGAGGTACAGCGCGAGATTGGCCGGGATCAGGCCTGGTTCGCCGGCATCTTCCTGGTGGCGGTGGCCCTCGGCATGGTGGCCTTCACCGGCAAAACCTGGCTGGCCCCGCTGTTCGTGCTGGTTTATCTGGTCTATGTGCGGCGCGAGCTGAAACAGACCGACAGCCACGAGGTCGAGTTGCCAGAGCCTCTCAAGCTGGATCCCGAGGCCGAGATCCCGGCCCTTCGCAAGGTGCTGTTGCAGACCCTGGTAGCGCTGGTGGTGGTGGCGTTGTCGGCCCAGCTGTTCGTTCATCAGCTGGAGAGCATGGGCGAGCTGTTCGGCCTCTCTCCCGTGCTGGCGGCCCTGCTGCTGAGCCCGGTGGCAACCGAGATGCCGGAGCTGATGAACGTGCTGATCTGGGTGCGGCAGGGCAAACACCGGCTGGCGCTGGCCAACATCTCCGGTGCCATGATGATCCAGGGCACCATTCCCAAGGCGTTCTGCCTGCTGTTCACCCCCTGGTTGCTCGACAGCACCATGCTGGTCTCCTCGCTGGTGACTCTACTGGCGGTGGCACTGCTGTGGTGGGGTTTCAGTCGTGGGCGGATGACGGCGGGCAGGCTGGCCTGCGTGGGGCTGGTGTACCTGGGGTTCTGCGGCTGGCTGATAGTGAGCTGACGGCGCGCTCTATGTGAAGATGACGCCATGAGCAAGGGCAGGATCCGATCCTGCCCTTTTTTCATGGGTTTACGTTAGCGGGTTGAACCCCGGGATCAGAACTGCTGGAACCAGCGCTGGATCTGGGCAGGATCCTTGCTCTGGGTCAGGGAGAGCATCAGCAGAATGCGTGCCTTCTGCGGGTTCAGGGTGCCGGCGGCCACGAAGCCGTACTTGGCGTCATCGATCTCGGCATCCAGGGTGGTGGCACCGGTCGGCACGCGGGCGGAACGCACCACCCGGATGCCATCCTTGCTCGCCTTGGCCAGGGTGTCGAACAGTGTGTGGTAGAGGTTGCCGTTGCCCACCCCGGCGCTGACGATGCCGTCGAACTTGGCATCCACCATCGCCTTGGCCGGCAGGTCGGTGGCGTTGGCGTAGCTGTAGACGATGCCCACTTGCGGCAGCTTGTCGAGCTTGCTCACGTCAAACGGGGTCTTGCTGGTGTGCAGACGGGCAGGGCTGCGCTGGTAGTCGATCTTGCCGTTGTGGATGTAGCCGAGCGGGCCGAAATTGGGGGCGGCGAAGGTCTGCACCCCTGTGGTGTTGGTCTTGGTGACATCGCGAGCATCCAGCACGGTATCGTTCATGGCGACCATGACGCCACGACCCTTAGAGCCTGGGTCGGAGGCGGTGACCACGGCGTTATACAGATTGAGCGGGCCATCGGCACTCATGGCGGTGGAGGGACGCATGGCGCCGACCAGCACCACCGGCTTGTCGCTCTTGACGGTCAGGTTGAGGAAGTAGGCGGTCTCTTCCATGGTGTCGGTGCCGTGGGTGATGACGATGCCGTCCACGTCGTCCTTGGCCAGCAGCTCGTTGACCCGCTTGGCGAGCGTGAGCCACACCTCGTCGTTCATGTCCTGGGAGCCTATCTTGACCACCTGCTCGCCCTGCACCTCGGCCACGTTCTTCATCTCGGGCACGGCGGCGATCAGGGTCTCGATGGCAACCTTGCCTGCTTCATAGTTGGATTGGGTGGCGGACTGTCCCGCACCGGCGATGGTGCCGCCAGTGGCCAGGATATGGACGCTGGGCAGGGCCATGGCCAGGGGAGAGAGGGTCAGGCCGAGTACGGTGGCGATCAGGGTCTTGCGGATAGGGAGGGTCATGCTGCAGTCCTTTTGAATGGGGAAACTGCAGCATTTTTATCCTTTTTAAACCAAATTTAAGTGATCACTCTCACCAATACAAAGAAGTAAGCAGAATATTGGTCTGATTTTTACCCATATAGGGATAAATCACTTTGCACTGAACCCCTTGGCTTCGATCAGCGCGATCAACTCGGCTCTGCTCAGCTCGCTCTCGATGATGGCCTTGCTGCTGGCAAAATCCACCTGGGCCTGGCTGACGGCACTCTGGGCCAGCAGGGCTTTTTGCAGGCTGGCGGCGCAGCCACCGCAGGACATGCCGGAAATGGTGAGTTCTATGGTCATGGGATATCTCCTCTGTTGATGTGCCGTCAGCCTAAAGCTGACGCTCGCGGCAAGGTCAAGCCCTAGCGGGCCACCACGGACTCACGCACCACCAGACGCCCCTGGAATTTCTGCTGTTCATCGGCCGGTCGCAGACTCTGTGCCAGTTGCGCTTGCAACACCCGCACGCTCTCCTGGGCCAGCCGTTCACTTGGATACTCGATGCAGGTCAGCGGTGGGGTCAACTGGCTCGCCAGGGCGGAGCCTTCCAAGCTGATGACGGAGACATCCTGGGGGATATGGAGGTTGAACTCGCGCAACAGCCGCATGGCGTCGGCAGCCTGGGCATCTTGCTGCACCACCAGCGCGGTGAAAGGCAGGTAGCGGTTGAGCAGGCCGAGCAGCGCCTGCTGGTTGTCGGTGCCATCGATCACCAACTGGCTGTTATAGGGCAGAGATTGCTGCTGCAGAGCCTGTTGATAGCCTTGAATGGCGCTCTTGCCCGCAGGGGAGCTCTTGTCATCCAGCATCAGCACCAGCTGGCGATGGCCCTTGCCGAGCAGGAAGCGGCAGGCGCTCTCGGTGGCGAAGGTCAGGTCGTAGCAGAGATTGAGGTTGTCGCTCTCACTCACCCCATCCAGCTGAATGAGGCGCGAGTCCGGATTCAAAGGCTGTTTGGTACCAAGTACCAGCACGCCGTCACAACGCCCTCCCAGCAGTTCATCGACCGCCTGCTGCTGTTGCTGCGCCCCATCGGCGAAGCGCACCAGCATGTTCTTTCCCACCCTGGCCAAGGCCCCTTCCAGCAGCGGCAGCATGCTGGCCAGACGATTGCCAAGCTGGGGGGAGAGGATGATGCCCACGCAATCCGTCGCCTGGGTCGCCAGGGAGCGGGCCGTGGCATTGGGTCGGAAATTCAGCTGCTCGGCGGCTTGCAGCACGGCCAACCGGCTCTCTTCACGCACGCCGCGCGAGCCACTCAGGACGCGGGAGACGGTGGCTTTGGATACATTCGCAAGGCGCGATACATCGGTAATATTGGCCATGGCTTCATCAACGGTAACCGGTTAACAGAAGTTCATCCTAACATAGGCCAGTACCCGCCGGTAAGGTTTGCCTGCTGAGACAAATGGAAAAGGGTGGCCATCGCCACCCCCTGCCAGCTCTGACCCCGGCGGTCAGAAGAAGTATTTGAAGCGCACACGGCCACCATAATGGTCGATGTTGTCCACCTCGGCGCTGTCGACATTCAGCTGGGACCAGTAGGCCCCCAGATAGATGTCGAAGTTGTCCAGATCCAGCACGCTCGGGATCTTGTAGGAGGCATAGACGGTGTTGATGGTGTGCTTGCCCACCATCTTGCCGAAGTCGGCGTTGGGGTTGTTCAGATTGGCGCTGCTGATGTCGTTGATGGCATAGATGTAACCCAGGCCGGCATTGTGCCAGAGCAGGTTGGCGCCCAGGGTGGTATCGGTTTCATCCTCGGCGTCCATGCGGGCCGCGTTGGCGTTGATGACCAGGGCATCCTGGGTCCAGCTGGTGGTGAGGCCGTAACCCATGCGATCGGACACCGAGACGTCATCGCTGGTGACGATAGCGTCGCTGATCACGTTGCCCTCGGCCCCCAGGGCGACCTTGAGGTTCTCCCCCTTCCAGGCGATGACGGGACGCACGATGATGGAGTCCTTGGCCTTGGTCAGCGCATAGCCGTGGTACTGCTGGCCGGCAAACAGATTGGTGCGGTCCCCGATCAGGCTGGAGAGCTCCAGGTACCAGTTGCCTGTCTCCTTGTTCAGCAGCAGCTGGCCGCCCTTTCCTGCCCGGCCACGACCCTCCTTCAGCATGTAGACATAACCATTGCCATCGGAGTAGAGGTCGTTGGCGCTGTCACCGGAGTGCTCGACGAAGATGTCCTGACCCAGCGGGAACATGTCATAGGCCTCGAAACGGCCGACCTTCATCCCCCAGTTGCTGCGCTGGCCGAATCCCAGATAGGCGTCATCGGCACCGGCTCCACCGTTGGTGCCTATGGTGGGCTGGATCTGGATCTGGCCGTAGCGACCGTCTTCCAATTCTCGCACTCCGAGGAAGTTCAGCAGCAGGCGACCGTCCTCGTCCCAGCGATCGGTGCGGGTCTCGCTGGTCTGCCCCAGCACGTTGCCACGGGTAGTATTGGACGCGTTCAGGTTGATCTCCGCATCGCCCCCCAGGCTCAGGCGCCCGAAGTCCGTGTTGGTTTCCACCACGGCGCTGGCCATGAAAGGGGTGCTCAGGGCCAGGATGGCAAAGAGCCGGGCGGACAGGTTTGTCAGTTTCATTATTATCATTCCTTGAGTTTTATGTTTTTGATATACAAGCACTTATTTATCTGCCTCCCCGAGAGGAGGACAAATTCGGGCATGCCTTTCCCCCATCGCGACGCAATGTGGGGCAAAGGGCATGGATCAAATCGGGTGGGGCTAGGGCCCGAGGCAGTGTCTCAGCCCCTGACAGGCGTCGCCTGCCGGGGGAGGCGAGTCGGTGCTCTCCCTGCGGCCAGGGTTCAGATGGCCCATGTGGTGGCTCCTTCGACGCAGCTCGGCAGCCAGGCGGCGCCGCGAACCCCGCTGCTGTCCCCGTAACGGGCAGGCACCATGGGGGTGATGCAGCGATCCGAAAACAGGTAGGGCGTCAGTGCTTGGGGCAAATCCAGATAGAGGCGATCTATGTTGGAAAGACCTCCTCCCAGCACGATGACATCCGGGTCCAGCACGTTGATCAGGCTGGCGACGCTGCGGGCCAGAGCCTGGATGAAGTGGTCATAGTGGGCCTCGGCCTCCACATCCCCCTCGGCGGCGGCCGTGATGATACCGATCGGCGACAGTCCTCGGCCGTGGCGCTCCACGAACCGGCCGGCAAATCCTGTCCCGGAGACGAACCGCTCGATGCAGTTGTCGCGGCCGCAGTAGCAGGGCTGGCTCGGGCCATCCAGAGCCGGGTCATAGCCGGGCAGAGGGTTGTGTCCCCACTCTCCGGTGATGGCGTTGGGGCCGACGATGAGTTGGCGATTGACCACCAGCCCGCCACCACAGCCGGTGCCGAGGATGATGCCGAATACTACCCTGCCCGCCTCTCCCGCCCCGTCGACGGCCTCCGACAGGGCGAAACAGTCGGCATCATTGGCGAGCCAGACCGGCTGGCCCAGCGCCTTGGTCAAGTCTCCTTTGAGGTCTTGTCCGTTGAGAAACAGGCAGTTGGCATTCTTGATCCTCCCCGTCTGCGGGTCGATCGCCCCGGGCAGCCCTATGCCTATGGTGAAGGAACCATCCAGTTCCTGGCGTATCTCGTTCACCAGATCGGTGATGGCCACCAGGAAATCGACGTACCCCGTGGTCGGGGTCGCGATACGCTTGCACAGCAGGCTGACGCCCAGGCCATCGAGCAGTTGAGCCTCGATCTTGGTGCCGCCGATGTCGAGTCCGAGTCGCAACATGATCGTCTTCCTCAGGCGGCCAGCTTGCGGTGCAGCTCGATGAGCTCGGTGACCAGCTCCCGGGCCAGCATGGCGGTCATCAGGTGATCCTGGGCATGCACCAGGATCAGCGTGACCGGGATCTTGCCCTCCCCCTCATCTGCCTCGATCAGCCGGGTCTGCACCGCGTGGGCGGCGTTGGCGGCCTCGGCGGCTTGACGCAACAGATCATCTGCTTCGGCAAACTGGCCGGCCCTGGCCTGACGCAGCGCCTCGAAGCAGAGGCTGCGGCTCATGCCGGCGTTGATGATGAGCCCCATGACGGTCTCTTCCAGATCGAGCATACACACTCCTTGGTGATGGGCGCCGGCCCTTGGGCTGGCGCGCTTTCTTTATACGGGTCGACTGACGGAATAATCAGTCGAAGCCATGCTCGCGGGCGGCGGTGGCAAACCACTGGCCGCTCTTCTTGATGCGCCGGGTCTGGCTCTCCAGCTCCAGTTCGACGAAGCCATAGCGGTTCTTGTAGGCGTTGCTCCAGGACCAGTTGTCGATGAAGGTCCAGAGGTGATAACCCCGGCACTGGCAGCCTTCTTCCAGCGCCTTGTGCAGCCAGATGAGGTGATCCCGGATGAAGCCGATGCGGTAGTCATCCTGGATCTGGCCATTCTCGCCCTTGAACTTGGCCTCCCCCTCGACCCCCATGCCGTTCTCCGAGATGTAGCTCGGGATGTTGCCGTAGTGGTCACGCAGGTTGACCAGGATGTCGTAGATCCCCTGCTCGTAGATCTCCCAGCCCCGGTGCGGGTTCATCTTGCGGCCCGGCATCTCGTAGTAATCGAAGAACCACTCCGGCATGAAGGGGCTGGCAGGGTTGACCGCGTGGCTGCGCGCCTTGATCCGGCGCGGCTGGTAGTAGTTGACCCCCAGCAGGTCGATCTTGCCCGCCGCCAGCAGGGCCTTGTCCCCCTGCTCGCAGACCGGCAGCTGATCGTATTCGCGCAGCAGTTCGACCAGTTCGGCGGGGTATTCCCCCTTGACCGCCGGATCCAGAAAGCTGCGGTTGAACATCAGGTCGGCGATGTTGGCCGCCTTCAGATCTGCCGGGTGTTGTGAGCGCGGATAGGAGGGGGTCAGGTTCAGGATGATGCCGATCTGGCCATCCTGACCGAGGGCCCGGTAACGCTGCACCGCCGTGGCATGAGCCAGCATGGTGTGATAGGCCACGGTGGCGGCGCGGCGAAAATCCACCACGTTCGGATAGTGGAAGTCGTAGAGGTAGCCCCCCTCCACCGGCACGATCGGCTCGTTGAAGGTGAACCAGTGCTTGACCTTGTGACCGAACAGCCTGAAGCAGGTGTCGGCGAAGTCGGCGTAAGCGGCGACCACCTCCCGACTCTCCCAGCCACCCAGCGCCTGCATGCTCATCGGCATGTCGAAGTGGAACAGGCAGATGAAGGGCTCTATCCCCTCGGCCTTGAGCTCGTCGAGCATGGCGTCGTAGAAGGCGACGGCCTGTGGGTTGGGTTCTCCCCGTCCCGCCGGGATCAACCGCGACCAGGCGATGGAGGTGCGGAAACTGTTGTGGCCAAGCTGCTTCAGCAGGCGGATATCATCGCGAAAATGCTCATAAAAACCGGAGGTCTGCGCCGGCCCAATCTGCTGATGGAAGCGATGGGGGGACTGCTCGAACCAGTGATCCCAGATGGTGGGCGCCTTGCCCCCTTGCTGGCTGGCACCTTCCGCCTGGGCGGCAGACGAGGCGCTGCCCCACCAGAACTGTTCAGGAAAACGGTATTGCATCTCGTGTTACTCCAAGCTTGAAAAAAGAGGCCGCCTGGCGGCCCCGCAGGCAATCAACGGCTGGCAACGGCCGCCAGTGTCGGTTCTTTCGAGTCAGTCCGTTCTTCCTGCTTGAGCAAAGTGTGCTCATAGGCCTTCAGGAAGGGGTAATACATGGCCGCGGCGGAACACATGCACAGCAGGCTCAGCACCATGGGACTGATGGCCCAGTTGGCGGCCCAGGAGGCACCGATGGGGCCCGGTGTGGTCCAGGGGGTGAGCGACACCACCCGCTCAACCAGACCAAGATCCAGGGCAAACCAGGCCAGGGTGGCGTTGATCATCGGCACCAGGATGAAGGGCAGGAAGAAGACCGGGTTCATGACGATGGGGGCACCGAACAGGATCGGCTCGTTGATGTTGAACAGGCCCGGCACCACGCCCATCTTGCCGATGGATCTCAGGTGCGCCGCCTTGCTGCGCAGTAGCTGGAAGGCCAGCGGCAGGGTGGAGCCGACGCCGCCGATCAGCAGATAGTGATCCCAGAAGCCCTGCAGGAAGATGTGGGGCAACGCCTCACCCGCCGCCATGGCGGCCTGGTTGCTGGCCAGGTTGGCCATCCAGAACGGGTTCATGATGCCGGTGACGATCAGGGCACCGTGGATCCCGGCGAACCAGAGGATCTGACACACCAGCACCGCCAGCAGCATGGCAGGCAGGGAGTCGGAGGCGGCCACCAGCGGCTTGACCAGCGACATGATGGCTTCCGGCAGTATCATGCCGGTGCTGTTTTCCAGCAGCAGGTTGAGGGGATGCAGGGTCAGGATGATCACCAGCACCGGGATCAACACCTCGAAGGAGCGGGCGACACCGGTCGGCACCTGGGGCGGCAGCTTGATGGTGATGTTGTTGCGCTTGAGGAAGGCATAGACCTCGGCCGCATAGATGGCGGTGATCAGGGCCGTGAAGATCCCCTGGCCGGAGAAGTACTGCATGGAGATGGCGCCATCCTTGACCGGCGCGGCCACCAGCATGAAGGACATCAGGCAGAGCAGACCCGTGGTGACCGGATCCAGCCCGTTCTGGCGGGCCAGGCTGGCGCCTATTCCCACCGAGATGAACAGAGTCATCAGCCCCATGCTCAGCTGGAACGGCAGCAACAGCTGCGGCTGGTAGGTCGACGAGAAGTCGAGCCAGGCGCGGGCGAAGCCCCACTGGGTCTGGGGTGAGAAGGGGGGAAAGATGAACACCAGCATGAAGCTGCCGACGATCATGAAGGGCAAGGCGGCGATGAAGCCGTCACGGATCGCCTGCACGTATTTCTGCTGGCCAATCCGCCCGGCCAGGGGGCTGACCCGGTTCTCTATGGTACTGACAAAACGCTCGTAAAGGGTGTTCATGAAAGTTTCCTTGTGACATTCACTGGTTGGGGTTGCACATCAGCCGATCAGGGTGAGGGCGTGGTCGAGGACCTTGTCACCCCGTTGCATGCCGTAATCCATCATGTTGATGGTGTCGACCGGTACGCCGTGGGCTGCGGCACGCTGCTGCAGCTCGGCTTGCATGTATTTGACCTGGGGCCCCAGCAGCACCACCTGGTAGTGGGGCATCTGCAGATCGAACTCTGCCGCCCCGAAGGCCTGTATCTCGGCGTCCAATCCCCGCTTGTCCGCCTCCTCTTTCATCTTCTTGACCAGCAGGCTGGTGGACATGCCGGAAGAGCAGCACAACATGATTTTTTTCATTTCCCGATTCTCCAGACGTTCGTAACGGATGGCGCATTCTGGATCGGATGGATTTAATTTGGAAACCGGTTTCCAAATTAAATCCATTGATGTGTGAGCGGGATCGGCATTTTCCGATTCAAAGGGTCGGGAAGTGTGAGCGAGGTAATGAAATGGCAAAATGGTCGCGGATATTACGGAAACAAAACCGCAAAGCCGTCAAAATGGCGTCCAAGCCCCATCATGACAAGGGGTATCAGGATGACAAGGAACCGAATAACGTGATGAATCTGCAATGGATGGCAATGCTGGTCGGCATGATAGAGCAGCGCATGGTACCGTTTGCCAACTGGCTGACCCGCAGTCGCCATGTGCTCTCGTTGCGCGATGGTTTTCAACTGGCCATGCCCTTCGTCATCGTCGGCAGCCTGCTGGTCCCCATTCTCTATCCTCCCATCGCCCCCGACACGCCGCACGCCTTTGGGCAGTGGTTGCACTGGCTGGCGCGGGCGCTGCATCCCTTCCTGTTTCCCGTCTACTCCCACACCCTGGGGCTGGTGGCACTGATCATCGCCTTCGGCGCGGCGTCCAGCCTCGCCAAGGCATACGAGATGCCCGAGCGTCTGTGCGGTCTGGGGGGCTGCATGGCGTTCCTGATGCTGATCGACTTTCGCTCGCTGCAGCCCGGTGTATTTGGTTATCTGGGGGGCGCCGGAATCTTCACGGCCCTGCTGATGGCTTTCTACTCGGTGGAGGTGACCCGGTTCTTCTATCGCCGGGGCTGGTACATCCAGATGCCGGATGAGGTGCCGGTGATGACGCGGCGGGGCTTTCAGCTGATCGTGCCGCTGCTGTTCATCATGCTTTCGCTGAGCCTGCTGCGGCTCTGGTTGCAGCAGCAGTTCGGGATCAGCCTGCCTGACTTCATGGCCGCCCTGTTCCGGCCCCTGATCGTGGGTGCCGACACCCTGCCAGCCCTGCTGATCACCCTGCTGATTGCCCATCTGCTCTGGTTCATGGGGATCCACGGCGCCCTGATAGTGACCGGTTTGCTGTCACCCTTCTGGATGGCCGGGGTGAGCGCCAACCAGGCCGCGCTGATGGCGGGAGAGCCCCTGCCCCACATCTTCCTGCAAGGGTTCTGGGACTACTACCTGCTGATCGGGGGGATTGGGACTACCTTGCCTCTGGTGTTCATGGCCATGCGCAGCCGCAGCCACTCCATCCAGTCGGTGGGCAAGCTGGGGTTCATCCCCTCCATGTTCAACATCAACGAGCCGCTGCTGTTCGGTTTTCCCATCATCATGAATCCGTTGTTTTTCCTGCCCTTTATCGGCGTTCCCCTGATCAATGCGGTGATCGCCTGGCAACTGACCCAGTGGGGTTTCCTCGACAAGTTCATCGCCCTGCTGCCCTGGTCCATGCCCTCCCCGCTGGGCGCCGCCTGGGCGGCCAACGGCAGTTGGAGCAATGGCCTGATGAGCCTGGTCTGCATCCTCAACAGCTATGTGCTCTACCGCCCCTTCTTCCTGGCCCACGAGAAGATGGTGCTGGAGCAGGAACGCGAGCGGCTGGGCTGAAGGGCTATCCCATCAGCCCCAGATAGTTCATCAGCGCCGCCCCCAGGCTGGTGGTCACCAGCGAACCGAGCGTGGTGGTGGCGATGATGTTCGCCGCCAGGGCGCTGTCGCCCCCCATGGCACGGGTCATCACATAGCTGGCGGCTGCGGTGGGGGTGGAGCTGATGAGAAACAGGATGCCGAGGGCCTGGGTGTTGAAACCGAGCGCCCAGGCCCCCAGCACCAGCAGCACGGGAATGCAGAACAGACGGTTGGCGGTCGCCCAGCCGGTCAGCATGGCGCCGCCGCGCAGGGCCTTGAGGTTGAGGCTGGCACCGGTGCAGAGCAGCGCCAACGGTAGTGTCATGTTGGCGAAGTAGTTGCCCGTGGTGATCACCAGCTGGGGCAACTCTATGCCGAGCAGGCCAAACGGCAGCGCCGCCAGTATGGCGATGATGAGGGGATTTCTGACGATCCCCTTGAGGATGGGCCTGATCCCTTTTCCACCCCCCAGGCTGCGGGTCAGGGTGATCACCGCGAGGATGTTGTAGAGCACTGTGATGGAGCCCACCAGCAGGGCGGCGGCCCCTATGCCCTCCGGGCCGTAGGCGTTTTGCACGTAGGCCAGCCCCATGATCCCCATGTTGCCGCGAAAGCTGCCCTGCACGAAGATGCCCCGCAATTTCTGCTCGCTGATGAAGCGGGCCGCCAGCAGCTCGAGCACCAGAAAACCGGCCAGGGTGCCGAGCAGGCCGTAGAGGATCAGCCAGGGGCTCGGCATGGTGGAAAAGTCGGTGCGCACCATGCTGAGAAACAAGAGGGCGGGCAGGGTGACCTGAAACACCAGGCGGGAAGCGGACTCGACGAAGCTGTCAGGCAAGAGGCCCAGCCGCTTGAGCCAGATGCCGAGCACCAGCACCAGACAGATGGGGCCCGTGATGGAGAGGGAGAAGTGCAGACTTGCCAACAGATCCATGATGCGCGTCCTGTGCAATGGCGGGGGAGTCGCCTGGGCAAATTGGCATTCTAACGCCATGGGCTTGTATTCACAGGACTTAATCACAACAATGTCTGCATCCCGGTTGTCGCCCTCCCCTGTCACGGATCCCCCATGGAAAAGAAACTGACCATCCTCGATATCGCCCGCCTGAGCGGGGTCGGCAAGTCGACCGTCTCCCGGGTGCTCAATCAGGATCCCAGGGTCAACGCCCAGACCAGAGCCAGGGTCGAGGCGGTGATCGCAGAGCACGGTTTCGTGCCGAGCAAATCGGCGCGGGCCATGCGCAGCCAGAGTCAGCAGGTGGTTGGCATAGTGGTGTCACGCCTCGACTCCAGCTCCGAGAACCAGGCGGTGCGCGGCATGCTGGAGACCCTCTACGCCCGCGGCTACGACGCCGTGCTGATGGAGAGCAAGTTCTCTCCCGCCAAGGTGAGCGAGCACCTGGCGGTGCTGGAGCGGCGCGGGGTGGACGGCATCATCCTGTTTGCCTTCAACGATCTGGACTATGCCGCCATGGCGCCTCTCAGGGAGAAGCTGGTGCTGATGACCCGCGAGCGCCCCGGCTTCTCGTCGGTCTGCTTCGACGATGACGGGGCGGTGCGCGCCGTGCTCGATCACCTCAGGGGACGAGGCATCGACGAGGTGGCCTATCTGGGGGTGGAACGCAGCGATCTCACCACTGGGCTGCGTCGGCATCAGGCTTACCTCGACTACTGCCGGGAGCAGGGGCGCGTCCCGCACAGCGCCCTCGGGGATCTCGGTCTGCAAAGCGGCTATCGGCTCGCGGCCGAGCTGCTCACCCCCACCACCCAGGCCATGGTCTGCGCCAGCGACACCCTGGCCATAGGCGCCGCCAAATACCTGCAGGAGCAGGGTCGCACCGACATCCTGGTCAGCGGCCTCGGCAGCAATCCCATGCTGACTTTCCTCTTTGCCAACACCCTCAGCCTGGATTTCGGCTACAAGGACGCCGGTATCCTGGCCGCCAGACAGCTGCTCGACCAGATTGAAGAGGGGCAGCCCCCCAGAGCCACCATCGCCCCCTGTCAGCCCCTGTAGTCTATCTTTACCTCCATTCTCGGTGTTTTGCGCTTTTTGTGACCAGCGCCACGAATTGGGAACGTTCCCATTGCTGATGTCGACCACTGGCCTCATGCTGATTGGGAACGATACCAATAAGCGGGCGGTCATTGGCCAGCCGGCAAAGACACGACCATTATTCATGGAGTCACAGAGGGAAGGCTCATGTCAAAAGTCAACACACAACATCTGGCGCAGCTGATCGAACGGATCGGCGGCAAGGACAACATCACCACCGTCAGCCACTGCCTGACCCGACTCAGGTTCGTGCTGGCCGACCCGGCCAAGGCCGACCCCAAGGCCATCGAGACCATACCCTCGGTGAAGGGCAGCTTCACCCAGGGCGGCCAGTTCCAGGTGGTGATCGGCAACGAGGTGGATCAGTGGTACAAAGCGCTGACCCAGGAGATAGGGGTGAGCGGCGCCAGCAAGGACGCCGCCAAGCAGGCGGCCCGCCACAACATGAATCCGCTGGAGCGCGGCATCTCCCACCTGGCGGAGATCTTCGTGCCCCTGCTGCCCGCCATCATCACCGGCGGCCTGATCCTGGGCTTTCGCAACGTCATCGGCGACATCAAGATGTTCGACGACGGGACCCATACCCTGGTGGAGATCAGCCAGTTCTGGGCCCAGGTCCACGCCTTCCTCTGGTTGCTGGGTGAGGCCATCTTCCACTTCCTGCCGGTGGGTGTCTGCTGGTCTGCGGTGAAGAAGATGGGGGGCTCCGAGATCCTCGGCATAGTGCTGGGCATCACCCTGGTCTCGCCGCAGCTGATGAACGCCTATGGCATCGGTCAGCAGACCCCGGAAGTGTGGGACTTCGGCCTGTTCGTCATCCAGAAGGTGGGCTATCAGGCCCAGGTCATTCCGGCCCTGCTGGCGGGTGTCTTCCTCGCCTGGGTAGAGACCAACCTCAAGCGCATCATTCCGGCTTACCTCTACCTGGTGATAGTGCCCTTCATCTCCCTGCTGCTGGCGGTGATCGTGGCCCACGCCTTCATCGGCCCCTTCGGTCGCTGGATTGGTGAGGGTGTCGGCTTCGCCGCCAAGGCCGCCATGACAGGTTCCTTCGCCCCCATCGGCGCTGCCCTGTTCGGCTTCCTCTATGCGCCCCTGGTCATCACCGGCATCCACCACACCACCAACGCGGTGGACTTGCAACTGATGCAGAGCATGGGAGGCACCCCCATCTGGCCGCTGATCGCGCTCTCCAACATAGCCCAGGCCTCTGCCGTGGTGGGGATCATCCTGATCAGCCGCAAGGAGAATGAGCGGGAGATCTCGGTCCCGGCCGCCATCTCCGCCTACCTCGGGGTGACCGAGCCAGCCATGTACGGCATCAACCTCAAGTACAAGTTCCCCATGCTGTGCGCCATGGTGGGCTCCAGCCTCGCGGCTCTCATCTGCGGCTTCAGCGGCGTGATGGCCAACGGCATCGGCGTGGGTGGCCTGCCGGGCATCCTCTCCATCCAGCCGCAATACTGGGGCATCTACGCCGTCGCCATGCTGGTGGCCATAGTGGTGCCCGTGGTGCTGACCCTGCTGGTCTACAAGCGCCAGCAGGCGGCCGGCAAGCTGGACCTGGCGACCGCCTGATCCACACAACATCGGCGGAGCCCTGGCTCCGTCCTTTTTCTTTGCCCTGTTCCAACCAGTTTCAACCAATGAGCGAACCAACCATGACACAGACACCCTGGTGGCAAAGCGCCGTGATTTACCAGATCTACCCCAAGAGCTTTCAGGACTCCGGCGCCCGTGGCACCGGTGATCTCAAGGGGATCATGGCCCGCCTCGACTACCTCAAGACCCTCGGCATCGACGCCCTCTGGCTGACCCCCGTCTACGTCTCCCCCCAGGTGGACAACGGCTACGACATCGCCGACTACCTGGCCATAGACCCGGCCTACGGCACCATGGAAGATTTCGAGGCGCTGCTGGCCGCCGCCCACGGGCGCGGCATCCGCATCGTGATGGATATAGTGGTCAACCACACCTCCACCGAGCACGCCTGGTTCAAGTCGGCGCTGGGTGACAAGAACAGCCCCTATCGCGACTACTACATCTGGAAAGACCCGGTAGAAGGCGGCGTACCGAACAACTGGCAATCCAAGTTTGGCGGCAGCGCCTGGGAGCTGGACCCGGCCACCGGTCAGTACTACCTGCACCTCTTTGCCCGCGAGCAGGCGGATCTCAACTGGGAAAACCCGGCCGTGCGCGCCGAGGTCAAAAACATCATCCACTTCTGGGCGAAGAAGGGGGTCGACGGTTTCCGTCTCGACGTCATCAACCTCATCTCCAAGGATCAGCGCTTCCCGAGTGACGAGGTGGGGGATGGCCGCCGCTTCTACACCGACGGGCCGCGCATCCACGAATTTCTTCAGGATGTGAGCCGCGACGTCTTCGCCCCCGTGGGGGCCATGACGGTAGGGGAGATGTCCTCTACCTCGCTGGAGCACTGCCAGCGCTACGGCGCGCTGGACGGCTCCGAGCTCTCCATGGTGTTCAACTTCCACCACCTCAAGGTGGATTACCCCAACGGCGACAAGTGGACCAAGGCGCCGTTCGATTTCCTCGAGCTCAAGCGCATCTTCAACCACTGGCAGAGCGGCATGCACGGCAAGGGCTGGTCGGCGCTGTTCTGGTGCAACCACGATCAGCCGCGCATCGTCTCTCGCTTCGGTGATGAGGGTGAACATCGAGTGGTGGCCGCCAAGATGCTGGCTAGCACCTTGCACGGGTTGCAGGGCACGCCCTACATCTATCAGGGGGAGGAGATCGGCATGACCAACCCCGGCTATCAGCACATCGACGACTATCAGGATGTGGAGAGCCGCAACATCTTCGCCATCAAGCAGGCGGAGGGGATGAGCGAGGCCGAGATCCTCGCCATTCTGGCGGCCAAGTCCAGAGACAACTCCCGCACGCCCATGCAGTGGAGCGCGGCCCCCAACGCAGGCTTCACCCAAGGTTCGCCCTGGCTCAAACCCGCCGCCAACTACCCCGAGATCAACGCCGAGGCGGCGCTGGCCGACCCGGATTCGGTGTTCTGGCACTACCGGGATCTCATCGCCCTTCGCAAGGCGCACCCCATCTTCACGCAGGGGGATTATCAGGAGCTGCTGGCGGGAAATGAGCAGATCTGGGCCTATACCCGCAGTGCCAACGGCCAGACCCTGCTGGTGGTGAGCAACTTCTACGGCGAGCCGGTGGAGTTTGCGCTGCCTGCCGAGCTGCAAACCGGCGAAGGCCGCTTGCTGCTTGGCAACTACCCCGACAGTCCTGCCCGCCCGCAATCCTGCGAGCTGCGCCCTTACGAATCCCTGATCTGGTTGATGGAGCAATGATGGCTGAGACAATCACAGCGCAGCGGGCAGCCGAGCGTTGCCCCGAGTGGCAGAAGATGGTGGCGGGGGAGCCCTATGATGCGGGTGACCCCGAACTCAGGGCGGCGCGGGAGCGCTGCCGCAGGCTCTATCACAGCTTCAACACCAGCTGGCAGGAGAAGCCGGCACGGGATGCCCTGCTCCATGAACTGCTGGGCGGCCGTGGCAAAGAGTGCGCCATCAATCCGCCGTTCTTCTGCGACTATGGTGCCAACATCTTCGTCGGCGAAAACTTCTACGCCAACGTGGGGTGCACCATTCTCGACGTGTGCGAGGTACACATAGGTGACAACGTGCTGCTGGCCCCCGGGGTGCAGATCTACACCGCAGCCCACCCGGTGGCGGTGGCGCCGCGCATCAAGGGGGTGGAGTTCGGCAAGCCGGTGCGGATCGGCCACAACGTCTGGATCGGTGGCAGCGTCGTCATCTGCCCCGGCGTCACCATAGGTGACAACAGCGTCATCGGCGCGGGATCCGTAGTCACCAGGGATATTCCGGCGGGGGTGGTCGCGGTAGGCAACCCCTGCAGAGTGCTGCGGCCCATGACGGCAGATGAGCTGGCTGCTGGGGAGCCCGACTGACACAGAGGGGCAGGTAGTACCTGCCCTTTTAGTTTTCCTGACGGCCCCTTCGCGCTCCTTTGATTCCGGGAAAGGCGGCGGCACCCTCATCTTTCCTCACCCTGGCAGCAAGGCGCCGCAACGCTTGTGCTGCCCCATGACCACCAGGGTCTTGAAGCTGCGCACCTGCTCCCTGGCATGCAGCACCCGCCGGGTGAACTGCTCGTAGCTCGCCATGTCCCTGGCGGCGACCTGCAGCACGAAGTCCTGCTCCCCCGTCACATACCAGAGGTCCATCACCTCAGGCTCCCCTTTCAGAACGCCAATCATCTCATCGACGATACGGCCGTGATCCCGCTCCAGGGTGACAAGCACCAGCATGGTGATAGGCCAGCCCATGGTCGCCGGGGCCACCAACGCCACCTCCCGCTCGATGAGACCCGACTCCCGCAAGGCGCGAACGCGGCGATAGCAGGCAGGGGCGGAAAGACCGACCCTGTGGGCCAGCTCCGGCGTGGGCAGACGGGCATCCTGTTGCAGCTCGGCGAGGATGAGCAGATCGAACTTATCGGTCATGGGGATAGAGAGATAAAAATTATCGAATAGGTCCAGTTTTAGACTGAGATTACGGCTATCGCCAGATATATTTTACTTCCCTTTCCCTGCTCAGGTGTGAACGAGATGCCGCCAAACGCCACCCCCCTCTCCTCCCTGTTGGCGGTCATCCTCGCCATGCTGTCGATCACCCTGGGCGCCTCCCTGGCCAAGTCCTTGTTCCCCCTGCTGGGAGCCGCAGGCACGACCCTGTTCCGGCTGGGATGCGCCGCCCTGCTCCTCTCGCTGGTGTTTCGTCTCTGGCGAATGCCCCTCGATCGGCGCACCCTGCTGGGGGCCATCCCCTATGGGCTGTCGCTTGGGGCCATGAACCTGCTCTTCTATCTGGCGATCGAGCGGATCCCCCTCGGCGTGGCGCTGGCCATCGAGTTCATCGGCCCCTTGACGGTGGCGCTGCTCGGCTCCCGCCATCGGGCAGACTTCCTCTGGCTGGCGCTGGCCATCGTCGGCCTGCTGTTGTTGCTGCCGCTGCGGGCGGCCGAACAGACCCTCGATCCCCTGGGGGCGGCGTTGGCGCTCGGGGCCGGGGTGTTCTGGGGGCTCTACATGCTGACCGGCAAGCGGGCAGGAGCCCTGCTGGGGGCGCAGGCGCCGGCGCTGGGCATGTGGGTGGGCACCCTGCTGGTGCTGCCCTTCGGCCTCGGTGGGGCGAGCGAGGTCACTTTCACCCTCCCCGTGGTGCTGACCATCGCCGGGGTGGGGCTGCTCTCCAGTGCCATTCCCTACTCCCTCGAGATGTTTGCCCTGCGTCGGTTGCCGCTCAAGAGCTACGGCATCCTGACCAGCGGCGAGCCCGCCATGGGCGCCCTGATGGGATTGTTGTGGCTGGGGGAGCAACTGCCTCCGACCCAGTGGCTCGGGATAGCCGCCATCATAGCCGCATCCATGGGCACTACCTGGCATGGAGGACGACGACGCGTCGACCCGGTGTGACGCCGCCAAACAGAGCGGGCCTGTGATGACAGGCCCGCTCTATCAAAGGCAAGGGGCGGGTGTCAGGACGGATAACCGTAGCAACGCTTGAGCTCGCCGAAGTCATAGAAGAAGCTGCCGACCGCGATGGGAGAGCAACCGGCCTTGAAGGCAAGCTCCTTCTCGTTGTAGAGCATCTTCACCAGCACCCGGCCTGCGTCGTTACGGTAAACGTCCCACTGGATGTTGGCCGCATAAGGAGAGACCCAGCCGCCGCGCCATTCGTTGTTGGCCTGACTCATCAGCACGCCAGGCTGGGCGCTCTGACGGCTGCCTTCCAGCTGCATCAGTGCCGCCAGCGGGATCAAGGTCTCGGCATGGGCAAAGCGCAGCTTGGCGACGTGCTCGCCGGCCCCTTCGACCACCTGGGTCTGCACCTCGTCGAACAGGCCGTCGAGCAGGGGCTGGGCCACGGCGTAGGTAGCGCGCTGGCTGGCAAGGCTCGGCCCCTTCTCGTAGAAGTCCTCGGCATCGGAGAGGTAGGAGAACCAGGCCGACTCCTCCGGGGTGATGAACTGCTCCAGATCCCAGGGTGCCCCTTGCGCCTGCGCCTCGCGGATCATCCCCGGGCCAATGATGAAGAGGTTGTAGAGCATGAGGGCGGCATCCACCTCGTCACGCACATAGGTCTTGTCACCATCTTCCGGGTTCACCGCCACATATTCGACGCCGGCAGCCAGCTCGTCGACGAACGCCTTGCTGTAGAGGCGTTCAAGCATCTCGCGCGCCATCACCCGGGTCTGGGGCAGGGTCTTGAGGCCACCGAGCGCTTCGCTCAGCTCGGGCGCCGGGGACACGCCCGCCTCCTCATCCCCGACGAACGCCATATAGGCCTGGAAGGCGGGCAGGTACTGGAGGTAATCCCCTTCCGGCTCCGTCTTGTGGAAGTAGAGCTCGAACTTGTTGCGCAGCCCCTTGTCGATCTCGGAGGGGGTCTGCTGGCTCACGTAACAAGCCTTGCTGTCAGTGATGAAATCGACCCGTTTGGCCAGGCTCTCCATGAAGTAGTAGGCGCTCTCGTTGGCTCTGTCCTTGCCCGAGGTCTCGACCCGGATACAACCGGGCACACCTCCCTTGCCGAGCAGGGCCGGCAGCCGCTCGGCCAGACGGGTCGCCAGCAGGGCATGTTCCTCCTTGCCGACCGCAGAGAGCAGGCCATAGCCCAATTGCCGGTTGGCTGCGGTGACCGCGTCCACCTTGGCGCCAAGCTTCTGACCTAGATCGGTCAGCGCCCCCTGCCGGGAAGCCGCATCCCAGATTTGCCTGGTCAGCACGTCATACTTGGGGCTGGACAGGGAACGGGAGCCATGTCGGGCAACCAGTTCGGTGAAGACGGGGGTGAAGCCGGCTGACGCCGCTTCATAACTGCCCGCATCCTGGCGAGCGACATAGACAGCCTTGGTACTGTACTGGTAGTCGGACCCGGTGGCCGAAGAGGAGTCGTTATCCGAGTTGCAACCGGTCAGCAGTGTCATAGCCAGACCGGCAGAGAGCGCGAGGGAAGAGAGGCGGAACATAGTCATCCTTGAACCATATTGAAAATAAGGTTGCACCCTAAGCGCTTCAGATGACAATCCGGTGTCAATCGCCGCTTTCTATGGCCGTATCGGCTTACACCCTGGAGTCTGGGGCGGTCACTCGCTTATATTTTGTTCATTTTTTTTGAACATATAGGCCAGTTTATCTCGCTAACAACCGCTCAAGATCCTGATTACCATTCCTACATCGCTTAGGCAGGATAGCCAAGCCGCCAAATAACAGGTCGTTCCGGACTGTGCCCCCTAAAGTTGGTATCTGATGTCAGCAAAAGAACTGCATATTATTTGAATGACCTCTTGCAAGGATGCGTTGATGCGGGCCGAACCGGCCTTGCCAATGACATAAAAATCAAGAGAGTGAATGAACATGAAAAATGTAATCAAGATGCTGGCCGTCGCAGGCCTGATGAGTGTCGGTGTTGCCCAGGCTGCCGTCCCCGCCGACTTCAATGCCGCTCCTGGTGTATTGTTCGTGAACTGGCATACCAGTGCGGCTGTCGCTGGCAATGCCAACCCCATGCTGGAGGTACGCGACGAGTCTGGTGATGTGGTGGCTTCCGTCCACGCCAACCTGATGGGCACCCAGCAGGTGCAGATCCCGAGCCGCACCCAGGGCAGGCTGACCCTGAGCCTCGGGGATCAGAGCAGTGACTACCGCATCCCGTTCGGCATCGGCAGCGGCAACCCGCGCTGATACTGGTTGGGGCAGCCCCGTCGGATTGCCTCAACCAGAGATGCGTGAGCCAGTACCACGACAAGGGCGCCATGATGGCGCCCTTGTCGTTTCTGCCGGCTTGCTGGCTACTGGGTAAACACGGGACCAAAACCGGATCCCCACAGAATGGCCGTGGCTGCCAGCACGCAGACCAGCAACACCAGGCCGACCGTGACCACGGAGCTGGCATAGATGAACCCCTGCTCCTTGGGAATGTGCATCAGGATAGGCACCCCCACATAGAGCAGGTAAACCGAGTAGCTGAGTCCGATGAGTCCGATGATCATCACGAACCAGAGGTGCGGGAAGAACGCGGAGAAACCGACCATGAACAGCGGTGTGGAGGTGTAGGCTGCGAGCTCGAGCGACGTCGTGTAGCTGGGATCCGAGCCAAAGGTGTGACCCATCCAGTGCACCAGATAGGAGAGCGCGAGGACGCCGATGATGAGCGTCACGTACATGGCTATCGACAGCATGAGAGCGCTGTTCGCGGTCAGGGTGATGGGATCCCCGACACCAATGCTCCAGCCAATGTGTACGGCGGAATAATAGGCGCAGATGGGGGGGATAAGGGCCACGATCAGGATATGGGTCAGACTGTTTCGGAAACTGTCATGCCGCTCGTCTATGGTATGCCATTCGGTGTGAGGATGCGCATACAATCCCCATAAGTGATTCAATATCATAGCGTTATTCCTTCTATGCTTCGATTGTGGACTGTTCGATACCGCTCTCGCTCCCCTGTGTGTTTCTCTCGTACAACGCTTGCCGCGCCATCCATCGCGATCGCGACCGATGACTCTAAATAAAGTCGCTCCACTGCCGCTGCGTCAAGGAAGAAGGGGGGATCGATGGACGTTCAGCCTCTGGCGGCGGGGCTGGCTGCCCCCTCACCGCCAGCCTGGTCGTCAGTACTGCTTGGTTTTCGAAGCAAAGCCGGCGAGGAAGAGACCGGTCAGAAACATGCCGCAGAACGCCTCTATGGCCGACAACAGCTGGAGGGGAGAGGAGGTCTGGGAGATATCGCCGTAACCCAGGGTCACGAAGGTCACTATGCTGAAGTAGAGGGAGCGCCCCAGGTGGCCATGGGTCACGGATTCCGGCGCCAGGAAGTAGGTCAGGGTCGCCAGCAGGATGACCCCCATCGACATCAGCAGACTTCTGATGGGCCGCTCGCCAAATCCCCAGGTGATGAAGCTGACAAACTTGCCGGCACACTTGAGGTAGCACAGCAGAGAGAGCCACCCCTTCTTCATCAAGCCGCTGCGCAACCAGCGCTCCCTGAACAGCTCCCTTGGACGCGCCAGGGATTTCATCTCGTGCAGCTTCTCCTTGTAGTAGCATTCACCGGCATCCACGGTGTCCCCCACGCTGGAGAAGAGTCGCTTGGCATTGCGGTAAAGCTTGCTGGCTTCGTTGTGATCGATCCGGCCATTCTCGTTGTAGACCACCTGCACCTTGTCCAGATTGGTGTGCTCCATGGTGGCATCGAAGTTCTTGGCACTGACGTTGAAGTTTTTCAGCACGGCCCGGGAGGAGTGAAAGCGGATCTCCTCGCACTCTATGGTGAACTCCTGAAACACCCCGTCCTCCAGCGCCAGCTCCCGCTTCTTGGCCCAGGCCCTGTGGTCCCACAGCAGGGAATCGAACAGATCGAGCCCGATCACCCCGCCGTTGACCCTCACCCCCTTGGCCGAGCAGTGCCACAAATAGACCTTGGAGTTGTTGACGGCACCGTCCAGCGAGAGCTCGTCCAGGCAGGTGAAGTCGAGCAGCCGGCCGGAGATAATGGGGCTCTTGAGCTCGACGCCGCCGATGTTGAGCAGGCGATGCTTGCCCAGCACCTGGGCCTCCCCCTTGTTGTTCTCGGAAACGGAGAGCAGGCTCTGCACCCGTTTCACCTCGTCCTTGCCGTACTTGCCGGCCAGCCACATGCAGTAAGGCTCGAAGCGGGATTCGGAGCGGATGAGGCCGCTCTTGCGCAGGGACTCCAGAGCACTCGAGGCAGTCTCATACAGCCTTATCTTGTCATCGCTCATGTAGACGCAGAGGCTGAGCACGGATCGCGAGCTGATGAAACGGGCGATGCCGATCTGGAAGATGACGCTTTTCTCTATTTTCTGCTCTGTCATCCAGTCGCCGAAATGAGGTAGCGAGGCCACCAGCAATGTCCAAATCAATGGATAGTCATTCTCCCGCCGCCACTCGTTGAACTGCTCGGGAGAAAGCTGCCACAGCTCTGTCGCATTCATAGATTACCTCTGTCATGGATTTGTCCCGCTTCGGGATGTCGAGGGAGGGGATCAGAAGCCCGCACGCCCGGACCGGGATGACGCAGGATAACGGGACACAGGCTCGTCACGCCATCATACTAGGCAAGATGATGGCTGTAACTCACTGACAGGGAAGGTATAAGAGGAAGGGTTCGACACATTTTCGAGCGATTGCAGAAGGATCGGGCACCAGACGTCGTGACGGATGGTTTTACCCGTCTGCGAAGCGCAAGCCCGACAAACAAGAGGGGATGCCATGGCATCCCCTCTTCACATCCACCGAGCGGCGTCGGCTTATTGCTGCACTTCCTGCACGCCAGAGACGCGGACTTCGACACGGCGGTCCGGTGCCAGGCAGGTGATCAGCTCATTCTTGCCCTTGACGCCGTCACACTGGGTGCCGGTGACCGGGTCGGCTTCACCACGGCCTTCGATGGCGATCTTGCTGGTGGCCAGACCCTTGCTGACCAGGAAGTCGGCCACGGTGCGGGCACGGGCTTCGGACAGCTTCTGGTTATAAGCCTCGGAACCGATGCGGTCGCTGTAACCAATGACGATGGCGCTGCCATCTTTGGGCTGGAATTCAACGATTTGCTTGTACAGACCATCCAGAGCCTCGACACCTTCAGCCTTCAGCTCGGCTTTGCCAAAGGCAAACAGCACGTCGGAGTTCAGGGCAAAGTTCTTCTCGACAACCACGGGAGCCGCTTCTGTAACGACCGGAGCAGCAACAGGCTCAACGTAGGAGGTGCGGAACGGGTGATATACCGCTTCCAGCGTCGCCACGCTCTGGTTGGACTTGTACTGCTCACCGGTGTAAGTGGTCAAATCAGCCACGTCCCACATGTAGCGGTAGCGTGCCTGCAGATCCAGGGCATCGTTCAACTTGTAGGTCAGACCGACGCCAGCCATCGGCGACACGCGGGAATCCGTCACGCCAAAGCCGTGGGTGTGCGACCAGTAGGCACCCGCTTCACCAAACAGGGAAAAATCCTCTCCCAGCGGCAGACGGGCGATACCGGACAGGGTGGCACCCTGATTTTCGTAGGCGTTGTTGTTGATGCCACCGTTGGTATTGCCCCGGCCAGCGTACTGGTAACCCAGTTCGGCACCGAACGTTTCGTTGAAGTTGTAACCCATGAAGAGGTTGCCGGTGAAGGCGTCTTCGGTTCCACTCTCCACGCCTTCTACCTTGTTCAGGCCATTGAAGTGAGCGGCACCGACACCGGCACCGAAGTAGATGTCGTCACTTGCGTGAGCAACCGTGCCAGCCAATGTCAATGCAATCCATACAGGTGTCAGTCTTAAGTTCATCACAGCCTCGTCGATGCTAGTTGTGGGCTCATAGCCCTTGTTCTATATGAGCACCATTGTACCGACCAGTTCTTGTACAGGAGCTTAAGCGGCGAGACCATTTATGTAGCATTTACTGCCTGTTTTTAATGCACTTTCAGCTTTCCGTTAAGCCATTGTGGCCAACATCCTGGCGAGCGCATCCCGACGGCGGGGATACGCATGCGAGACCATAAAAAAAGACCCCTGTCTTGCGACAGGGGTCTTTTTAATTGGCTCCTCCTACTGGACTTGAACCAGTGACATACGGATTAACAGTCCGCCGTTCTACCGACTGAACTAAGGAGGAATTAACTATCGGAGACCAGATATCGCTATCTCATCGCCTTGATGGTGGTGCCCAGAGACGGAATCGAACCGCCGACACGGGGATTTTCAATCCCCTGCTCTACCGACTGAGCTATCTGGGCAAATGGTGCCGGCTACCGGAATCGAACTGGTGACCTACTGATTACAAGTCAGTTGCTCTACCTACTGAGCTAAGCCGGCACACTTAAATCGTTGTGCATGAACAAAATTTTCTTTCATGGCACCAAAATATTGGTGCCCAGAGACGGAATCGAACCGCCGACACGGGGATTTTCAATCCCCTGCTCTACCGACTGAGCTATCTGGGCGTGGGCGCTATTAAACGGATTTTAGGGCAGGTGGTCAACGGGAAATTTCACTTTTCGTCTCGTTCGTCTCTTTTTTGCGCAGCATCACTCATTTTTATCACTTCTGTGGGGGAAGCCGCTCCCCGGCGGCCCCAGAGCCGGGATTCCTCGCCCCTGAGCAGGCGGGTGATGTTCTCGTGATGGCGAACCAGAATGAGGCAGGAGAGCAGGGAGACCGGCAGGGTATATTCCGGTTTGAGCAGGTAGGTAAAGAGTGGCGTCAGCAGCACGGTAACGATGGAGGCCAGTGAAGAGTAGCCGCTCACCAGCAGCACCAGCAACCAGGTGGCGATCGCGGCGCCCCCCATGGCAAAGCCGATGGGCAGCATGGTGCCGAGCGCCGTGGCGACCCCCTTGCCGCCCCGAAAGTGGAAGAAGATGGGATACATGTGACCCAGACAGGCGGCGACACCGATGAAACCGAGATAGACAGGCTTGATCTGCAGGTACCAGGCGAGATAGACGGGAGCCATGCCCTTGAGCACGTCGAGCAACAGGACGATGAGTGCCGCCATGCGCCCACCGAGGCGCAGCACATTGGTCGCCCCCGGGTTGTGGGAGCCATGGTCGCGGGGATCCGGCAGACCCGTGAGGCGGGAAACCAGCACGGCACTGGACAGCGAGCCGCCCAGATAGGCCAGAATAATCATCAAAATCGTCAGGGCCGTCATCTTGGTCGTTTTTACCACGATATGAATGGGGTATGATGCGGGCCACATTCTCTGGTCTGGGCTTGCCCGAAAGCGTGTCGCCCAAACCGGCCGCCAGCGGCAATCGGCTTGCCAGGCCTGCATCCCTGCGCTGTTTTCACAGCCCATCAAGAGTAAAGAAGAAGTACTGTCATGGACAAGGTGTTTATTCGCGGACTCGAGGTTTTGACCACCATAGGGGTATATGAGTGGGAGAAGGGCATTCGCCAGAAGCTCTGTTTCGATCTCGAGATGGGGTTCGACAACCGACCCGCCGCCGCAACCGACGATATCAATCTGGCGCTGGATTACGCCACCCTCTCCCGCAAGATCTGTGATCACGCCCAGAGCAAGGTAGTGGAGCTGGTCGAAACCATGGCTGAGCAAGTGGCCGCCCTGGTGCTGGACGACGAGCGGGTGCAGTGGGTCAAGGTTACCCTGACCAAGCCGGGCGCCGTACCCAATGCCGCCGGGGTCGGGGTGGAGATCCTGCGTCACCGCACCCCGGCCGCGAGCGCCAGCTGATGACCCGCATCTATATCAGCCTGGGGTCGAACATAGAACGGGAGCACCACATCCGAGCCGGACTCGACGCCCTGCAGGCGGAGTTTGGGCAGCTTGCTGTCTCCAGGGTATTCGAGAGCGAGGCGGTGGGCTTCAATGGCCGCCCCTTCTATAACCTGGTGGTCGGCGCCGACACTGACCTGCCGCTGGCGACCTTGTGCCAGCGCCTGCGGGCCGTGGAGTTCGCCCATGGCCGCGAGCCGGACGCCAAGAAGTTCGCCCCGCGCACCCTGGATCTCGATCTGCTGCTCTATGGCGATCTGGTCTGCGAGGCGCCCCTGGTACTGCCCCGCGGCGAGATCCTCACCAACGCCTTCGTGCTCTGGCCGCTGGCGGAGCTGGCCCCCGCCCTGCGCCATCCCGTCGATGGCCGCCCCCTGGGCGAGCTGTGGAATATCTACGACAAGGCCTCCCAGCGGCTCAGCCCCATTCCCTTCCACTGGGATGCGGTCGAACTGCAGCCGCACTGATCGACAAGGGCACCTCGTTGCCCTTGTCGCTTATCCGCCATCAGAAAGGATGATTGGGCCCGGGCCGGTGCGGCTGGCAGCATGACCCTGACACAGGAGCCCCCCATGCCACTCGACACCATCCATGACTTCAACTGCCGGCTGCTGGCCGAGCTGCCCCACCAGCGCTATGAGCACGAGCCCATCCTCGATTACGCCACCGACGAGCGGGTCAAGGCCCGCCTCGGCTGGCAGGCGGAGTTCAGCAAGACTCTGTTTCTCAAGTTCAAGGATGGCCGCTTCGCCCTGCTGCTGACCCACAGGGAGGGGCGGCTCGACAGCAAGGCGGTCAAGGCTATCCTCGGTGCCAAGCCCTCCATCTGCAGCGCCGAGGAGATGCAGGCGCAGATCGGCTGCCTGCCGGGGGCCGTCTGCCCCTTCCTGCCCCACGCCGATATCCCGCTGCTGGTGGATCCGGCCCTGTTGGCCCACCACGCTTTCACCTGGACCCCGGGCCACCCCGAGCTGACCTTGCTGCTGGCTACCGAACATCTTGCCAGCCTGCTGGCGCGTCTGCCCTGCCAGGTCAGCTACCTGCCCGCCCAGGCCTGACATCTACCCCTGGCTTTTACTCCCTGCCCTCCTTCCTCGCCAGTTGGGCAAAGATGAGCGCCGCCAGCATGGACATCAGACCGATGCACAGATAAGTGAGGTGGAAGCCGCCGAGCCAGCGCTCGCTATCCTGGGCCGGCAGTCCGGCGGAAAAGAGCCCGAGCAGGCTGGCGGCGATGGCCACCCCAAGACTCATAGAGAGCTGCATCACCACAGAGAGCAGGCCGTTGCCACTGCTGGCGTGCTCGGCGCTCAAGTCTTGCAGTGTGAGCGTGTTCATGGCGGAGAACTGCAGCGAGTTGATGGCGCCGAACACCGCCAGCCAACCCAGCAACACCCCGTAGGGCACCTGGTTGTCGATGAGGGAGAAGCTGGCGATCATGGCCCCGAGTGCCAGGGTATTGCCGATCAGGATGCGGCGATAACCGATGCGCGGGATCAACCTGTTCACCAGCGTCTTGGTCAGCATGGCCCCCAACACGGTGGGGATCATGGTCATCCCCGCCTTGCTCGGCGAGAAGCCGAGCCCCAGTTGCAGAAACAGCGGGGTGAGAAACGGCATGGCACCGCTGCCGAGACGGGCAAACAGGTTACCCCAGATGCCGATGGCGAAGGTGCTGGTCTTGAACAGCGCCAGACTGAACAGCGGCTCCTCGGCATTGGCGGCATAGAGCCAGTAGCTCGCCATGGCGGCCAGACCGAACAGCAGGGCAAACAGCGCCCAGCCGGTGGAGATGCTGTGCTCCCCCAGCCCCTGCAAACCCACCGACACCAGCACCATGCCGGCGCTGAACATCACAAATCCCTGCCAGTCGAACGTGGCCGTGCCTTGCCGCAAGTCCGGCATGAAGTACCAGCTCGCGATAAAGCCGAGTATTCCCACCGGCAGATTGATGAGAAACACCCAGTGCCAGCTCGCCACTTCCACCAGCCAGCCCCCCAGAGCCGGGCCGATCAGCGGCCCCACCAGGCCGGGAATGGTGACGAAGGACATCACCCGCAGCAGCTCGTGCTTGCTGTAGACCCGCAGCACGGCAAGGCGTCCTATGGGCATCAGCAGGGCGCCGCCCACCCCTTGCAGCACCCGGGCAGCCACCAGCATCGGCAGGGTGTTCGCGGCCGCACAGGCGAGCGACCCCAGGGTAAACAGCAGGATGGCGGCCAGATAGATGCGGCGAGTGCCGAATCGGTCCGCCAGCCAGCCGGAAGCGGGAATGAGCAGGGCCACTGTCAGCATGTAGGCGATCACCACCGACTGCATCTGCAGCGGGCTCTCCCCCAGGGTCTCGGCCATGTTGGGCAAGGCGGTGTTGAGGATGGTGCCATCCAGCGTCTGCATGAAGAAACCGACCGCAGTCAACCAGGGCAGCCATTTGCGTTGGGCAGGAGTCACCATCTGTGCGCTTTCAGGCATGAGCTGTCACCTCTTCTTCAAATAGAAAAAGACCCGCACTCAGGTTTGCAGACTGGGCAGGTCAGATCAGCATATCAGGCATCCGGCTGGCCGAGCATGGCCCTGAGTTGCTCTTCCAGGCTGGGCTCCGGGGCCTTGAGAGTCTCCATGAAGAGTCGCTCTATGCCCGCCTTGTCCTGGCTTTTCACGATAAACACCAGCCTGGACTGGGCTTTGCCCTCCGGCCACTCCCCCAGCGCCTGCAACGGATAGAGCTGGCCGTGGACGCCGTGGATCACCACCGGCTGGCTCTCTCCCTCCAGCTGCAAAATCCCCTTGAGCCGCAGCAGGGCGTCGCCATACTGCCCCTGCACCGCATCGATAGCGGCCAGCAGGCGGAACGGCTTGAGCGGCTCGCCGATGCGCAGGGAGAAGCTCTCGATGTTGCCATGCTCGAAATGGGTCGGCGCGGCCGTGCCCACCTTGGCAGCGAACGGCTTCATCTTTGGCTGCATCGGCGAGGCCAGCCCCTGCTTGGGGGATTCGGTGCGCAGCCAGGCCAGCAGCTGGCGCACATCGCGCCCGGCCGCTTCGTTGTAGGCGCCAAGCTTCTCCAGCACCGCTGGCGACAGTTCGCCATTGGTCACCTGCTGGATGGGGGCCGCCGGGTTGAGGGCCGCCAGCTGGGCTTCGACCCGAGCCAGCTGCTCGCCGTCCACCAGATCCCCCTTGCTCACCACCAGCAGATCCGCCAGCGCTACCTGTTTCACCGCCTCATACTGGGCTGCCAGCTGCTGCTCGATATGACCGGCATCCACCACTGTGACGGTGCCATCGAAGCGGTAGCGCTGGGCGATAAAGCCCTCTTCGCGCAGGGTAAAGAGCACGGGGGCCGGATCGGCCAGACCGGTGGTTTCGATAATCAGCCGCTTGAACGGTTTGATCTTGCGCTGAATAGCCTTCATAAACAGCCCCTGCAGCGCCTCCACCAGGGAGCCCTGCACCGAGCAGCAGATGCAGCCGGAGTCGAGCAGCATCACCTGCTCGTCCACCTGTTGCACCAGATGGTGATCCAACCCCACCGAGCCGAACTCGTTGATAAGCACCGCGCACTCGCCGAGCTCCGGCTGCTTGACCCAGTAATTGAGCAAGGTGGTCTTGCCGCTGCCGAGAAAGCCGGTCAGCAGGGTCACGGGGATTCGGGTGTCTTGCATATCTGTCATCTCGATGACTCCCTTCTGATCGGCAGGGTGATGAGTACGCGGGGGTCTTGCATATCGGTCATGTTCAATCCTTACCGGTTGGCAAACAGCTCGCCGAGCCAGCGATTCTCGAAGCGGCCGTGGGGGTCGAGCTCGCGCTTCAAGGCCAGGAAGTCGTGCCAGCGTGGCAGCAGGGCCGGGAAGTCATAGAGATCCATCGCCAAGTGCTTGCCAAAATGCGGCGTGCCGCCGAGCGGCACCAGCAACTGCTGCAGCTCGCGCATCTGCTCCATGGAGCCGCCCACGAAGGTGCCGTCCGCCGCCAGATAGACCAGGAACCCTATCCAGCACACCGGCTTGCCATAGGCGGCGCTGAGCCAAGCCTCAGAGGGGCCGGTGCAGCGCAGGATAAAGGGGTAGTGCAGCGCCCCCGGGTTGCGCTCCTGCCAGTGCTGCAGTATCGCCAGTGCCTCCTGCATGCGCTCGAGGGGCACGGCCACCTCGCAGTTGATCTGGGGCGCCGGTATCCCCTTGCAGAGGATCTGGTAGACGTTGCCCACGAGATCAGAGGCATCCTTGAAGCGGCGCACCGTCTCGAAGTGCTCCCCGGCCCTGGCCTCGTCCTTGGTGTCTCTGGCCATCTTCTGCAGGGTCGCGTCTATGGTGGTATTGAGGGCGGCATTCATGGCGCTGTCGGCGTCCCCCTCCAGCAGCAGCGGCTCGCTGCCCCCGGCGCGATAACGGGCCACCTCCTCGTCGCTTGCCGGGTCAACCAGCCAGATGTGGCTCTCGCCGGTCCAGGCGAACCACCAGCTCTTGACGAAGGCGTGTTCCCGGTTGAGCCGCTCGTTGTGGGCCAGCAGGAAGGGGTAGTCGGTGGTGAACTTGGTGCAGCGCATGATCCGGTTCGGCACGGTGCGCAGGCGCACGTCGAGCAGCACGCCGAGCATCCCCATCCCCATCACGAAGGCGCCGAAGCGCGGGTCCGTGCGATCCACGCCTATGATGTCGCCATTGGCCAGCATCACCGTCAGGGCCTCCACCGCGTCGCACAGGGAGGACTGATGCAGCCCCTGGCCGTGGGTGCCGGTGCTGAGCGCCCCGCCCAGGGTCTGAATGCCAATGACCCCGGGGGACGCCGGCAGCATCCGATCCATGGCGATGAGATCCGCATAGACGGTATCGAGCGGCGTGCCCGCCTGATAGGTCACGGTATCGACACTCTTGTCCAGCTGACCGCGCAGGTGGTGCAGGTCCACCAGCAGCGCCTGGCTGCCCTCGGCATAGACGCTGTGGATGGGTTCGAAGGAGAGGCCGGAACCGATGAGGCGCAGCTTGCGCTCCGGGTATTCCCGCAGCAGTTGCTGCAGCTCGTCGCGGTTTTGCGGGCGCCACACCTGATCCAGGGCGCCGAGCGGGTTGGTCCTGGACCAGTTGAACAGCACCTCCCGATTACCGATCGCCTTGATGCTGTGAAATGCCTGGAACCTGACCGTCATACCGCGCCTCATCTGACTTCAAAATGAGCGGCAATTCTACCGAAAAGCGCGCGCCAAGGCATGAAAAACAAGCCCCTGCTGTTCGAGGGTGGATAAGGGGGACCCGCCCCCCTCCCCTCAGCGCGAGGGCTGGGTCAGTGCCAGCAGCATGCCGAATCCCACCAGCAGACCGCCAAAGATCCGATCGATCCAGTGGCGCACCGCCAACAGGCGGGACCGTACCGACGAGCTGGAGAAGAAGAGCGCCACCGCGCTGAACCAGAGGGCGTGGGCCAGCACGATGAAGGCGCCGTAGCCGAGCTGGACCGCCAGCGGCGTCTGCGGCTGCACCACCTGCATGAAGAGACTGACGATGAAGATGGTGGTCTTGGGGTTGAGCACATTGGTCAGAAAACCGGTACGCAGCGCCCCCAGGCTGGAGAGGGCTGGCTGACTGGCCAGCTCCTCCCCGGTCTCGGGCTGGGCCCGCAGCATCTTGATGCCGAGGAAGATGAGGTAGGCCGCCCCCGCCAGCTTGATGAGGTTGAACAGCCAGAGGGACTGTTGGATCAGCAGGCCGACCCCCAGCAGGGTGTAGCTCACGTGGACACAGACCCCGGCCGCGATGCCGAGCGCCGTCAGCACGCCGGTACGACGGGAGAGCAGCAGGCTGTTGCGCGACACCATGGCAAAATCCGGGCCCGGGCTGATGACGGCAAAGAAGGTGATGGCTACTACGGCTAACAGTTCGGTCATGAAAATAGTCCTGATCACATGGGATATCGGCTATTTTATTTGGCAATAACCCCCATGACGAACGATGATTTCTGACATGAACGGTGAGAAAAATTCACAGAAAACCCTCTCGCTTCCCTCCCTGACGGCCCTGCGCTGCTTCGAGGTGGCGGCCCGCACCGAGCACTTCGGCCGCGCCGCCGACGAGCTGCACCTCACCCATGGCGCCATCAGCCGGGCGGTGCGCCTGCTGGAGGAAGACCTGGGCGTCAGGCTGTTCGAGCGGCGCCAGCGCCGGGTCTTCCTGACCGAGGCGGGTGAGCGGCTCTATCAGGCGGTCAGGGAGGGGCTGGGCCAGATCCGGGAAACGGCCCAGGCGCTGCGCCAGCAGAGCCGCCCCCAGTCGCTGGTGCTCTCCTGCGAGCCCACCCTGCTGATGCGCTGGCTGATCCCGCGCTGGCCCGCATTTCAGGCCCTGCACCCCGAGCTGGACGTCCATCTGATGGCGGGGGGCGGCGCCCTCAGCTTTGGCAGCGGCATCGATCTCGCCATCCGCCGCAACGACTTCGACTGGCCCGAGGATCTGCACAGCCAGCTGCTGTTCGAGGAGCTGACCGGGCCTGTCTGCCAGCCGGGCAAGGTGGCGCAGTTTTTCGAGCTAGGAGGAGAGCTGCCGGCTCTGCGCGCCTCGGCCCCCCGCCTGCACACCAGGACCCGTCCCGCCGCCTGGCAAAGCTGGCAGGCGCAGGCCGGACAGGGTGCGAGCGACGAGGCGCCGACCCAGACCTTCGAGCACTTCTACTTCAGCCTGCAGGCCGCCGTGGCGGGCCTTGGCGTCGCCATCGGCCCTTACCGACTGGTGTGCGACGATGTCGCCGCCGGCCTGCTGGCCGCCCCGCTCGGATTCATCCCAGATGGCACCGGTTATCACCTGCTCGCCCCCGCGCCGCCCGAACCCGGCAGCGCCCACGAGACCCTGGCGAACTGGTTGCACGGTCTGGTGCGCTGAGCCGCATCAAGCCTGGGTGGCGCGCTCGACGGCGGGAGTGTATCTCTCCGCCGTCGTCAGTTTCCGGCAGAACTGGCGCAGTGGCATAGGACGGGCGAACAGGAACCCCTGCAGATACTGAACCCCCTTGCCCCTGAGGTAGGCGGCCTGTTGCTCCGTCTCCACTCCTTCGGCTACCAGGGAGAGGCCCAGCCGCCGGCCGAGGTCGATGACGTTGTCGACGATATGCTCGGACAGCGACTCGGTCCCGATGCGACCGATGAAGGAGCGATCGATCTTGAGATAGTCCACGTGGAACTGTTGCAGGTAGTGAAGGCTGGAGTGACCGGTGCCGAAGTCATCGATGGAGAGCCGCACGCCCATCTCGTCGAGCTGGCGGAACAAGGAGAGCGTCTGCGGGTTGGTCACCAGCAGCTCCCGCTCGGTGAGTTCCAGCACCAGCACCACCCGCCCCGGCACAAAATGCGCGAGGAAGGCGCGACACTCCGCCAGCAGGGAAAGATCCCGGCAGTGGGCGGCGCTGATGTTGAAGCTGATGTGAAAAGCGTCAGGCAGCCGGGTTTGCACCGGCTTCAGACGCTGGGCCACGACCTTCATGAGATGAGTGGTCATGGGCACGATCAGCCCAGACTCTTCCGCCTGGGGGATGAAGAGATCGGGGCGGATCAAGCCAGATCTCGGGTGGCGCCAGCGCATCAGCACCTCCGCCCCGACCATCCTGCCGTCGTCGCTGGCCATCAGGGGTTGCAGGTAGGGGACAAACTCCCCCGCCAGCAGCCCGCGCCTCAGCTCATCCGTCTGGGAACCCGGACGACCCAGCACCCACCATACCAGCAGTGCGAGCAACACCGAGGTCCCTGCCAGCCACAGCAGGGCCAGATGACGAGCCTCCCACAGGGTGTGCCAGTAGAGCGGCATGGCATAGCCTGCATGGATGGCGAAGGGGTAGCGGTGGGAGGAGAGTTCAAGGCTGATCTTGCTGTACAGCCTGGGGGGCTGGTTCTGGTGATGTCCGGATTCATCGATCCAGTCCGACCCCACCTGCAGGAACAGCTCGCTGGTATCACTGCTCATGGCGAGCATGAAGCTGAGCTGGGTGCTGTCGATGGCGCTCAGCGCCACATCGTGCCCGCGCTCATGGCGCACCACCAGCAGCGGATGATCCAGGCGCACCTTGTTGCCGTTCATCAGCAGCAGCTTGTTTCCGGTGTAGATAGTGCCGTCATCCACTTCATGGACGGGGCCAAACAATGAAGAACAACGGATCACGCCGCCGCGCGCCAGGTTGACTGAGCGCAGGAAAGGCTCGAGGGCCACTCTCTTGCGCAGCAACAGCAGATTGTCGACGCAGGGGCGGTTCACCAGCGACAATGCCTCCAGATTGGCCTGTTCGGCCTGATCCAACATGTGCTCCAACAAGGTCTTGGCCTTGTGGGCAGAGGCGCTGGCGTCCGCCTTCAACTCCTGCTCGTAGCTGCCGTGTACCATCCAGCCTCCCGCCAGTAATGGCAGAGTCAATACCAGCAGGGTGCAGCCAAGGCGCCATCTCGTACGGGCCAGATCAATCCGGAACAGAAACATAGAAACCACGCCGCAATTCGCAGGCTTGCCCCGGCAAGCGCCACAGTGAAATAACGCCCACTTCACACAGAAGACAATGGGACCATCCAGGCCAGACAACCTAACGCAGCGCACTGGTAAATGCATCGACGACGCAGTGGCGGGAGATTGGCTGCCCATTATTGCGCAACCGCCATAAATGGAAAATGCCGCGTAGAGACGCGGCATTGTTTATATCGGGTGGAGAGTCCAACCAGTCAGTCCTTAGACCGCCTGTTGCAAAATCACCGCATCGGCCTTCTTGGTGTAAGAGGCGATCTCGTTGAAGTTGAGGTAGCGGTAAGTATCTGCCGCCGTGGCATCCAGGGTCTTGGCGTACTGCAGGTACTCCGCCACGGTCGGGATCTTGCCGATGATGGCGGCAACCGCAGCCAGCTCGGCGGAGGCCAGATAGACGTTGGCGCCCTTGCCCAGACGGTTCGGGAAGTTGCGGGTGGAGGTGGAGACCACGGAGGCCCCTTCCGCTACGCGCGCCTGGTTGCCCATGCACAGGGAGCAGCCCGGGATCTCGATGCGGGCACCAACGCGACCAAAGATGCCGTAGTAGCCCTCTTCGGTCAGCTGATCCTTGTCCATCTTGGTGGGCGGGGCGATCCACATGCGGGTCGGCAGCTCACCCTGATACTTCTCGAGCAGCTTGCCGGCGGCGCGGAAGTGGCCGATGTTGGTCATGCAGGAACCGATGAATACCTCATCGATCTGGCTGCCAGCCACGTCGCTCAGCAGGCGAGCGTCGTCAGGATCGTTCGGCGCACAGAGGATGGGCTCCTTGATGGTGGCCAGATCGATCTCGATGATTTCGGCGTACTCGGCATCCTTGTCCGCTTCCATCAGCACCGGGTTGGCCAGCCACTCTTCCATCCCCTTGATACGACGGGTGATGGTGCGCACGTCGCCGTAGCCTTCGGACAGCATCCATTTCAGCATCACGATGTTGGACTTCAGGTACTCGATGATCGGCGCCTGATCCAGCTTGATGGTGCAACCAGCGGCGGAGCGCTCGGCGCTGGCATCGGCCAGCTCGAACGCCTGCTCCACCTTCAGGGTCGGCAGACCTTCGATCTCGAGGATGCGGCCGGAGAAGATGTTCTTCTTGCCTGCCTTCTCGACGGTCAGCAGCCCCTTCTGGATGGCAGCGTAGGGGATGGCATGGACCAGGTCACGCAATGTGATGCCCGGCTGCAGCTCGCCCTTGAAGCGCACCAGCACGGATTCCGGCATGTCCAGCGGCATCACACCGGTGGCGGCGGCGAACGCCACCAGACCGGAGCCCGCCGGGAAGGAGATCCCGATGGGGAAGCGGGTGTGGGAGTCACCACCGGTACCCACGGTATCCGGCAACAGCATGCGGTTCAGCCAGGAGTGGATGACACCGTCACCCGGGCGCAGGCTCACACCGCCGCGGTTCATGATGAAGTCCGGCAGGGTGTGGTGGGTCTGCACGTCGATGGGCTTGGGATAGGCCGCGGTGTGGCAGAAGGACTGCATGGTCAGATCGGCGGAGAAACCGAGGCAAGCCAGATCTTTGAGCTCGTCGCGGGTCATGGGGCCCGTGGTGTCCTGGGAGCCGACCGTGGTCATGCGGGGCTCGCAGTAGGTGCCCGGGCGAATGCCCTGCACGCCGCACGCCTTGCCCACCATCTTCTGGGCCAGGGTGTAACCCTTGCCGGTGTCGGCCACCGGTTGCGGGCGACGGAACACGGTAGAGAACGGCAACCCTAAGGCCTCGCGGGCCTTGTCGGTCAGGCCGCGGCCGATGATCAGCGGAATACGGCCACCGGCGCGCACTTCGTCGATCAGCACCTCGGTTTTCAGTTCAAAGCGGGCCAGCACCTCGTCGGTGCCGTGACGGGTGATCTTGCCCTCATAGGGGAAGATGTCGATGACATCGCCCATCTCCAGTTTGGAGACGTCCACTTCGATGGGCAGGGCGCCAGCATCTTCCATGGTGTTGAAGAAGATGGGGGCAATCTTGCCGCCGAGGCAGACGCCGCCGGCGCGCTTGTTCGGCACGAACGGAATGTCGTCGCCCATGAACCAGAGCACCGAGTTGGTGGCAGATTTGCGTGAAGAGCCGGTACCGACCACGTCACCGACGTACGCCAGCGGGAAACCGGTCTGCTTGAGCTCTTCGATGGCCTTGACGGGGCCGATGACGCCGTCCTTGTCCGGGGTGATGCCGGGACGGGCGTTCTTCAACATCGCCAGGGCATGGAGCGGGATATCGGGACGGGACCAGGCATCCGGTGCAGGGGACAGATCATCGGTGTTGGTCTCGCCGGTCACCTTGAACACGGTGACGGTGATCTTCTCGGCCAGGGCGGGGCGGTTCAGGAACCACTCGGCATCGGCCCAGGATTGCAGCACCTGCTGGGCGTGGGCATTGCCCGCCTTCGCCTTCTCTTCCACGTCGTGGAAGGAGTCAAACATCAGCAGGGTGTGGGAGAGGCCCTTGGCAGCAAGAGGAGCCAGCTCGGCGTCATCCAGCAGATCGATCAGCGGCTGGATGTTGTAACCACCCTGCATGGTGCCGAGCAGCTCGACCGCTTCGGCCGCAGTCAGGATGGGAGAGTGAGCCTCGCCCTTGGCGACGGCGGTGAGGAAGCCGGCTTTGACATAGGCCGCTTCATCAACACCCGGGGGAATGCGGGAGGACAACAGTTCTTTCAGAAAATCATGTTCACCGGCGGGGGGGTTCTTGAGCAGTTCAACCAGGGCGGCGACCTGCTCTGCATCCAGAGGTTTGGCAACCACGCCCTCGGCGGCACGTTCTGCGACGTGTTTACGGTATGTTTCAAGCACGACTAATTCCTCTTTGGTCTTTTTTTGGGGTTCGCCCAAGCTCGCGGCGATCGTCCTTGCGGGACACCCGTAGGGTGCCCCCCACTATATAAGTTTTAACGACTAATTAAAATCCAAACCCTGTGCAGTTATTCATCAAACCAGCATAACCATATAAGCCAGTTAGATTTTTTTAAACTGACAAGACACACAACACAGACAAGTTAACAAAAAGTCAGCATTTCACCCTTATTGGAACGTAGTGCCCAATTGCAGATAGAACATGTCATGCCCCCCCTCCGCCATGCCATAGCCGAGGAAGATGGGGCCGAGGAAGCTCTCCACCCCCACATAGACGGAGCCGGCGGTGTAGGAGGACTCCAGGCTGATGTCGGCTCCCTTGTCCCAGACTCCACCCTGCTCGAGAGATCCCCCGAGGAACAGGGGTGCCTTGATGGCCCCGAAGTCGTTGTCCGCCACCCGGTAGATGTAGCGCAGACCGCTGAACAGACTGTAGCGGCCGCTCAGCTGGTAGTGCTGGAAGCCGGATAGCCGGAACAGACCGCCGAGATCCTGTACGAACAGCGGCACCTCTTCCTCCGAGGAGGAGCCGCCCCCTTCCAGCATCAGGTTGAGACTGTGCCGTCCCCATGACCAGGGCTTGATCATCGCCAGGTGGTAATTAAGCCCCTCGGTGTTCTCCGTCGGCTCGCCGGTCGGCTCAATCTTGATGTGGGAGTAGCCCCCCTTGATGTCCCAGTAGATTCCCTCGTAGGGGAAGTAGCGGCTGTCGAGGGTGTCGTGCTCGAAGCGAATGTAGGGCCCCCAGGCGGTGGCATCCGCACTCGCGTCGGACAGGTTCTGGACATCGACGCTGCCCACCTGGCCTTCCAGCCCCAGGGACACCCTGCTCCAGGGCTGCCGATTCCAACCGACGGCGAGATCCACGCTGGTGAAGCTGTACTCCGAGTCCAGGTAACGGACTCCGGACAGCTGCACATCTTCCTCCGGGAAGAAGACCCGGCGCTCGGTCTTGTCATAAGCCAGGCTCGCCTCGCCATAGAAGGTCTGGGAGGGCTCGAGTGGCGTATAGAAGTCGGTCTTGAGGTGCTTGGCCGTGCCGAGCGACGCCTCGGTCAGCCACTCGGCGCCCCAGTCGTTGACGTTGGTCAGGGTATAGGACATGCCGACGTTGTAGTTGGAGCTGCTCTCGAAGTCATCGGAGAAGCCGAGCTGGAAGTTGAGATAGCCAGGTCCCCAGTTCTTCTCGCTGGCATCCACCACCAGCACATTCTCGCCGTCCCGCTCCACCACCTCGTAGGTGATGCGGTCGAACGACTCCAGGGCGTAGAGGCGGCGAATGCCGGCCTCCAGGCTCTCATAGGTCTGCACCTTGTCCGGGCGCACCTTGAGCATGGCCCGCACCGTCTCGTCGGAGAGGCGCGACTTGTTGAGGATCTCCACCTTGTCGATGTAGTAGGCCGGTTGACCGCTACGCTCGGCGCGGCGACTCAGCTTCTTGTTGCGGTAATCCGCGTAAGCGTCGGGGGAGAGTGACAGGGCATCGAGCTGGGCAGCGGCGCGATTGGCCACCGCCTCCCCCTGCTTGATCCCCTCCGGCATCCGGGCAAAATCGGCGATCCCCATGTCTCCGAACTCAGGGCTGAGCAGCACGTCCTTGGGCCCCAGCAGCGCCTTCTGCTTCTCGGTGCCGACCTGGGTCATGTAGGTGGTGAGCTGGTCGATCATGGCCAGCCCGGATTTGAGCGACTCCCGGGTGCGCAGCTTGGCGCCGATGTCCACCGCGATCACCACGTCGGCCCCCATGGCCTTGGCCACGTCCACCGGCATGTTGTTGACGGTGCCGCCGTCGGCCAGGATGTGCCCCTCCCACTCCACGGGCTTGAGGGCGCCGGGGATGGACATGGAGGCCTGCATCGCCTTGGCCAGGCTGCCATGGTCAAGCACGAAGGGGGTCACCGTCTCCATGTCGGTGGCCATGGCGCGGTAGGGAATGGGCAGATCGTCGAAGCTCTTCTGCGCCGGCAGGTTGGAGGTGGCATGGCGCAGCAGGCTGGCCATGGACTGGCCCTGGAAGAAGCCGTCCGGCAGCTGAGTCTGGTCACCGTTGACCCCGATGTCGGTGCGCAGCTGGTACTTCTCGCTCTGCTGCTTCTTGCGCAGGGAGAGCTCGTCACGACCGACCTTGTCCTGATAACCCTTGTTCCAGTCGATGGCGAGGGTCATGCGCTCCACCTCTTCGGCACTGAGCCCCATGGCGTACATGCCCGCTACGTAGGAACCCATGCTGGTGCCCACCACGATGTCGACCGGGATGCGTTTCTCTTCCAGCACCTTGAGCACCCCGATGTGGGCCGCCCCCTTGGCGCCGCCGCCGCTCAGCACCAGGGCTATCCTGGGCCGATCCGCCTTGGTGCCACCGCCTTGCACCTGAGCGGCATCGCTGGCCTGGGCCGCCCCCGTCCATGGCAGGGTCGCCATCAGAAGCATTAGCAGTTGGGTCCATCCCCAATGAAAGATGCGCATATGAGTGTCCATTGATCCGTGCGAGTCGAGTGAGCTGTCCGCCGACGTGAGTGCCGCCAACTATGAGTTGAAGAACTTTAACTGCAACCGGCCGCGCTGGCGAGATGTCATCGTCCCGTGGTTGCACTGCAGAGCCAGGGATGAATAGTGTCAATCCAGTCCCGACCTGATGTGAGCGCAAACGTTAATCGGCAATAAACGCCACCACCACCTCAAGAGCCCGCTCGGTCAGCCGTTAATATGTACTCAACCTTAGGCCCACACTCCCGAGTCACCCTTATGTTCGCAAGCCTGACACTCAAACAGAAAATTCTGGCCACCGTCATCCTCGCCGTGGCTCTCTCCTGTCTGCTGGTGGGCTATTTCAGCCAGCGCTCGGCCCAACAGCTGATCGAGACCCGCATGTTCGAACAGGAGCTACCCAACCTCACCCAGCGCATCGGCAAGGAGATCGAGAAAGACCTCACCTCGGTCGCAAGCGCCGCCAGGCAACTGGCCAATGACCGCTTCGTGCTGGACTGGGTGGCCCGCGGCATGCCCAAGGAACAGGAATCCATCCTCATCGACCAGCTCAAGGACATGACCAGCCAGTATGGCCTGGTCACCGCCTCCTTCGCCGATCGCCAGAGTGCCGCCTACTACAACCAGGACGGCTTCCTGCGCATCCTGAACCATGAGCAGGACAACTGGTTCTACGACTACACCAAGAGCGGCCAGGATCTGATGCTCAGCATCTTTCGCGAGAGCAATGGCGAGGTGAAGCTGTTCGTCAACTTCCAGCAGCTCGACGGGCGCGGCCTGGCCGGCCTCGCCAAGTCTCTCGACAGCATGGTCAGCATGCTCGCCAACTTTCGCATCGGCGACAGCGGCTTCGTCTTCATGACCGATGGCAGCGGCAAGGTGAAGCTACACCCGGACGCCGCCCGCATCGACAGAGACAGCCTGGGTCAACTGGCTGGCCCGGGCGCAGGCGCGCTGATGACCAAGCAAGCGTTCGCCGCCACTCATGCCGAGATCGATGGCCAGCCGGTGGTACTCGCCACCAGCTATATTCCCCTGCTCGACTGGTATCTGGTGGCCCAGGTGCCGGAGGCCGAGATCTATGCCGAACTGGACAAGGCGCGGCTGCACATAGTGCTGGTGAGCCTGCTCATCGCCGTAGGCATGGGGCTGCTCAGCGTGCTGCTGGCCGGCTCCGTCAGTCGCCCCCTCAACGAACTGGCTCGCCTGTTCCGGGAACTGGGCAGTGGTGACGGGGATCTGACCCAACGCCTCAAGGTGGAAGGACGGGACGAACTGAGCCAGGTCGCCACCGGCTTCAACAACTTCGTCGCCAAGATCCACGGTTCCATCGAGCAGGTGGCGAGCAACTCCCGCCAGCTCGCCGCCACCGCCAACGAGGTGGCCGCCAAGGCCCAGCTGACCCAGCACAACTGCACCGCCCAGCGGGATCGCACCGTCCAGGTCGCCACCGCCATCCACGAGATGGGCGCCACCGTCAGCGAGATCGCCGGCAATGCGTCCCTGGCCGCCGACGTCGCCAGGCAGGCCAACGATCAGGCCGATGCGGGGGCCCAGGTAGTGGCCCAAGCCCGCCACGGCATCGTCGGCCTCTCCGGCGAGATCGAGCAGGTCGCCGGGGTCATCGAGTCCCTGGCCAGCCAGACCGACTCCATCGGCAGCATCCTCGACACCATCCGCAGTATCTCCGAGCAGACCAACCTGCTGGCCCTCAACGCCGCCATCGAGGCCGCCCGCGCCGGTGAGCAGGGCCGCGGCTTCGCCGTGGTGGCCGACGAGGTGCGCAACCTCGCCAGCCGCTCCGCCGCCTCCACCGCCGAGATCCAGGGCATGATCAACCGGCTGCAGGAGCAGAGCGCCCGCGCCGTCAGCGCCATGGCCCAGGGCCGCAACCAGAGCCTGGAAGTGGTCACCCAGGCCGATGCGGCCGACGGGGCGCTCGGCCAGATCACCGCCCACATCACCCAGATCAGCGACATGAATATCCAGGTCGCCACCGCCACCGAGGAGCAGTCCAGCGTGGTGGGCGAGATCAACCGCAACGTAGAGGACATCAACCAGCTCACCATGGAGACCGCCGACATCGCCCACCAGCTGACCGAGTCCAGCCGCAGTCTGCAGCAGCTCTCCGGCGAGCTCGACAAGCTGGTCGGCAACTTCCGGCTCTGAGCCTTTTAGCCCTCCCACTCACTCAGGGAGCGCAGCCGCGCTCCCTGTTCTTCGACAACGGCAAGCCATGACGCAGCGGCGCCAACTCGACTCAGGATCTCGGCCGAAATGCCGCATAATCAGAGGAGAACCAAGGAGAACGGAAATGGGCAAACTGATGATGGTAATGGTACTGGGGGCGCTGTTGTCGGCCTGCAGCAGCGGTCCGGTGCGAGTGCACGGCGCCGATGTCAGTGTGGATGACACCCGGATCCGGGTCTACGATGGCCATCATGATGGCTATTACGATGATGACTATCATGGCGGCCAGCGGGGTCGTTTCTGTCCCCCGGGACAGGCCAAGAAAGGGCGCTGCTAGCGCCTTTTTTTATGGTCGCCATCTGCCCGCCGCAACCGGGTCTACTGCGAGGGACAGCTCCGGGTCACGCAGGCTCCCATGCCGGTATCGACCACCACCTCAGCCAGAATACACCTCTCCTCCTGTGCCTTGAGCGCCGCCATGGACTGCGCCTTTGATGCCAGGCCCGCTCAGGCCCGGCATATAAGCCATTCCATCATGCGGTGACGCCAACGTGTGGCGCGGCAATGAAACGACAGCGCCAGCAAGGGCACATCGCTGCAGAGCACGGTCCTCGCAGCACGCGTTCTACCCCATACTTGAGGGAACACCGCATGTTCCCGGTTATGTCAGCGGCAAGTCATGACGCAACGCCACCAACTTCCCCCGATGCCCAGGGGGAACGGCAGCATAATCAGGGGAAACCCTAGGAGGTTGTTATGGACAAGCGGATTCTGATGGTACTGCTTGGCGCCTTGCTCACCGCCTGCACCAGTGGCCCGGTACGGGTACACGGCGCAGATTTCAGCGTGGACGATGCCCATATCCGGGTCACTGACGGCTACTACCGCTATCATGGGGGCCATTACTATCGCTATTACGATGACCACCATCACCACGATGGCTATTACCGCCGCTATTACGATGACCGCTACCCTGGTCGCTATTACTACCGCTATGACGATCACCACCATCGCCAGGGCGGCTATCGCACCTTCTGCCCGCCAGGGCAGGCGAAAAAAGGGCGCTGCTAGTACCTTTTTTGCGGTCGTACATCTGCTTGTCCGCCTGTTGCAACAGCAGTTCCAGATCGGGCGGCAGCAGCGGATCATAGTGGGCGACGCCGGTGGAGCAAAACAGTTGGTAGGGCTTGCCCTGCTCCCGGTTGAAGGTCGCCAGCGCCTTCTCGAAACGGGCCAGCACCCGGGACACCAGCGCCGATCCTATGCCCGGCAGCAGCACCACGAACTCGTCCCCGCCAAGCCGGGCGAAGATATCCGCATTGCGAAACACCCGGGAGAGCAGCAATGCCACCTGGCGCAGGGCATCATCCCCCACCTCGTGTCCCAGGGTGTCGTTAATCTCCTTGAAACGGTCGAGGTCGAGGAACAGCAGACTCGCCTCCCGCCCCTGCCGATGGGAGAGCTGCAGGCACTTCTGCCCCAACATGATGAAGCCACGACGGTTGGTGATGCCGGTCAGCTCGTCCAGGATAGCCAGTTGAATGGCGGCCAGCTCATGCTCCACCATGCCCGCCAGATCCATCAACAAGGCCCGCTGACGCTCATCCAGCTGGCGCGGCCTGCGATCGATAAGGCAGAGGGTACCCACCTTGTAGCCACCGGCGATATGCAAAGGCGTTCCTGCATAGAAACGGATGTGGGGGTCCCCCAGCACCAGGGGATTGTCGGCGAAGCGTGGATCCCGGGTCGCATCCTCCACCACGAAGATCTCTTCGCCGAGGATGGCATGGCCACAGAAGGAGACGTCGCGTGGAGTCTCCTGCGCATCCAGACCGCAGCGGGACTTGAACCACTGCCGCTCCTCATCCACCAGGGAGATGAGCGAGATGGGCACCTCGAACATGTTGCGCGCCATCCGGGTAATGCGATCGAAACGCTCCTCCGCCGTGCTATCCAGAATGGCGAGACGGCGCAGGCCATCGAGTCGCTGTCGTTCGTGTTCGGGTATGGCAGGTGCTTGCATGGGAAGAGCCGGCGGTTGATGACAGAAGCCTCAGCATAGCAAATGGCCTCGAGCAAATCTCATCCATCGTCGGGCAACAAAAAAGCCGCTCCTGAGAGCGGCTTTTCATCATGGCAAGAAGAAGAGGCTTACTTCTTCTTCTTGGCCTTGGCGTTCGGCAGGTCGGTGATGGAGCCTTCGAACACTTCGGCAGCCAGACCCACGGACTCGTGCAGAGTCGGGTGAGCGTGGATGGTCAGCGCCAGATCTTCGGCGTCGGCACCCATCTCGATGGCCAGACCGATCTCGCCCAGCAGCTCACCACCGTTGGTACCGACGATGGCACCACCGATGACGCGGTTGCTGTCCTTGTCGAAGATCAGCTTGGTCATGCCGTCGGCGCAGTCGGAGGCGATGGCACGGCCGGAAGCAGCCCAAGGGAAGGTAGCGACTTCGAAGTTCAGGCCCTGTTGCTTGGCTTCCTTCTCGGTCAGACCGACCCAGGCCATCTCTGGCTCTGTGTAGGCGATGGACGGGATCACTTTCGGGTCGAAGTAGTGCTTCTTGCCGGCGATGACTTCGGCCGCCACGTGGCCTTCGTGCACACCCTTGTGAGCCAGCATCGGCTGGCCGACGATGTCACCGATGGCGTGGATGTGCGGAACGTTGGTACGCAGTTGCTTGTCCACTTCGATGAAACCGCGCTCGTTGACGGCAACACCGGCTTTCTCGGCGTCCATCAGCTTGCCGTTCGGCACACGACCGACCGCGACCAGCACGTTGTCGTAGCGAACCGGCTCGGCCGGGGCGTGCTTGCCTTCGTAGGAGACGTACAGGCCGTCCTCACGGGCTTCAACTGCGGTGACCTTGGTCTCCAGCATGATGTTGAATTTCTTGGCAACGCGCTTGGTGTAGATCTTGACGATGTCTTTGTCGGCAGCAGGTACCAGCTGATCGGCAAATTCCACCACGTCGATCTCGGAGCCCAGGGAGGAGTAAACGGTACCCATCTCCAGACCGATGATGCCGCCACCGATAACCAGCAGCTTGCCCGGTACTGTGGTCAGTTCCAGCGCATCAGTTGAATCCCAGACGCGGGGGTCATCGTGGGGGATGAAGGGCAGCTTCACCGGACGGGAACCGGCCGCGATGATGGCGTTGTCGAAGGTCACTGTGGTCTTGCCGTCGGCACCTTCCACTTCGAGGGTGTTCGGGCCGGTGAACTTGCCGAAGCCGTTCACAACCTGGACTTTACGCATCTTGGCCATGCCGGCCAGACCGCCGGTCAGCTGGTTGATGACCTTCTCTTTCCACAGACGCACCTTGTCGATGTCGGTCTGCGGGGCACCGAAGACGATGCCGTGCTCGGCCAGCGCCTTGGCTTCTTCGATCACTTTGGCAACGTGCAGCAGCGCCTTGGAGGGGATGCAGCCCACGTTCAGGCAGACGCCACCCAGGGTGGAGTAACGCTCGACGATAACGGTATCCAGACCCAAATCGGCAGCGCGGAAAGCAGCGGAATAACCGGCAGGGCCAGCACCCAGTACTACGACCTGGGTTTTGATCTCTTTACTCATCATGACCTCTTTGTCGTTCTATATCCCCGGACAGCACAGTCTTATGCCAAAGAAGGCGGCTGCAGCCGTGAAAAAAACGGGGCAAGTTTATAATTTTGTTAATGAAATGAGAAGTGAAAAGGGCGAGCTCTGTGCTCGCCCTCTCATTTACATTTACAGAACCAGTCGACGAATGTCGGACAGCACGCCACTCAGGGTGGTGATGAAGCGAGCCCCGTCGGCGCCGTCGATGACGCGGTGGTCATAGCTCAGGGCCAGCGGCAGCATCAGGCGAGGCACAAACTCCTTGCCGTTCCACTTCGGCTTCATCTCGGACTTGGAGACGCCCAGGATGGCCACTTCCGGCGCGTTGACGATCGGGGTAAAGCTGGTACCGCCGATGCCACCCAGGCTGGAGATGGTGAAGCAACCGCCCTGCATGTCGGCAGCGGTCAGCTTGCCGGCACGGGCCTTCTTGGAGATCTCGGCCAGATCGCGGGACAGCTCATGGATGCCCTTCTTGTTGACGTCGCGAACGACCGGCACAACCAGGCCACCCGGGGTGTCAACCGCCACACCGATGTGGATGTACTTCTTCATGATCAGCTTGCTGCCGTCTTCGGACAGAGCGCTGCAGAAGCGCGGGTGCGCTTCCAGCGCCTTGGCGGCCGCCTTCAGGATGAACACCAGCGGGGTGATCTTCACGTCCAGCTTCTGCTTCTCGGCCAGGATGTTCTGCTCTTTGCGGAACGCTTCCAGATCCGTGGTATCTGCTTCGTCAAACTGGGTGACATGAGGGATCATGGCCCAGTTGCGGTGCAGGGCAGGACCGGAGATCTTCTGGATCCGGGTCAGTTCCAGCTCTTCGACCGGGCCGAACTTGCTGAAATCAACCTTGGGCCAGGCCACGACGCTCATGCCGTTGCCAGTGCCTTGACCCGCAGCCGGGGCGGACTCGGCACGCTTGACCGCATCCTTCACGTAGGCCTGCACGTCTTCTTTGACAATGCGGCCCTTGCGACCGGAAGCCTTCACCTTGGCCAGGTTGACGCCGAATTCACGAGCAAGACGGCGCACCGCCGGGGAGGCGTGAACATAGGCATCGTTGGCCACGAAATCGGAGGCAGCGGCAGCCGGGGCTGCAGCCTGAGCAACCGGGGCAGCGGCAGGGGCGGCGGCAACGGGGGCAGCAGCCTGAGCAACCGGGGAGGCGGCTGGAGCAGCACCAGCGACTTCGAACACCATGATCAGGGAACCGGTGGAGACCTTGTCACCGGCCTTGACCTTGATTTCCTTGACCACACCGGCGAACGGTGCAGGCACTTCCATGGAGGCCTTGTCACCTTCCACGGCGATCAGGGACTGGTCGGCTTCGACCTTGTCACCCACGGCCACCATGATCTCGGTGACTTCCACTTCATCGCCACCGATGTCAGGTACGTTGACCTCTTTGGCAGCAGCGGCAACCGGGGCAGCAGCCACGGGAGCGGCAGCCTGAACCGGCGCGGCAACGGCAGCAGGCGCGGCGCCAGCCACTTCGAATACCATCACCAGGGAACCGGTGGAGACCTTGGCACCAGCGGCAACCTTGATCTCGACCACGCGGCCCGCGAACGGCGCCGGGACTTCCATGGAGGCCTTGTCACCTTCCACGGCGATGATGGACTGGTCGGCTTCAACCATGTCGCCCACAGCAACCATGATCTCGGTCACTTCGACTTCGTCGTCACCGATGTCAGGTACGTGCACGTCTTTGGCAGCGGCAGCAACAGGGGCAGCCGGTGCGGCGGCAACCGGAGCGGCAGCCTGAGCCGGAGCGGCGGCAGCGCCTTCCGCTTCGAAGATCATGATCTGGGAACCGGTGGCAACCTTGTCACCCACCTTGATCAGGATCTCTTTGACGATACCTGCGGCCGGAGCCGGGACTTCCATGGAGGCCTTGTCACCTTCCACGGCGATCAGGGACTGGTCCAGTTCGACCTTGTCACCCACGGCGACCATGATCTCGGTCACTTCCACTTCATCGGCACCGATATCCGGCACCATAATCTGTTTGGACATTGTGCTTTATCCTCTTACGCGTACGTTTATCGCGTTAACCTTGGCAAGAGCAGGTTCCGGCTCGTTGTTGCCGTCCGGACCCTGTGTGTCCTCTTACTCTTATGTCGCATTAACCTGGGCAAGGCCCTGTCCGGTACGCAAGTCCGGACAGGGCGCTCAATCCTCTTACGCGTACAGCGGGTTAACCTTGTCGGCATCGATGCCGTATTTAGCGATGGCGTCGGCCACAACCTGCTTGTCGATCTCGCCGCGCTTGGCCAGTTCGGTCAGGGCAGCAACGACGACGTAGAACTCGTTCACTTCGAAGTGACGACGCAGGTTGGCACGGCTGTCGGAACGGCCATAACCGTCGGTACCCAGTACACGGTAGTTCTCGGTCGGCACGAAGGCACGCACCTGCTCGGCGAAGGACTTCATGTAGTCGGTCGCGGCGATAGTGGCTTCGGAACCCAGTACCGAAGTGATGTAGGGCACACGGGCGGCCGCAGTCGGGTGCAGCATGTTCCAGCGATCGGCGTCCTGACCATCACGAGCCAGCTCGTTGAAGGAGGTGACGCTGAACACGTCGGAACCCACGCCGTATTCGCTCGCCAGGATCTGGGCGGCGGTACGGACGTGACCCAGGATGGAGCCACAACCCAGCAGCTGTACCTTGGCCTTGTTGCCGGCCACGGATTCCAGCTTGTAGATACCCTTGCGGATGCCTTCCTCGGCGCCTTCCGGCATGGCCGGCATGGCATAGTTCTCGTTGAGGGTGGTGATGTAGTAGAAGACGTTCTCCGGCTTCTCACCGTACATGCGGCGCAAGCCGTCCTGTACGATCACCGCCACTTCATAGGCGTAGGACGGGTCATAGGAGATGCAGTTCGGGATGGTGCCAGCCAGGATGTGGCTGTGACCATCTTCGTGCTGCAGACCTTCACCGTTGAGGGTGGTACGACCGGAGGTCGCGCCCAGCAGGAAGCCACGGGCTTGCTGGTCACCGGCTGCCCACGCCATGTCGCCGATCCGCTGGAAGCCGAACATGGAGTAGTAGATGTAGAACGGGATCATCGGGCAGTCGTTGGTGCTGTAAGAGGTCGCAGCAGCCAGCCAGGAGGACATGGCGCCCAGCTCGTTGATGCCGTCTTGCAGAACCTGACCCTGCTTGTCTTCCTTGTAATAGGAGACGATGTCGCGGTCTTGCGGGGTGTACTGCTGACCGTGCGGGCTGTAGATGCCGATCTGACGGAACAGACCTTCCATACCGAAGGTACGGGCTTCGTCGGCCAGGATCGGCACGATGCGCTTGCCGATGGACTTGTCTTTCAGCAGCACGTTCAGGGAACGCACGAACGCCATGGTGGTAGAGATCTCGCGCGCCTGCTCGCCCAGCAGCGGGCCGAAGGCATCCAGCGCCGGGATTTCCAGCTTGGTGGTGCTCTCGCGCAGACGGGTCGGTACATAGCCCTTCAGCGCGGCACGGCGGGCGTGCAGGTACTTGTGCTCTTCGGTACCCTCTTCGATCTTCAGGTACGGCAGGTTTTCCAGCTGCTCATCGGTGACCGGCAGGCTGAAACGATCGCGCAGGTGACGCACCGAGCCCAGATCCATCTTCTTGACCTGGTGAGCGATGTTCTTGCCTTCGGCCGCTTCGCCCATGCCATAACCCTTGATGGTCTTGGCCAGGATGACGGTCGGCTTGCCCTTGGTCGCTGCAGCCTTGGAGAAGGCGGCGAACAGTTTGCGAGGATCGTGACCACCGCGGTTCAGGGCGAAGATCTCCTCGTCGGTCATGTCTTTGACCAGAGCGGCGGTTTCCGGGTAACGGTTGAAGAAGTGCTCACGCACGTAGCCGCCGTCACGGGACTTCATGGTCTGATAGTCACCATCCACGGTCTCGTTCATCAGCTGGATCAGCTTGCCGGAAGTGTCTTTCTTCAGCAGCTCATCCCACTTGCGACCCCAGATGACCTTGGTGACATCCCAGCCGGCGCCTGCAAACAGACCTTCCAGCTCGTTGATGACCTTGCCGTTGCCGACAACAGGACCGTCCAGACGCTGCAGGTTGCAGTTGACCACGAACACCAGGTTGTCGAGCTTTTCACGCACGGCAACGGTCAGGGCACCCTTGGCTTCCGGCTCGTCCATCTCGCCGTCACCCAGGAAGGCGTACACGGTCTGCTCGGAGCAATCCTTGATACCACGGTCGGTCAGGTACTTCAGGAAGCGAGCCTGATAGATGGCGGCGATGGGGCCCAGACCCATGGAAACGGTCGGGAACTGCCAGAAGTCCGGCATCAGTTTCGGGTGCGGGTAGGAAGGAATGCCCTTGCCGTCCACTTCCTGACGGAAGTTGTCCAGCTGCTCTTCGGTCAGACGACCTTCGGCGAATGCACGGGCGTAGATGCCCGGGGAGATGTGACCCTGGAAGTAGACCAGATCGCCACCGTCCTTCTCGCTGCGAGCGCGGAAGAAGTGGTTGTAGCAGACTTCGTAGATGGTTGCGGAAGAGGCGAAGGAAGACATGTGACCGCCGAGGTCCAGGTCTTTCTTGGAGGCGCGCAGCACTATCATCATGGCATTCCAGCGGATGATGGCGCGGATGCGACGTTCCATTTCCAGGTCGCCCGGGTAAGCCGGTTCGTCGCTGGCAGGAATGGTGTTGATGTAGTCGCGATTCGCCTTTTCAGCCACGTCCACACCGCTGATGCGGGCTTTCTCGGCCAGTTGTTCAAGGATGAACTGAGCGCGTTGCGGACCCTCTTCACGCAGCAGGGATTCCAGAGAGGCAAGCCACTCCAGCGTTTCTATCGGGTCCACATCGTTCTTCAGGATATCAGACATGGCTGGTTCCTATTGTTATTGCACGGCGGTTAAGATGCGCAAGAATTCGACAATAAAGCCTTGTGGGATTAGTTTTCCTGCTGACGGATCCGACGCATGGATCGCTGGATCCGGCTGTCTTCCCTCTGCATATCCAACAAGGTGTCCTCGATAAAGGCCAGGTGCTCATGACAAGCAGCCCTGGCCCGCTCCGGAGCCCCCGACAGGATAGCCTCGATCAGGCTCGCACGATGGCGACGGATCTTGGCTACCACTCCCGGACGGCGATTCAAAATCTCGTTATTTCGTAAAATGTTCTGTTCGAGCATGGGGCCCATGGCCCGCAGCAGGTGCAGCAGCACCACGTTGTGGGACGCCTCCGCCACCGCCAGATAGAACTGGGTGACGGCGGTCGACTCGACCACCAGCGACCCCTGCTGACCTGCCTCTTCGATGGCGGACTGCGCCAGGCGGATCCGCTCGAAATCGGCCTCAGTCCCCCGCAGCGCGGCATAGTAGGCACAGATGCCTTCCAGCGCGTGACGAAACTCCAGCAGGTCATACTGGGCTTCCGGGTGGGTACTGAGCAGCTCGAACAGGGGATCGGCGATCCCCTTGCTCAAGGCATTCTGCACATAGGTGCCGCCGCCCTGACGGCGATACAAGAGTCCCCTCGCTTCCAGGCGCTGGATGGCTTCGCGCAGGGAAGGCCGCGACACCTGAAACTGGATGGCGAGTTCCCGCTCGGGGGGCAGCTTCTGCCCCGGCTGCAAGCTGCCTTCCAGAATCATGCTTTCCAGCTCGGCGACGATGGCGTCGGCCAGCTTGGGCTGAGTTATCTTGATATAGGGCATGAGGCTACTTTGTTAAATTGGTATTACCAATTCTATGGTTGGGGCGAAAATTAGCAGAGGGCTTGGAAAAAGTCCACCCAAAATATGATCTGCATCAAGAAGGAAGCTTGCCACTTTAGGGGTAAAAGAGCGGAATCATGATATAGCTCATAGAAAATGGTCTGACCAATATTATTGAGCTTGTTCACAGATAACATTTGGCCAACAGCATGAAAAATGGCCAGCCAAAAAAGGCAAGCCATTGATTCTAAATATACAAACTAATGTTTGGATTTTTTACTCAAAGTTGAGCATTCCGCGATAACGCTGCCATTCGAAACTGGTACCGGGATCCGTCTTGCGACCCGGCGCTATGTCGCAATGGCCGACGATGCGTGCTGCCGTCACCTCGGGATACTGGCTGGAAATGGCCCAACTGAGGCCTACCAGCACCTCATATTGTACATCGCTGTACGGCAGCTCGTCGGTTCCTTCCAGCTCGATGCCGATGGAGAAGTCGTTGCACGCCTCCCGCCCCTCCCAGCTCGATACCCCCGCATGCCAGGCTCGCGCAGTGAACGGCACATACTGCACCAGTTCACCATCGCGGCGGATCAGGCAGTGGGCAGAGACCCGCAGCTGATGAATGCCGGCAAAGTAAGGATGAGCGTCGGGATCGAGGCGACCGAGAAACAGATCGTCGATCCAGGGGCCGCCAAACTCGCCAGGTGGCAGACTGATGCCATGTATCACCAGCAGAGAGATGTCGTCCGGACTGCTCCGCTCATTGTGATGGGCAGAAGGCACCTTGCGGGCCTGCTCACACCACCCTGCGCGATCGATGGAAAAAATGGTTGTGGGTTCAGTCATCATCTACTCGACTCACAATGGGGAGAGGGACGCCATGGACAGTGCTAGCCGTAGTAAAAAACCGGAACCAAGCCTCTGAATCCATGGGTAAAGCTGTGTTAGGCTGAGCCATCACTTGCAAGGCACTGGATCCCATATGCACCCGATGGCACGCCGTCTCTGGCTGCTGGCCTGGCTCTCACTGCTGGGTCTGCTGACCCTCTACTTCTACTCCAGCGCCAAACCCAGCGTGACCGCCAGCGGCGAGCTGCTGCTCAAGGCCGATGCCAGCGGTCATTATCGTCTGGAGGGTGCCATCAACGACCAGCCGGTGCAACTGCTGCTGGACACGGGGGCCACCCGCGTCACCATCCCGCAACAGGTTGCCGATCGGCTTGGTCTGATCGCCCATGGCAGCAGCCAGGTCAATACCGCTGCGGGTCAGATCCGGGTCGGCAACGGTACTATCGAAACGCTGGCGATGGGGCCATTGACCTTGTACGATCTGGCCATCTTTATTAACCCGGCGGCAGACGGTGACGAAGTGCTGGTTGGCATGAACGCCCTCGGTCGGCTGGAGCTGGTTCAAAAAGAGCGGCAGTTGCTTCTCAGACCCTTGCAGGAATAAGGCATGTTACAACAGGACATCAGCCGCGCCGTGCGCGCCGCACTACTCGAAGACTTGGGCGATGCCCTCACCGCCCTGGATCAACCGGATGCCAGCACCGATATCACCGCCCAGTTGATCCCGGTCGATCGCATCTCGACGGCCCGGGTCATCACCCGCGAGGCCGGCGTATTCTGCGGTCAACCCTGGGTAGATGAGGTGTTTGCCCAGCTCGGTGGCGAGGTCAAGGTGGAGTGGAAGGTGCAGGATGGCGAGCGCCTCTCCCCCAATCAGGAGCTGTTCCGCCTCCACGGCCCGGCCCGGGTGCTGCTGACCGGCGAACGCAATGCCCTGAACTTCGTGCAGACCCTCTCCGGGGTCGCCACCCTGACCGCCCGTTACGTGGCCGAGCTGGAAGGGACCGAGTGTCGACTGCTCGATACCCGCAAGACCCTGCCCGGCCTGCGCAGCGCCCAGAAATATGCCGTCACCTGCGGTGGCGGCAAAAACCACCGCATCGGCCTCTATGACGCCTATCTCATCAAAGAGAACCATATCCTCGCCTGTGGCGGCATTGCCGAAGCCATCGCCGAGGCGCGCCGCCTCAACCCGGGCAAACCGGTGGAGGTGGAGGTGGAGTCCCTGGCCGAGCTGGAGCAGGCACTGACCGCCCGGGCTGACATCGTGATGCTGGACAACTTCGACGTGCCCATGATGCAAGAGGCCGTTCGCCTCAATCAGGGCCGCGCCAGGCTGGAGGTCTCCGGCAACGTCACATTGGAGACGCTGGCCGACTATGCGGCTACCGGCGTCGACTTTATCTCGGTGGGAGCCCTGACCAAGCACGTACGGGCGCTGGACCTCTCGATGCGCTTTATCGAAAGCTGAGCGAGTAGAACGAGTCCGTCTACCCCAAAAATATTGCGGGGCTCGAAACTTGCAAAAGGCGCCATAGGCGCCTTTTCTTTATGCAGGATCCCACGACATAAGGAGTGTGAAGATGGGCCCTCCCCAATCTTGAGAAGCCTCATTGGAAACCGATTAATCTTTGATTTTGCTATGATTTTCACTAAATGACAGAAAAGTGGGTGACTGCTCCCCGCCGCAA
>NZ_CDBZ01000009.1 GCF_000819985.1 Aeromonas media | reverse complement strand
CACGAGGGTGCGAACGTCTTGGGTGATGACATGGTACTTCTTCTCTCGTATCGGGCCGTCCGGCCGTGAGCGGATGCGGTGCAACAGGCACGTGACGCTCGGCTCGCGGTGGACAGGATTTGCCGACAATCGGGGCACCGCCGACGGATCGGCCGGTGCACGGCATGGCGATGGCAGTACCATCGCACGGGCTATCGGGAGAAGTGGTTTCTAATGGCGCAGCACGGACAGCATCAGATGCCGTCTGGGCCAGGAGGGCGGATGGGTACCACGCAGGCGCAGGAAGGGATCCCGCAGCCAGTTGTCCAGCAGGGGACCGACATGCCACGAAGGGGGCAGCAACAACAGCGGAAGCAGCAGCAATGACAGCAGCAGGCCGAACAGGGGAGGCGCATTGGCGGCACCGGAGAAGCCGCTCTGCATCTGGCACTCATCCCCCGACAGGGACTCCGCATTCACTGTGCCCGAATGGCAGGAGAGGGGAGCTGTGCCGGCCTGGTCATGGTTCATGGCGGCGTGCTGTACGGACTCGCTCCCGTGCAACCCATGAGACAGGGGATGGGGCTGTGCCATCGGGGTCAGGGTGGTGTCGGGTGAGTGGCTTGTAAGGGAGGTGGCCGCACCATGCCAGCCGATGCAGAGGGTGAGATTGCAGACGAGCAACAACGCCAGCAATAGCCGGGCGATGAGTTCTGTGGGCAATCTCGATGACAACATGGTGCATCTTTCCTGTGACGAATATGAGAAATGTAAACCTTACCAACAGGAGAAGGTCAAGGTATGGCAGACCCGCTCTGCCAAAGAGTTGATATGGATTAAGAAATGGCGGGGCTATAAACAAGAAAGCCCCCGCATCGGCAGGGGCTTGGGGTCGGGAGATGGCAGAGATCCGGGCCAGGAGGCCCGGCACCGGGATCAGGCGAAACAGGTCCAGATGGGGGCGTGATCGGAGGGTTTCTCGATGCCGCGCAGCTCGTAGTCGATGCCGGTCTCGGTCACTTTGTCCTTGAGGGCATTGGACGCCATGATGAGGTCGATGCGCAGGCCACGGTTCTCGTCAAAGCCCCTTGAGCGGTAGTCAAACCAGGAGAAACGCTCGCATTCGGTGGGGTTGGCGGCGCGGAAGGTGTCGGTGAGGCCGAAGCCTTTGAGCCGCTCCATCCACTCACGCTCGATGGGCAGGAAGGAGCACTTGCCATCCCGCAGCCAGCGCTTGCGGTTCGCCTCGCCGATACCGATGTCGAGATCCGTGGGGGAGATGTTCATATCCCCGATCAGCGCTATCTGGTCGTCCGGGCTGTGGTGGGTCTCGAGGTAGTGCTGCAGGTCCTCGTAGAACTTCTGCTTGGCCGGGAACTTGGTCTCGTGATCCTGGCTCTCCCCTTGGGGGAAGTAGCCGTTCATCACCTTGATGAGGGAGCCATCTTCCCGCTTGAAACTGGCCATGATCATGCGGCGCTGGGCATCCTCGGGATCGGTGGGGAACCCCTTCTGCACGTCGATGGGCGCCTGCTTGCTCATGATGGCGACCCCGTAGTGACCCTTCTGGCCGTGGAAGACCACGTGGTAGCCCATGGCCTCCACGTCCGCGACCGGGAAGGCTTCGTCGTGGACCTTGATCTCCTGCAGGCCGATCACATCCGGTTGATGCTTGTCGATGATGGCTTGCAACTGATGAAGACGGGCACGCAGGCCATTGATATTGAAAGAGATGATCTTCATGTCAGGGATGCTCATGTCGTTTTTATTAGTCGCTATTGGACTAGGAATCCGGTCTGGATGCAAGTTCAGGTGCCGGGCTATCGGTAACCTGTTCACGAGCTGTCGCGAGAGGCTGTCAGCAAAGTGAAGCGCAGCGCAGGAACCGGAGCGTATAGATATACGTGAGGATTCCGAGCAGCACATGAGCCTTGATCACGGCCTCGCAGCAAGATCGTGGGCAGCTTGTCAGCGGGTCATCTTCTTGACGAACACCACCACGAACAGCGCCAGCGTGAAGCTGCCGGTGAAAGCCTCGAAGGCGGCGAAGATCCGCGAGAGGCCGACCGGGGTGAAGTCGCCATAACCCAGGGTGGTGAAGGTCACCACGCTGTAGTAGAGGCATTCCAGCAGGAAGGTGGCGTTCTCTTCGAGGGTCGCCTCCGGGCGGTAGATGAGGTGGTTGCCCGCGAAGTTGAGGCCGCAGAAGAAGTAGAAGATGCTGCAGATGAAGATGAGCAGCAGGGAGAAGAGCACCACCCGCATGGGAGCCTCGCCGTAGCCGCAGAAGAGATCCACTATCCAGGAGGCGAATCGGTGATAGGACCAGAACGGCATCTGCAGGCGGCGCATGGTGAGCTCCTGCTGGATGTAACGGCCGGACATGGTGAAGATCCCCTGGGCCTCCGAGGCCTTGCGCAGATCCCGGTAGGTCTCTTCCGCCTCCTTGAACCAGACGCGGGCCTGCACCGGGTCTCGTTCGCTTCGCCCCTTCCTGTCCTGCATCAGGCGCCTGCCGGTATCCAGGTTGTCGAGCCGGGTGTTCTTCCAGCGAATGCCGAGCAGGTTGACGTCGTGCAACTCGGCGCAGTGCAGGTTGGCGTCACTGACATCGGCCTTCATCAGGCTGCCGCCCTTGATGCGAATACCGTAGAGGTGCGCGCCGCGCAGGTTGGCGCGATAGAGGTTGCACTGCTCCAGCAGGAACCCCTGTGGCCCCTCTCTGTTCACCAGGTTGAGACCGGCGAGATCGGCGCGGGCCAGTTGCAGACCGTGGCACAGGCCTCCCTGGCGCACATAGTGCTCCAGCGCCGCGGCGGTGTCCGGGGATGAGTGAGAGGCGTGAGGGTCGTGCCAGTGGCACAGGTCGTGATCCCCCGCCTCTTCGCTGCAGTGGCGGCCATCCGCCACCAGGTATCGGCACATCCCCATGCTGTCGCCCCTCCTTGTCTGAGTCTGTATCAGCATAGGTGAGGGAGAGGCGCCGCTGGCTAGGCTATCTGGTTAAATTCCTGGCGCAGCTTGCGAAAGCGATCCTGCTGGGCGGGATTGAGGGGGATGCCCTCCAGCACCTCCAGGGTCTCCTTGCACTCGGCGCCGAATTCCGGGCTCTTGCGGTGCTTCTGCATCAGTTGCAGCAGCACCTGGATCTTGTTGAGGGCGGCGCCGGTATTGGCGGGCGCCCGGCGCAGGGCCTCGCGGAAATGGCCGAGGGCCTGCTCCAGCTCCCCGCTCTGGTAGGCCTTGATGCCGAGATCGTTGAGCTGCTGGTAGCGCTGACGGCGCTCCTGCACCGTCTTGTCGTCGCGGGTCACCTGGATGCAGGTGGTGAGCAGCCGGTCTTCGTCCTGTGCCAGCAGGGATTGCAGGCTTTCGGCGTACTCGAACTCCCCAAGCTGGTAGAGGGCGAGTATGGTCTCGCCGAGCAGGGCGGGGGGCATGGTCTCGGGCTTGTCCAGCCAGTTCTGGTTGGCGCGATAGAGCATCTTCTTGCCCTTGAGCAGTTCTCCCAGGGCAATCCGGACCCTGGCCTGACAGATCTGCTCGAACACCGGGTAGTTGAACTCCGACATCATCAGGGAATCGCGAATGCGCGACAGGGCGGAGTTCACCTGCTTTTGCAGGTTGGCGATGTGATAGCCGTCGTTGCTGTTGAGGGCATAGAGCGTCAGGGTCTGGATGTAGGCCCCCAGGTAGTGGGGCGTGCGATGGATGGAGTTGCGCGACAGGTCGATGAGGGCGAGCAACACATCCTTGGCCTGGCCGTAGTCGTGGCGCTGCAGGCACACCTCTGCCAGGCGGCGGGAGAGCTGCACCGACTGGGGGGAGATGTCCACCGCCCGGCGCAGCTCCTGCTGGGCCAGCTCCTCCTTGCCCAGGGAGAGCAGGGACTCCGCCAGCCAGAGATGGGCCTCCACCATCAGGGGGGTATTCTTCAGCGTCGCCTGCAGGTGGCTCACCGCCTCGTCATAGAGCGCCAGACGGTAGCAGGCCTTGCCCAGAGTCAGTCTGGCCCAGCTGTTCTCCTGGCCGGCCAGCAGCTGGCGCATCAGGCTGCGCGCCTCCTTGGCCTGGCCGAGCTTGAGCTGGGTGTCGGCCTGCAGGCAGCGGCAGAAGTTGGCGAAGCGCGGCGCCGCATCGGCCTGCCTGGCGCAGGCTTCGACCAGCGCCGGCAGGTCATCCCGGGTGAGGGCGGTGAAGACGCTCTCCAGGGCCTGGCGGCGGGCGAGGGCGCGCTTCAAGCGAAACGAGAACTGCTCCTGGGAGAAGGGTTTCATCAGGTATTCGTCGGGCTCGGCTTCAAGGGCGCTCAGCACCATGGCACGGGAGCTGTCGCTGCTGACCATGATCACCACGCTCTGGGGCGGGATCAGTTGCTGATCCCGCAGGCTCTCCAGCAACTGGCGGCCGTTCTCACCCGCCCCCAGCTCGTAGTCGAGCAGATAGATGTCGAAGCTCTCTTTCTGGCAGCGACGGCGCGCCTCGTCGGCAGAATTGATGTAGGTGATGCGGCTGATGCCGATGTTGATCAGCATCGCCTTCATCATCATCTGGAAGGATCGCTGCTCGTTGACCAGCAGGATGCGCCTGGGCTTGGGCTGTGCTTTCTTCTCTGGTGCGGGATCCGGTGTCTGCATCTGTCTTGCATCGAGGCGCTGCGGGCTGGTGGGAGAAGTGTGCCACCAAAGTCCGCAGGCAGGCAATTGAACATGGGAAGGGTCCCCGTTTTTACCGCCGAGCGCAGAGCCGGGCCGCAAAAAATCATGGCGCGTACTTGATCTCCGTCAACCGGGCACGAGATGGCAGTGGCGCGGTTCCATCCGTTTTTTAGACTTGAAGGGAGGCAGATCCCGGCGATCTGCAGACGGGCAGCGGGCCCGCCGATGTTTTACCCACACCATAAGGAGGAATCAAATGAGTTTGCTACCGAGCCGAACCAGCCTGTTTGATGACCTGTTCCACGACATGGCCTCCGGTTTCTACATCCGGCCCCTGCACGGGGATCCCCTGCCCAGCCAGATCAAGCTGGATCTGAGGGAGAGCGACGGCGGTTACCTGCTGCAGGCCGAGTTGCCCGGGGTGGCCAAGGAGGACATCCACGTGGACGTGCACGGCAAGCTGGTGACCCTGAAGGCGGAGATCCGCCAGCACGACAGTCAGAACAAGGAAGACAGGGCTCTGCGCAGCGAGCGCTACTATGGCAGCGTGTCACGCACCGTCGAACTGCCGGTGGAGGTGGCGCCGGACAAGGTCAGCGCCCGCTTCGACAACGGCATCCTCACGTTGCAACTGCCCAAGCAGGCGGTCACCCCGGCGCCCCATCGGGTCCCCATTGAATAACGCGCCATCATGAAGAGGCCCCGCATTGCGGGGCCTCGTTGCTCATGGCTGCCTGCGCACCAGATAGGGGGCGAACTCCGGGGTGTGGCGCGCCGCAAACCCCTGATCCGTCTTCTCGATGAGATAGACCGCCAGCTTGTGCTCGGTGGCAAAGGCCATCGCCTGCTCCGGCCCCATCACCATGAGGGCGGTATCGAGGGCGTCGGCCTCGAGCGCGGTCGGGGTGATGACGCTGGCGGAGACCAGCTTGTGGGTGACGGGCTCGCCAGTGGCGGGATCGATGATGTGGGAGTAGCGTCGGCCATCGAGTTCGTAATAGTTGCGATAGCTGCCTGCGGTGCTGAGGGCCATGCCGTTCGGGGTGACCACGTCCTCGATGGCGCCCGGCCTGTCCGAGGGCTCGACGATGGCCACCCGCCAGGGGTTGCCCTTGTCGTTATGCCCCTTGCTGCACACGGCGCCTGCCACCTCGACGAGGTAGTTGTGCACCCCCTTGCGCTCCAGCAGCCTGGCTATCTCGTCCGAGGCAGCCCCTTCCCCCAGGGTGGAGAGATCCAGATAAAGGTTGGGGATGCTCTTGCCGAGCAGGAAGTGGTCCCCTTGCGGCGTCAGGCTCAGCTTGTCGATGCCGACCCGCTCCCGTGCCTGGGTGATCTGCTCCGCGGTGGGCCGCTTGACCGGACGCTTGTCCGGCCCGAAGCCCCACAGGTTGACCAGGGGACCCACGGTGACGTCCAGTTTGCCCCGGGTGAGGCGTCCCGCATCCATGCCCTGCCGCACTATCCTGGCCATGCTGGTCGGTATGGGCATGGGGGCCTTGCCTGCGTTCCGGTTGAAGCGGGAGATGAGGGAGTCCGGATCATAGGTGGAGATCTCCTGGTTGAGTCGCGCCAGCAGGGCATCGACCTCCCCTTGCAGCGCAACCTGGCCGCCGGGGAAAGGGTCGCTCAGGGTCACCGCGTAGTAGGTGCCCATGGTGCTACCCTGAATGCGGGTCTGGGTCGGGGCCGGCTGACAGGCGGTCAGCAGCATCAGACAGAGCAGCAGGCCGAGGGGGGCCAGGGAGAGGGTCTTCATCTTGCATTCTCGTGAAAGTCGTCGACGGGGGAGCAGCTTAGCCAAGGGGGCCTGGGTTGACGAGCCCCTGACGCCGGACTTGACTGGAAATAATTAAGCGACGCTGGCGGTGAGCCTGTGGATCTGTTTCACCGTCAATGCCATCGGGGAGTGACCTGGTCCGCAGCTTTGAGCAAAAGCCGTCTTCCTCCGGCGACATTTGGGTACAATAAAGATCGATCATGACAGCATCTTTAGCGTGTCGCCGAGCGATTCGCCAGACAAGGGTGTTGCCATTCCTCGTCAATCAAAGGAGAAGATGATGAAAAAGGTGTTAACCCTGCTGCTTCTGAGTTCACTGGCGGCCCCGGTGCTGGCCGATGAGTGCGCATTGGTCATCGAAGGCAATGACGCCATGCAGTACAACCTCAAAGAGATGAGCGTGCCGGCCACTTGCAAGGAGGTGACGGTGACTCTCAACCACACGGGCAAGTTGCCGGTGGCCAACATGGGCCATAACTGGGTGCTGGCCAACACCGCCGACTATCAGGCCGTCGCCACCGCGGGCATGAGCGCCGGTGTCGATCACGACTACCTGCCCAAGGACGATGCCCGAATCCTGGCGCACACCAAGCTGGTGGGCGGCGGCGAGAGCACCAGCGTCACCTTCAAGACCGACGGGCTGGCAGGCAAGGATCTCACCTTCTTCTGCTCCTTCCCCGGCCACTTCGCCATGATGAAGGGCGCTTTCAAGGTTGGCTAAGCCGCTTTGCCTGTCATGACATTAAAAAGCCGGGATCTCCCGGCTTTTTGTTTTGACCCTCATAGCCAGAGGGTAAACTCCGCCAGGTCATAGCATTTGATATTCTTTTCGGCGCACTTCGTTGCTTCAGACTTCAACCATTCAAATGCTGCTTTTTTGTGCCCTTGGCCTTCAATCAAGATAATGACATTAGGTTCTGGTGCTTTATGAGCACTTTGTAAAAAGAAAGGAAACTTACGGTCAACTGAGCCTGAAACCTGTTGTTGGTGAGGTTCCACTCTAGTCAAGCCATCGAGTGGATGGTTAATGACAAAAGCACTAAAGGCTTTTAATCCATACAGATCTTCGTAGGGGACTCTAGTCTTGAATGTCTTGGGAATAGAAAGGTTATTTCCTTCTGCATACTCAAATTCCTCTAAGATGCCCCTTATTTTTGTCTGCAACTGTTGATTACTTTTTTCTTCTTCAGTACTGAGCTCAGGTGGTGCTTCAAACCCGTCCAATGTGTATTGCATAGGATCTCTCATCACATAAACCAGAGAGACCCATGCTACTCCCATAAGGTCAAATATCAATCTGCAGATGATTTTTTGGCCTAGTCATAAATGGGCTGCGGTTATTGCACGTTTGCTTGCAGGGTAAAGAAGGCGAGGGTGGTCTTTTTCCCGCACTCGAAGTGGATGCTCTCCTCGCCCTTGACCACCAGGGTCTCGTTGACCGCGACGGCTCGGCCATCCACCTCGAGCTGACCGCTCAGCAGGTGGCAGAGGTAGGTCTTGTCCGCCTCCAGGGTGAGGGTCAGGGGGAAGGGCACATTGAGCACCCGCACGTTGGCGCTGAGGCGTTTCGGGTCGTAGATGAGCCCCAGATCCGCCACCTCCTTTTTCAGCAGCTCGCAGTGGGTCTCATCATCCCCGCTGAAATGGGCCGCCTCGAAGGTGGCATAGGGGTGACCGTTGAGCACGAAACCGGCGCCGCTGACGGGCAGCAGGATGCGCTGATAGCCGGGAAATTTGGAGAAGGGACCTGCCGCCTTGATGGGGGCCGAGCTCAGCCGGTAGTCAAAATCGAGCTTATCCAGACTCGAGCCCGGGGGGGAGACAAGGATCTGGGCCGTGGTGCCCTGCTTGTTTTTCCAGGGCATCTTCAGCTGGTCAGACTCTTTAATCAGGGTGATCACGTTGGCGCCTCGACGAGGAGTGGGAGAGTAAGGCCAAGTGATACCATCCCGCAGGCCTGCTCACAAGGCGCGGGGGGCTGGGGACGGTCCGACTGTCCAGAATGTCGTCACTCCGGCCCCTGACCATCACAGGCTCCCGGATAAGGTGCTCAAGATGTCGCCGATCGGCGGAGTGGGGGGAGTCAAAGGTCGAGGCTGTGATCCTGACGCTGTTAAACGAGCTCGAGGTCGCTACACTGGCACTTCTGCCGTATGGAGGCCCCATGACCCACAAGATCATTCTGGATACCGATCCCGGTATTGACGACGCCATGGCAATACTCTTTGCCGAGGCCCACCCCGCCATCGACTTGCTCGCCATCACTACTGTGTTTGGCAACGCCACCATAGAGAACGGGACCCGCAACGCGCTCTGGCTCAAGCAGAAATACGGCATGAAGGCAGAGGTGGCCCAGGGTGCCGCCGCGCCGCTGCTGCGCGAACCCGTGGGGCCGACCACTGTGGTGCACGGCCCGAGCGGGCTGGGGGATGTGGAGGCGGGGGAGGTGACCCTGGCGCCGGATCCTCGCCCGGCCTGGCAATACATCGTCGAGACGGTGAAGGCCAGCCCCGACGAGATCACCTTGGTGACAATCGGGCCCCTCACCAACCTGGCGCTGGCGCTCGAGGCCGCCCCCGAGATCACCGCGCTGGTGAAGCAGGTGGTGGTGATGGGGGGCGCCTTTGGCGTCAACGGCCATCGCGGCAACGTAACCCCCTATGCCGAGGCCAACATTCACGACGATCCCGAGGCGGCCGATCGGGTGTTCACTGCCCCCTGGCCCGTGGTGATCATCGGGCTGGACGTGACCCAGCAGAGCTTCTTCAGCAGCGCCTACCTGGATGCACTGCGGGATGACGCAGGTGAGCCTGGCCGCTTCCTGTGGGCGGTGAGCCGCTTCTACCTGCGCTTCTATTCCGAGCGCATCGGCCTCAATGGCTGCCACGTGCACGATCCGTCCGCCATCGCCTATGTGATCGATCCCGAGCTGTTCACCCTGCGGGAGGGCCCGGTACGGGTCATCGACCATGGTCCCGCCATCGGCCATACCCTGCAGAAGTTCGATGGCAAGTCCCATCCCCACGATGAGTGGGCGGGCTTCCCCGCTCAGCGGGTCGGGGTGGCGGTGCGGGATCAGGCACTGCTGGCGCTCTATCGTGAGACGCTGGTGGCCTGGGGGAAGGATTGCTGAGACGCTCGCCAGCGTGATGGACAAAGCGTGAGGCTCGCCAAATAATTGCCAGCCGACGCTGGCCTATACTGACGAAAACTGAGGTATTCAAGGAGCAAGCGGATGGCCTGGTTGTCTTTGCTGGTGGCGATAGCCCTCATCTGGTGGCTGATGAAGCTGGGGCGGGGCGCTCTGTTCGAGATCCGGTTGCAGCCTGGCAAGGTACTGCTGAAGCGAGGCTCTGTGCCGCCGCGCTTCCTGGCCCAGGCCAAGCAGATCCTGCAGCAGGAGCCGGTACGGGGACGCATCCTGGGTCAGCGCGATGGCAACGGGGTCAGGCTGGTCTTCTCCCGCTCCATCCCTGAGCCCGTGGCCCAGCGCCTGCGCAGCGTTTTCCCCTATGGGGATTATCGCGGCGTTACCTCACCCCCGGATGGGCGCAATGCCCGCTGAACCCGTGGGCTGAACTCTTCCGCTGAACGTGCTGTTCACACCGGACGCCGGGCACTCAGCCCGGCGTTTGCTTTTCCCATAAGTCATGGCCAGGACGCAGTCATCAGCGCGGCACTTGCAGGGGCGCCATCACCTCGATCAGAAAGTCGATGAAGGCGCGGGTCTGGGGCTTCAAGAAGCGGCCGCCGCGAAATACCGCATGGATCTCGTCATGGCGATCCTCGTACGGGGAGGCCTGCCAGTCCGGCAACAGCGGCTGCAGAGTGCCATCGTCGATCCCCTGTTGCACCATCCAGCTCGACAGCAGCAGGATGCCGGTGCCCGCCTGGGCCGCGCACAGCAGCGGCGTGCCGCCGACCGAGGCGAGGTTGCCTCGCACCGCGACCCTGTGCCGCTGCGCCCCTTGCCGGAAATACCAGTGCTGGCGCTGACGGCCATGGCCGCGGATGAGGCAGTTGTGGTGTGCCAGTTCATCGGGATGGGCGGGCTCGCCATGGCGCGCCAGATAAGCGGGGGAGGCAACCAGCAGGGTCCGGTTGGTGAGCAGGTGGCGGGCATGGAGGCCGCTGTCCACGGGGCGCCCGATACGCACCGCAACGTCCACGTTTTCGGCGTCGAGATCCACCAGCCGGTTGTCGAGCTCGATCTCGAGCCGCACCCCGGGGTAGCGGGCCAGGAAGGCCGGCAGGCGCGGTGCCAGCCAGGCGGCGCCGAAGCTCTCGAATACCGAGACCCGAAGCGGGCCCTCTGGCGCCACCGGCAGGGGCTGCAGGGATTGCACCAGCTGATCCGCCTCCTCCAGCAGGCGCGCCGAGCGGGCAAGGAAGTACTCACCCTGCTCGGTCAACACCAGTTGACGGGTGCTGCGCTTGAATAGCGGGATCCCCAGCTGTTGCTCCAGCGCATCTATGGTGCGGGTCACCGAGGAGGGGGCCAGGTTGAGGGCCCGGGCGGCCCGGGAGAAACTTCCCGATTCCACCACCTGAGCCAGGATGCGGACGCGATCCAGCATGGGTATACCTTTGCGATAAGCGCAAAACTGTTGCAGGTTATGGCGGTATTCTATCCATGGATGAAAGTGTGAACAATGTGCTCATCGCCCAAGGGGGGCGCTCACCTCAGGAGTATTGCCATGTCAGATCGTATCCAGCTTGCCAGCCAGGTACCCGCCGCCGTCTCGGCCATGATGGGGCTCGAGGCCTATCTCGGCGGGACCGATATTCCCCTGTCGCTCAAGGAGCTCATCAAACTGCGGGCCTCCATGCTCAACGGCTGTGCCTACTGCATCGAGATGCACGCCGAGGTGGCCATGAAACACGGTGACAGCCCGCAGCGCCTGTTGGCGCTGGCCGCCTGGCGCGAATCCCCGCTGTTCGACGAGCGGGAGCGGGCCGTGCTGGCCCTGACCGACGAGGTGACCCTGATCGGCGAGCGAGGGCTCACCGAGGAGACCTACCAACAGGCCCTGGCCCTGCTTGGGGACACCCTGCTGGCCCAGTGCTTGATGCAGGTGGTCACCATCAATGCCTGGAACCGGATCGCCGTGGCGACCCGAATGGAGCATAAACACCCCTGAGGGAGACGCAGTGGTGGGGTGTTGTCGTCAACGGGTCTTGTATGAGGCCCGTTTTTCATGGCGGGCCTCAGACAGGGCAGCCCCTTCTGCACCTCCATCGGTCCCGGGAAGTTAATCATACATTCGTTTGATTAATTATTTTTTTATTCCACCTCGGAATATGCGCATCCAGATCAAGGAATGGTGATGGCGCTTGTGCATCAAGAGGGGGTTGAATGGCTCTTTTTTGCCCTGTTTATCCCTCTGAAAATAAGGGTAATGGGTCGTTTTGATTGATTGGTGAGCGATTTTGGCGAGGGAATAAATTAATGGAAGATGAATTGATGAACTGTGAATTTAATAAATTGGTTGCTGTCAAGTGATTAACATCTGATACCTGTTGTCACCACTCTTAAAACAATTTCGGGATTAATTTTTCATGTTGTTCACATGGCGGTCTGATGCAATAAAATGCGGCATTTTTATTATACCAATAAGCCTTGAAACGATGAGGACATTGCATGAGACCTTTTGAAGTAAAGAGGGGCTTGGGCGCTTTGCTGTTGATGGCAACCGCTGGCTTGCTGAGTGGCTGCGACATGGCTCTGATGAGCCCCAAGGGGCAGGTTGGTCTGGAGCAGAAGTCACTGATATTGACCGCACTCGGGTTGATGTTAATCGTGGTGATTCCTGTGATTATTATGACGGTGGCATTTGCTCGTAAATACAGAGCATCCAATACCACTGCCAAATACACCCCGGATTGGTCTCACTCCAACAAGATTGAAGCGGTCGTCTGGACCGTGCCCGTCATTATTGTCGCCATCCTTGCGGTGATTACCTGGAAAACCTCCCACTCCCTCGACCCCTACAAGCCATTGGAATCTGACGTCAAGCCGATCCAGGTCGATGTGATTTCGCTGGACTGGAAATGGCTGTTCGTCTATCCGGAGCTGGGGATCGCCTCGGTCAACGAGCTGGCCTTCCCGGTCAACACCCCGATCAACTTCCGGGTGACCTCAGACACCGTGATGAACTCCTTCTTCATCCCCCAGCTGGGCGGTCAGATCTACGCCATGGCCGGGATGCAGACCAAGCTGCACCTGATTGCCAACGAGGCGGGTCAGTACAAGGGGATCTCCGGCAGTTACAGCGGCGCCGGTTTCTCTGGCATGAAGTTCAAGGCGATTGCCACCCAGGACCAGGCCGGTTTCGATGCCTGGGTTGCCAAGGTGAAACAGTCTCCCAAGATGCTGAGCACCATGGGTGAGTTCGATGCCCTGGCCAAGAAGAGCGAAAACCACCCGGTTGAGTACTTCGCCAGCGCCGATCCCAAGCTGTTCGTCAATGTGATCAACAAGTTCATGGGCGGCATGTCCCATGGCGGCCATGACGCTGCAAAAGATGGCGCCATGGACCACGAGGCCATGAAGCATGACGCCGCGAAAGCAGAACCCATGGACCACAAGGCCATGAACCATGACGCTGCAAAAGCAGAGTCCATGGACCACGCGGCCATGAGTCACGACGAGCATGCCGGACACATGGCCACGTCCATGGCTGACAAGAGTGTGAAAGCAGGATCCGAGGAATAATCGATGTTTGGAAAATTGACACTCGAGGCTGTTCCGTACCATGAACCCATCATCATGGTTACGATAGCCTGTATCATCTTGGGTGGGCTGGCGATTGCCGGTCTCATCACTTATTACGGCAAGTGGCAGTATCTGTGGAAAGAGTGGTTCACCTCGGTAGACCACAAGCGCCTCGGTATCATGTATCTCATCCTGGGCATGGTCATGCTGCTGCGCGGCTTCGCCGATGCGGTCATGATGCGTGGTCAGCAGGTCATGGCCTCCGCCGGTAGCGAAGGCTACCTGAACGCGCACCACTACGATCAGATCTTCACCGCCCACGGCGTCATCATGATCTTCTTCGTGGCCATGCCGCTGGTGATCGGCCTGATGAACATCGTGGTGCCGCTGCAGATCGGTGCCCGTGACGTCGCCTTCCCCTTCCTGAACAACCTGAGCTTCTGGTTTACCGCCGCGGCCGTGGTGCTGATCAACGTCTCCCTCGGGGTCGGTGAATTCGCCCAGACCGGCTGGCTGGCCTATCCGCCCTTGTCGGGGCTGGAGTTCAGTCCCGGGGTTGGGGTCGATTACTGGATCTGGAGTCTGCAGATTTCCGGGTTAGGTACCCTGCTGACCGGTGTCAACTTCTTTGCCACCATCATCCGGATGCGTGCCCCCGGCATGACCATGATGCGTCTGCCGGTGTTCACCTGGACCGCCCTGTGCGCCAACATCCTGATCATCGCCTCCTTCCCGATCCTGACCGTCACCATCGCCCTGCTCACCGCAGACCGTTACCTGGGTACCCATTTCTTTACCAATGACATGGGTGGCAACATGATGATGTACATCAACCTGATCTGGGCCTGGGGTCACCCCGAGGTGTATATCCTGGTGCTGCCGGTATTCGGGATCTTCTCCGAAGTGGTGGCGACCTTCTGCAAGAAGAAGCTGTTCGGCTACACCTCCCTGGTGTGGGCGACGGTGGCTATTACCGTGCTCTCCTTCGTGGTCTGGCTGCACCACTTCTTCACCATGGGGTCTGGCGCCAACGTGAATGCCTTCTTCGGCATCACCACCATGATCATCTCCATCCCGACCGGGGTGAAGATCTTCAACTGGCTGTTCACCATGTACCGTGGTCGCATCGAGTTCAGCTCCCCCATGTTGTGGACCGTCGGCTTCATCATCACCTTCACCGTGGGTGGGATGACCGGGGTGCTGCTCTCCGTGCCGGCTGCCAACTTCGTGCTGCACAACAGCCTGTTCCTGATCGCCCACTTCCACAACGTCATCATCGGCGGCGTGGTGTTCGGTTGCTTCGCCGGTATCACCTACTGGTTCCCGAAAGCGTTCGGCTTCAAGCTGGATGACGTCTGGGGCAAGCGTGCGTTCTGGTTCTGGATCACCGGTTTCTTCGTGGCCTTCATGCCGCTCTACGTGCTGGGCTTCATGGGCATGACCCGTCGTGTCAGCCAGAACATCGATCCCGAGTTCCATGGCTGGCTGGTGGTTGCCGCCTGCGGCGCCGGCCTGATTGCCATCGGCGTCTTGTGCCAGCTGATCCAGGTCGTGGTCAGTATCCGTGACCGCGAGAAGAACCGTGACTGGACCGGCGATCCCTGGGGTGGCCGTACCCTGGAGTGGGCCACTTCCTCTCCGCCGCCGTTCTACAACTTCGCCATCGAGCCCAAGGTGACCGGTCTGGACGCCTTCTGGGAAGCGAAAGAGGACGGCAGCGCCTATCGCCAGCCGGCCAAGTACGCTCCCATCCACATGCCGAAGAACTCAGGTGCCGGTGTCATCATCGCCGCCTTCAGCGTGGTGTTTGGCTTTGCCATGATCTGGCACATCTGGTGGATGGCCATCGCCGGCTTCGTCGGCATGATCGCCACCTGGATCATCCACAGCTTCAACGACGATGTGGACTACTACGTACAGGTTGACGAGATCGAGCGCATCGAAGGTCAGCATTTCGACAATATCAACAAGGTGGCTTAACTCCATGGCGACTGACGTTCTACATCACACCCACGGTGCCCATGAGGATGGGCACCATGATGCCGGTGCCACCAAGGTATTCGGCTTCTGGATCTACCTGATGAGTGACTGCATCCTGTTCGCGACCCTGTTCGCGACCTATGCGGTCCTGGTCAACGGCACCGCCGGCGGCCCCACCGGCAAGGACATCTTCGAACTGCCGTTCGTGTTCGCCGAAACCATGCTGCTGCTGCTGAGCTCCATCACCTTCGGGTTCGGCATGCTGGCCATGAACAAGAACAAGGTCTCCGCGGTCAACACCTGGCTGCTGGTCACCTTCCTGCTTGGCGCCGGCTTCATCGCCATGGAGATCTACGAGTTCCATCATCTGATCGTCAATGATGCGGGCCCGGATCGCAGCGGCTTCCTGTCCGCCTTCTTCACCCTGGTCGGTACCCACGGTATCCACGTGACCAGCGGCCTTATCTGGATCATCGTGATGATGGTACTGATTAGCAAGAAGGGGCTGACCGAGCGCAACCGCACGCGCCTGATGTGCCTGAGCCTGTTCTGGCACTTCCTCGACGTGGTGTGGATCTGCGTCTTCACCGTGGTCTATCTGATGGGGGTCATGTAATGAGTCATTCCGTTGACAATCACGGCGCCAGCCACGGCAGCGTCAAGTCCTACATGACAGGCTTCGTGCTGTCACTCATCCTGACCGCAATCCCGTTCTGGATGGTGATGGACGGCTCCGCTTCCCATGCCATGGTGCTCGGCACCGTGGTCGGCATGGCGGTGGTGCAGATCTTCGTGCACCTGATCTACTTCCTGCACATGAACACCTCCTCCGAGGAGCGCTGGAACCTGGTGGCACTGGTCTTTACCGTGCTCATCATCGCCATCGTGGTCGTGGGTTCCCTGTGGATCATGTACAACCTCAACATCAACATGATGGTTCACTGAGCGGGTTGATGTAATGATGAAGCAATACCTGCAAGTGACCAAGCCGGGCATCATCTTCGGTAACCTCATCTCGGTTATCGGCGGCTTCCTGCTGGCCTCGAAGGGGAGCCTGGATGTACCCCTGTTCATCCTGACCATGGTGGGGGTGTCACTGGTGGTGGCCTCCGGTTGCGTGTTCAACAACTACATCGACCGGGACATCGACTGCATCATGGAGCGCACCAAGAACCGCGCCCTGGTGCGGGGGTTGATCGCGCCGGGCGTCTCGCTCTGGTATGCGACGGCGCTGGGCGTTGCGGGCATTGCACTGCTCTACTTTGCGGCCAACCCGTTGGCCGCCTTGCTGGCGGTGCTGGGCTTCCTGGTCTATGTGGGGGTCTACAGCCTCTACATGAAGCGTCATTCTGTCTATGGCACCCTGGTCGGCAGCCTCTCCGGCGCCGCGCCACCTGTCATCGGCTACTGCGCGGTGAGCGGCCAGTTCGACTCGGGGGCGCTTATCCTGCTGGCGATCTTCAGCCTGTGGCAGATGCCGCACTCCTATGCGATAGCCATCTTCCGCTTCAAGGATTACCAGGCCGCCAACATACCCGTGTTGCCGGTGGTGAAGGGCATTTCTGTGGCCAAGCACCACATCACCCTCTACATACTGGCGTTCATGGTGCCGACCCTGATGCTGTTCCTCGGCGGTTACGCCGGTTACAAGTACCTGATCGTCGCCACCGCGGTGAGCGTCTGGTGGCTGGGGATGGCGCTGTCTGGCTACAAGGCGGCGGTGGATGACTCCCTCTGGGCGCGCAAGCTGTTCATGTTCTCCATCGTTACCATCACCTGCCTGAGCGTGATGATGTCGGTGGACTTCCAGCCGGACGCAGCGCCCGTGCTGGTGAGCATGCTGCCCTGAGGCTGGAGCTGACATGTTCTCCATCGTCGTCATCATCTTCACCTGCCTGAGCGTGATGATGTCGGTGGACTTCCAGCCGGACGCAGCGCCCGTGCTGGTGAGCATGCTGCCCTGATAGTGTGAACTGCACCCCTAAATACATGAAATCCAGAGCCGGGAACCTTCCCGGCTCTGTTATTATGAGGCCCGCCCTGCGGGGCACCTTGTCGGCTTTTTCGGGTGTGGCGTGCCTTGTCATCAGCCCCTTTCTATCTCCTCTCTCTGACCTATCGAGGCCATCATGAATGATTTCACCATGACGAGGGGCGAGCGCCGCGCGACCTGGGCGCTCGGCTCCGTCTTCTCGTTGCGCATGCTCGGCATGTTTATGGTGCTGCCGGTGCTGACCACCTACGGCATGTCCCTGGCGGGTGCCTCGGAGGCGCTCATCGGTCTTGCCATCGGCATTTACGGCATGACCCAGGCGCTGTTCCAGATCCCCTTCGGCCTGCTCTCCGATCGCATCGGCCGCAAGCCTCTCATCGTCGGCGGTCTGCTGATGTTTGCGGCAGGCAGCGTCATCGCCGCCCTGAGCGACTCCATCTGGGGGGTCATCGTCGGGCGCGCCCTGCAGGGGAGTGGCGCCATCTCCGCCGCCGTAATGGCGCTCCTGTCGGATCTCACCCGGGAGCAGAATCGCACCAAGGCCATGGCCTTCATCGGGGTGAGCTTTGGCATCACCTTCGCCATCGCCATGGTGACAGGCCCCCTGATCACCCAGGCGGTGGGACTCTCCGGGCTGTTCTGGCTCATCGCCCTGCTGGCGCTGGCGGCCATCGCCATGGTGATCTGGGTGGTACCGACCCCGGCGGCCCACCTGCAAAATCGCGAGTCCGCCATGGTGCGCGGCGGTTTTCGCACCGTGCTCACCAACCCGCGCCTACTCAAGCTCAACCTCGGCATCCTCTGCGTTCACACCCTGCTGATGTCGAGCTTCGTGGCGCTGCCGCCCCTGCTCGAACAAGCTGGGCTGGCTCGGGAGCAGCAGTGGCAGGCCTATCTGGTCACCATGCTGGTCGCCTTCGTGAGCGTGGTGCCCTTCATCATCTATGCCGAGAAGCACCGCCAGATGAAGCGGGTCTTCATCGGGTGCGTGCTGGTGATGCTGGCCGCCGAGCTGGTGCTCTGGCAGGCAGGTCTGCAGCTCTGGGGTCTGCTCGCCGGGCTGCAGCTCTTCTTTGTCGGCTTCAACGTGATGGAGGCACTGCTGCCGTCCCTCATCAGCAAGGAGTCCCCACCGGGTTACAAGGGGACCGCCATGGGGGTCTACTCCACCAGTCAGTTCCTCGGGGTTGCCATCGGCGGCAGTCTCGGGGGCCTGCTCTACAGCCTGGGGGGCGGCCCTCTGGTATTTGGCGGCTGCGCCGTCCTGGCCCTGCTCTGGTTTGGGGTGAGTCTCACCATGGCCGAGCCTCCCTACGTCAGCAGCCTGCGCATCGTACTGCCGGAGGGGGTCGAGGCCACCCCGGCGCTGGAGCAGAGGATCCGCGCCTGCGACGGGGTGAGCGACGTGCTGTTGGTGCGCGAGGAGCACTCCCTCTACGTGAAGGTGGACAGCAAGCGCCTGACCCGCAGCGATCTGGAGCGGCTGGTCTCCCTCTGAGGGCGGCCAGGGGCGCGGCTGCTATGCTGAGATCCTCAACCACAGGAGGAACCTCTCATGTCATATGTAGACGGATTCGTGATCGCCGTGCCCACGGTCAACAAGCAGGCTCTGATCGATCATGCAGGGTTGTTTGACCCCATCTTTCTCGAATATGGCGCCACCCGGGTGCTGGAGTGCTGGGGGGATGACGTACCCCACGGCAAGCAGACCGACTTCTACCGCGCGGTGGCGGCCAAGGAGGACGAAGCCGTGGTCTTCTCCTGGGTGGAGTGGCCGAGCAAGGCGGTGCGGGACGAGGCCATGACCAAGATGATGAAGGACCCCAGGATGGATCCGGCCAGCCCCATGCACCAGGCCATGCCCTTCGATGGCGCCCGCATGATCTTCGGGGGCTTCATCACAGTGCTGGAGCTCAAGGGCTGATACCCCGCCAGCGCCAAAAGCCCGCCTGGCCTTGGAGGGCTTCACCATTGTGGCTGGCGCTCAAGGGCTGATACCCGCCAGCGACACCCAGGCCCATTAGAGATGAAAAAGCCCGCCAAATGGCGGGCTTTTTGCTGGGCGTCATGCCATGGGATCAGCGTTCGATCAGCGGGGCCGAGCGGTAGCTCCAGAGGCCATAGGTGCGCAGGGCGTCGCGGTAGATGCCGAGCAGCTCCTCCGGGCTTGCCTTGGCCAGGGCGGAGAGGGGCTTGTCCGGGTAGGCGACACTGTCGATGCGGATAGTGGCCGGGCCGCTCTGCCAGCAGGCGATTTCCAGCAGGGTCTGGCCCCGGCGCACATGGCTCGCCGAGCTCACCAGAGTGGCGTATTCAATCTCGTGGCGGGCGAGGGCATAGCCGCTGTAGAGGGCGTTCTCCACCGTGCTGGTGGCGTAGTTCTCCTCGATGATGCGGGAGCGGTCGATGCCCTTCTTCGCCAGCCAGTCCGCCATCAGCTTGCCCTCGGTCTGGCGGTTCTGGGGCACGCCGCCGGTGAGGATGACGAGGGCCGCCGGATCGGCCTGGGCCAGGGCGCGGGTGGTCTCGAGGCGCCCCAGCAGGATATCGTTCATGGAGCCATCGGGATTGAGGGCATAGCCCAGAGTGACGATGGCGCGGCGCCCCTTCTTCTCGCCCCGTCCCTGACGCTCCTTGAGGGGGGTGGCGACCACCCTGTCCACGGTGGCGAACAGCCGCTGCAAATCCGCGGCGCGACCGGCATTGAGCTCGACGACCCGCTTGACGTAGCCATCGGACTTGGTCTGATCGCCCTTGAAGCGCAGCCAGGTGGCGAGATAGGTGTTGATGTCCAGATCGTCCGGCGCGGCGGTGAGGGCCTGCTCGAACAGGGCGATGGCCCTCTCCACGTTGCCGTTGTAGATCTGGGCGTTGGCCGCCGAGATGAGCAGATCGGTGCGATAGGGCTCGAGCTGGTGGGCCTCCAGCAGCAGGGTGGTCACCTGCTCCATGTTGCTCGGCATCTTGGCGGTGAAGCCGGCATCTGAGACCCGGGCGGGGGAGTGGAAGATGCGTGCGGCGTCTGCCAGCAGCTGATCCACCACCTGGCGCTTGCTGATGAACTGCTCGTAATTCTGCTCCTTTTGCAGGGAGCGCACCGGGGCGGCCCAGGCATCGGATGAGACAACGAGCGGCAGCGTCAGCAGGCTGGTGAGGGTCAGGGCAATCGCGGTTTTCTTCATCATGGGGCTCCACCTGGGGTGAGGGGTGCGATGCCGTGGCTCGTCCCCTGAATGCTTTTCCAATAAAAACAGATGCTTGGTTTGCTGCCTACTCTACTCCTTTCCCGATGAAAAAACGTGAACCGTTCCGGTTATCCCGATGGCGCCCCTCAGCGCAGCCCCAGCCGCTCCTGCAGGAAGGCGAGCCAGGCCTCCACCTTGGCGGGCAGGTGGCGGCGCCTGGGATAGACGCACCAGACGCCGTGCTCGGGCAGGGCATGGCCCGGCAGCACGGGCACCAGTCGGCCGGCGGCGAGATCCCGCGCCACGATGAAGTCCGGCATGTTGCCGATGCCGAGCCCCGCCAGCAGCGCTGTGTGGATGGCATCGCTGTTGTTGACCTCGAAATTGCCCCTGGGGGTGATGGCCACCTCTCCCTCTGGCCCGTGCAGGCGCCACTGGGTGCCGCCGCGAAACAGGGAGTAGAAGAGGCAGTTGTGGCGCTCGAGATCGGCCGGGGTGTGGGGCGTGCCGGCCTGCGCCAGGTAGGCGGGGGCGGCGCACAGCAGCATCCGGGTCTGGCCCAGCTTGCGGGCCACCAGGGTGGAGTCCGGCAGGGAGCCGACCCGCAGCGCCACGTCGATGCGCTCGGCAATGAGATCCCGCTTCTCGTCGTCGGCGATGATCTGGATGCACAGGCCCGGATGGGCCTGCAGCAGGGGCGACAAGGCCAGCGCCAGCGGCTGGCCCGCCATCCCCACTGGCGCGGTGATCCGCACCTCCCCGAGCAGGCTGTCGCGCACTTCCGAGAGGCGCAGCTCGGTCTGGTTGAGGGTCTGTTGCAGGGACTGGCACCCCTGCCACACCACCTCCCCCGCCTCGGTCAGGCTGAGGCGACGGGTGGAGCGATGCAGCAGGGTGAGGCCGAGCAGGCTCTCCAGCTGGCCGATGTGCTGGCTGACGGCGGAGGGGGTCATGCCGAGGGCCTTGGCGGCCCCCGTCATGGTGCCCGCCTCCACCACGGCGGCGAAGATGGCGTAACGTCTGAGCTGATCCATTATTAAATCCAGCTTACAAGTGAATGCAACTTACAGAGGATTATTAAATCAAATCCGGGGGCGTAGGATAGCCCCATTCCCACAGTGAAGGAGAGATATTCATAAAGATTGCCCTCATAGGTGCCAGCGGTTTTGTCGGTTCAGCCATCCTCAATGAGGCCGTCAGCCGTGGCCATCACGTCACCGCCATCGTCCGCGACACCAGCAAGCTGACACCCCACCCGCAGGTCCGGGCGGTAGCGGTAGATGCCCAGGACCCGCAGGCGCTGGCCGACGTGCTCAAGGGGCACGATAGGGTGATCAGCGCCTACAACCCGGGCTGGAGTGCCCCGGATATCCATGATCAGTACCTCAAGGGCGCCAGCGCCATCGTTGAGGCAGCCAACGCCGCCCACAGCTGGCTGCTGGTGGTCGGCGGTGCCGGCAGCCTGGAGATAGCCCCCGGGGTGCAGCTGGTGGATACCCCGGACTTCCCGGCCGAGTGGAAGCAAGGGGCGCTCGCGGCCCGCGACGGTCTCACGGCGCTTCGCCGCGAAACGACCCTCGACTGGCGCTTCGTCTCCCCGCCGGTGTTCCTCGAACCCGGCGAGAAGCGCGGCAGCTACCGTCTCGGGGGCGATCAGGTGCTCTTTAGCGGCGACAAGCCTGCCGGCATCACGGTCGGCGATCTGGCGGATGGGGTGCTGAACGAGGCGGAAACACCGGCTCACCTGCGCCAGCGCTTCACTCTGGGTTACTGAAGAGGCTGATCTGGGCGCGCTGGGCGGGCGTTCGCCCTCTATCCTCTGCGCCACGCTACCAAAGGGGAGGCTGATGCCTCCCCTTTGTTCATTCGCCTCCTGCGGGCACTGCGCCTTCCCTGCCCCTGGAGGATTCATGGGCAAGGCGATCGCCAGGGGCGCATTTTCTCCGTGCAATCGACAGGCTGCCCCAAAGGGATCGAATTCTATTTCGACTTTTGTATATAACTAAGAATATTTTGTTGCTTCCACCTTATAACCCCGAACAGTAGCATCCCCTTAAACCCAAATGGTGCCATCGTGAGCCACGGACCCGAGTCCTGCCACGAGCCACACCGCCGTCTTTGTACCGGATCCTCGGGACTGCACCCGACATCCGGCAAGTGAGGAGATGCACATGGAACATTCATCACTGCCCATCATCGACTATGCCGCGATCAATGGCGCCCCCGAGGAACGTCGCCAGATGCTGGCCAAGCTTGGCCGGGCGGCCCGCGACATCGGCTTCTTCTATCTGACAGGCCATGGTCTGAGCGAAGCGCAGCAACGGGATACCCTGGCGCTGGCGGCCCGCTTCTTCGCCCTGCCCCTGCAGGAGAAGCTGGCGGTGCAGATGGTGCACTCCCCTCACTTTCGTGGCTACAACCTGGTGGGGGCCGAACTCACCCGGGAGCGGCCGGACCGGCGGGAGCAGTTCGACATCATGAACGAGGAGCAGGCCCTCCCCCTGGCGCAGATAAGCCACCCCTGGCAGCGGCTCACAGGCCCCAACCAGTGGCCCGCTGCCCTGCCCGAGATGGAGACGCAACTACTGGCGTGGCAGGGGCGGCTGAGCGACATCACCCTCACCCTGCTGTCGGCCTTTGCCGAGGTGCTGGAGCAACCGGCCGGGGTGTTCGATGAGAGCATCCAGGGCGCCCCCTATCAGCACATGAAACTCATTCACTACCCGGGACGGGAAGCGGGAGGCAGCGGCCAGGGGGTCGGCGCCCACAAGGATCCCGGCTACCTGACCCTGGTGATGCAGGACCATCACTCCGGCCTCGAGGTGGAGACGGCGAGCGGCTGGATTTCCGCGCAACCCCTGTCCGGCGCCCTGGTGGTCAATATCGGCGAGCTGCTGGAGCTTGCCTCCAACGGCTACCTCAAGGCGACCCTGCACCGGGTGCAGAGCCCGCCCCCCGGGGTCTCGCGTCTCTCCTGCGCCTTCTTTATGGCGGCGAGGCTCGATGCCACAGTGCCGCGGCTCACCCTCTCCCCCGAGCTGGCGGCCGAGGCGCAGGGGCCTGAGAGCGACCCGGCCAACCCCCTCTTCTATCAGGTGGGGGAGAACGTGCTCAAGGGCAGGCTGCGCTCCCACCCGGATGTGGCGGCTCGCCACTATGCTCAGCAACACAGGGTAGCGCAGGAGCCGATACCGGCCTGACACCATCAAGGGGGTGGCGACAAGCCGCCACCCCGACCACAGGACAGGGGCGCCAGTGTGGCTCCGTCCACCGATTTCCACACCAGAACAACAACGCCATAGCCTGGCGACCACGGAGCAAAACGATGAAATTCAAGACCATGAGCGTGCACAGCGGCCAGCGGATCGACCCCCAGACCGGCGCCCTCACCACACCGCTCTACCAAAGCAGCACCTTCAGCTACGTCAACGCCCAGGCGGGCAAGGAGCGCTTCGCAGGCCAGGCCCCGGGCTTTATCTACAGCCGCTTCGGCAACCCCACCACCGCCGAGCTGGAGCTGAAACTGGCGGCTCTCGAGGGCGCCGACGAGGCGCTGGTGGTGGCGAGCGGCATGGCGGCGGTGAGCGCCATCCTCTATGCCCTGGCCAGCAGCGGGGATGAAGTGGCCTACGTCGGCCCCCTCTACGGCGGCACCGATGCGTTCTTGAAACAGACCTTCAGCCGGGCCGGCATCACCATCACGGGTTACGACAGCGATCAGGATCTGCTGGCCAACATCCGCCCCGCCACCAGGGTGATCCTGTTCGAGACCCTGACCAACCCCACCCTCAAGGTGGTGGATCCCCGGGTAGTGGTAGAAGCGGCCCGCAAGGTGGGCGCCATCACTGTGTGTGACAACACCTTCCTCACCCCCTACCTGCTGCGCCCACTGGAGCTCGGCATCGATCTGGTGATGCACAGCGGCACCAAGTACCTCGGTGGTCACGGCGACATCATCGCAGGTGTGGTGGCTGGCTCCCACGAGTTGATGAAGTCGGTGCGCACCGTGGCCCTCAAGCACATCGGCTCCCCCATAGGCCCGCAGGAGGCCTACCTGCTGCAGCGCGGGGTCAAGACCCTACCCCTGCGCATGGATGCCCACCTGCACAACGCCCAGAAGGTGGCCGACTTCCTCGCCGCCCACCCGGCGGTGAAGAAGGTGATCTACCCGGGGCTTGCCAGCCATCCGGGTCACGACGCCCTCGGCGCCTTCGCCAGCGGCTTTGGCGGCATGGTGAGCATAGAGCTGGAGGGGGGCTTTGCGCACTGCGCCACCCTGCTCGACAACCTGCAGCTGTTTGTGCAGGCGGTGAGTCTCGGGGATCTCGAGAGCCTGGCCTGCCATCCGGCCAGTACCACTCACGCCGCCATGGACGAGGCGAGCCGCCTCGCCGCCGGGGTGAATGACGATCTCATCCGCTTCAGTATCGGGGTGGAAGACGCCGACGATCTCATCGCCGATCTGGCGGCGGCGCTGGCCCTGATCTGACCCTCAGCACCATGCACGACCGGCGCCACGCGCAATAAAAAAGGGAAGGCCAGGCCTTCCCTTTCTCTCATCCATTCCCGGGTGCGGGAAGGGGCCCTGCTCAGGCGTCGTGATAATCCTGGCAGGCGCTCAGGGTGTTCTCCATCAGGCTAGCCACCGTCATGGGCCCCACGCCACCGGGCACAGGGGTGATGAAGGCGGCGTGATTGCGCGCCGTTTCAAACTCCACGTCCCCCACCAGGGAGCCGTCGGCCAGGCGGTTGATCCCCACGTCGATCACCAGGGCCCCCGGCTTGACCCACTCCCCCGGGATGAAGTTCGGCTTGCCCACCGCCACCACCAGCAGATCGGCACGGCGCACCTGGGCTTCCAGATCCTGGGTGAAGCGGTGACAGGTGGTAGTGGTGCAACCCGCCAGCAGCAGCTCCAGCGTCATCGGGCGACCGACGATATTGGAGGCACCTACCACCACAGCATGCAGACCGTGGGTCTTGACGCCAGTCGCCTCGATCAGGGTCATGATCCCCTTGGGGGTGCAGGGACGCAGCGCCGGGATGCGTTGTGCCAGACGGCCCACGTTGTAGGGGTGGAAACCATCCACGTCCTTGTCGGGACGAATGCGCTCCAGCACCTGGGTGGTGTCGCAATGAGCCGGCAGGGGCAACTGCACCAGGATGCCGTCCACCTCCGCATCCTCATTGAGCCGGTCGATCAGGGCCAGCAACTCTTCCTGGGTCGCATTGGCGCTGAGATCATAGGAGCGGGAGACAAATCCCACCTCTTCACAGGCACGACGCTTGCTGCCCACATAGACCTGGGACGCCGGATCCAGCCCCACCAGGATCACCGCCAGACCCGGTGCCCGCTTGCCCAGTGCCAACCGCTGTTGGACTTGTTCGGCGACCTGATTGCGAATCGTTTGCGCAACCTGTTTTCCATCAATGATTTTGGCAGACATCGTTCTTCACTCACCATGTGTTCAACTGCCGCGCATTGTCGCATTTTTTTGGCGCAGGTGTTAGCGGCTCTCGCCTGGCGGGCAATAAGTAGGCATTTGAATTTACTGGTGGAAAAAATCGTTGACGCTGACTTTGACGCTTGGGTATGATGCCCGCCCGTTGCCCAGTCGTACCGCCCCCGGTATGCTGGACGATGAGATGTCGGTGATTAGCGCAGCCCGGTAGCGCATCTGGTTTGGGACCAGAGGGTCAAAGGTTCGAATCCTTTATCACCGACCAGGTTCATCGAGACGTCTTGTGGCGGCTCGATACAGAGCGCCCTTAGCTCAGTCGGATAGAGCAACGGCCTTCTAAGCCGTGGGTCGCAGGTTCGAATCCTGCAGGGCGCGCCATTTAAAATGTGTTTTAAATCATTGAGTTATTGACGAAGAGTGTGACTTATCGTCCATTCGGCAGATTATCTCAAGATGACCTTGGCCAAGCCTTGGCAGACACAAAATGGCGATGATTTCAGTGGTGGCTGTAGCTCAGTTGGTAGAGTCCCGGATTGTGATTCCGGTTGTCGTGGGTTCGAGCCCCATCAGCCACCCCATTATTTCTCTGTTGCTGGTAGTAGATGGCTTCGATATCGCTAGCCGCTTATCAGCAAGACAGCCCCGTGCAATTCATGCGCGGCGATAAACCGCCCCCGTGCCGGTTTTTTTGTTTTAGTGAACAAAATCACGCCCATGGAGGTGGCCTATGTCTCTTCGTAATTCAGCTCGCAAGCAGCCCGCTCGCCAGCCCTCCCCCACGACGGGTAACCCCGCCCTCGATCTCTTCCACCGCAACTGGCAAGCGCTCGAAAAGCTACAGGCAAA
>NZ_CDBZ01000008.1 GCF_000819985.1 Aeromonas media | reverse complement strand
CTTATTATCTGAATTCCCGCTAGATGTAATTGTGAGAGGTATTTTATCACTAGATAAAATACCTCGAGATGCTCTTCATCGCCCCCGAGGCGAGAGGAAGCGGGGTCGGCCGCCTGCTGGTGGCCCACGCCATCCAGCGGCAAGGGGCGAGAAGGGTGGATGTCAACGAGCAGAATGCCCAGGCCCTCGGCTTCTATCAGCACCTGGGTTTCGGGGTGACGGGGCGCTCTCCCCTGGATGGTCAGGGCAAGCCCTATCCCCTGCTGCACATGGCCTTGGCCGCCGGTTAAGGGCGTCAGAGCATAAAAAAACCGCCCGAAGTGGGCGGTTTTTTTGTGTCAGGTCGGCAGGGGGTTGCCTCACTCCTCGCTGGAGTTGTCCTGATAGTCGTCGCGCTGGGCCTTGGGCAGGCGGCGCATGGGGGTGAAGCCGATGTCTTCCCCCACGACCTCGCGCTTGCGAGCCGGGGCCGGCTTCTTGGGGCCGTCCCCTTTGGCCTTGCCCTTGCCTTTGGCCGCGTCAGGCTTGCCCTTGGCATTGTTGCTCTTGGCGTTGGCATGGCCGCGGGCACGGGGCGGGTTTTGCACCGGCTTGCTGCCTGGCAGGGTCTGGCGGCTCGGTTTGCCGCTCGGCTCGTACCCTTCCATGATCTCCACGGTCAGGGATTGGCCGATCAGGGCCTCGATATCCTTGAGCTGGCCCAGCTCGTCCTGGCTCACCAGGGAGATGGCTTCGCCACCACGGCCGGCGCGACCGGTGCGGCCGATGCGGTGGATGTAATCCTCCGCCATCTGGGGCAGCTCGAAGTTGATCACATGGGGCAGCTGATCGATGTCCAGGCCTCTGGCGGCGATGTCGGTGGCGACCAGCACCCGCACCTTGCCCTCGCGGAAATCGGCCAGCGCCCGGTTGCGGGCACCCTGGCTCTTGTCGCCGTGAATGGCGACGGTATTGAGACCATCCTTTTGCATCTGCTGGGCGAGGCGGTCGGCGATCTGCTTGGTACGCACGAACACCAGCACCCGCTGCCAGTTGCCACGGCCGATCATGTGGGAGAGCATCTCGCGACGGCGCTCCCGGTCGACCTGGATGACGCGCTGGGTCACCTGATCGGCGGCGGTGTTGCTGGGATCCACCTCGATCAGGGTGGGGTCATTGAGCAGATCGTCTGCCAGCGCCTTGATGTCGTTTGAGAAGGTGGCGGAGAACAGCAGCGTCTGACGCTCTTCCGGCAACGCATTCATGATGCGGCGAATGTCGGTGATGAAACCCATGTCGAGCATGCGATCCGCTTCATCCAGCACCAGCACTTCTAGGGCGCTCAGGGTGAGTGCCCCCTGGGTCAGCAGATCCAGCAGGCGGCCCGGGGTGGCGACCAGGATGTCGACCCCGAGCTTGATGGCGTCCAGGTTCGGCTTGATGCTGACGCCGCCGTAGGCGATCAGGGTACGGAACGGCAGATGATGGGCGTACTTGATGATGCTCTCGCCCACCTGGGCGGCGAGCTCCCGGGTCGGGGTCAGCACCAGGGCGCGAACCTGACGGCGACCGCCACGGCCGTGGTTGGCCAGCAGACGGTGCAACATGGGCAGGGTGAAACCGGCCGTCTTGCCTGTCCCTGTCTGGGCACCGCCCAGCACGTCCTGACCGGCCAGAATGGCCGGGATGGCTTGCTGCTGGATGGGGGTGGGTTGTTCGTAACCCAGCTCCTTGACGGCCCGCAGGATGTGCGGTGACAGACCCAGTTCATTGAATGACATGTTCGAGAGAAACTCCGAGCCTTGGGCTCAACGGGTGACGGCAGCCTTGGCCCGTCACGACATGGAAGAAGGTGGGTAGCGGGTCAGGACACGGCCTGATCCCTTCAGGCCCGTCCCGCGGGCGCTACGACACGAAAAAGATAATGGGCGCGTAATATAGCAGAAGTGACGAGGACACGCAGTAACGGCGTCACGAATGAGGACCCGGAACACCGAGGGGCGGCCAACTGATGGGAGAGGGGCCACGCCAGCCTGTCGCACGGGGTGCCCCGCTCACAGCAGCGCCTGGATGGCCCCCGCCAGATCCTCGGGCTTGGTCTGGGGGGCGAAGCGGTCCACCACCCGGCTCTCCCGATCGAGCAGGAACTTGGTGAAGTTCCACTTGATGGCCTCGCTGCCGAGCAGCCCGGGCTTTCGCTGCTTGAGCCAGCGATAGAAGGGGTGGGCCTGCTCGCCGTTGACCTCGCACTTGGCCATCAGGGGGAAGCTCACCGGGTAATCCACCTGGCAGAAGCGGGCTATCTCCTCGGCATCCCCGGGCTCCTGGTGACCGAACTGATCGCAGGGAAAGCCCAGGATCACCAGTCCCTCAGGGCCAAACTGGCGGTGAAGGGCCTCCAGCCCCGTGTATTGGGGGGTGAAGCCGCAGCGGCTGGCCACGTTGACCACCAGCAGGACCTTCCCTTGCAGGGCGTCTCTCGGGAACTCGCTGCCATCGAGTCGTTGCAGGGGAATTGGGGGCAAGGGCATGGGGTTCTCCTGGGCCGTGGATGCAAGGGGAAGGCCCGTGTCGGGCGCTGCTTGCACGTTAACGGGCCCGGAGCGGCGGGGCAAGGGGAAACCACGACTGATCCTATTGATGGCGGGACTTCTCAAGAGAAGCAATCCGGTTTGTGCCAAGGGGGGGAAGTCGCTACAAAGCGCACTCTCTCCACTCGCTGCGAGTCAATCTTGGACTATCAAGCCGTCATGGATGCCATTTACACCCGGGGATGGGTGATTGTGGATGATTTCTTAACCGCCGCCGAGGTGGATGCCTTGCGGGCCTGCCTGCCCGATGAGTGGCAACCTGCGGGGATAGGGCGGGAGGGGCTGCATCAGGGCAACCCGGAGATCCGCCGGGATCAGATCCACTGGCTGGATCCTGATCAGGGCGCCCCCGTGGCCGACTATCTGGCCCGCATGGAGTCCCTGCGTCTGGCGGCCAATCGCAACCTGATGCTGGGGCTGTTCGACTACGAGGCCCACTTCGCCCGCTACCGCCGCGGTGACTTCTATGCGACTCATCGCGACGCCTTTGCCGGACGATCCAACCGCCGTCTCACCTCGGTGTTCTACTTGAACAACGGCTGGCAGCCCCAGGCGGGGGGTGTGCTGCGGGTCTATGACAACGACGAGCAGTTTCTGATGGATGTCTCCCCCAAGGGGGGGCGCCTGGTGCTCTTCCTGTCGGAGGAGTTTCCCCACGAGGTGCTGCCCGCGAGCGAGGAGCGCTACAGCATCGCCGGCTGGTTTCGGGTCAATGGCAATGGCGCCGGTCGGGTCGATCCCCCTCGCTGAGTCCGTTTCGTCCCGTTTTTGACACAGGCGCCGCTTTTTACGGGCCAGTATGGGGGGATGGCGTCCCCATCGGCTGACAAGGCTTCCTCTCCCTTGCTACACTGGCCGCACTTATGTTCGTATCTGGCTTCGCCCGTTGTTTGGTGCGCAGGTCGCGCAGCCGAATTTTCCCCGGCCATGACGAAGCCGCTTCTCCCAAGGGATCACATCTAATGAAGAACATGCATGTCTTGCTGCTGTGCGGCGGCGGTGGCGCCGAGCACGAAGTCTCTCTGCGCAGTGCCAATTTCCTCGAACAACAGCTCGGTCTTTTGCCTGGGGTCGAAGTGACCCGGGTCGAGATGTTCGCCGACCGCTGGCTCAGTGCCGACGGCCGCGAGTGCAAGCTGGGGCTGGACAAGCTGCTCTCCTTTGACAGCGTGGCCCGTCCGGTGGACTACGTGGTGCCCTGCATCCACGGCTATCCGGGCGAGACCGGCGATCTGCAATCCTTCCTCGAGCTGGCGGGCCTGCCCTATCTGGGGTGTGATGCCGAGGCGAGCAAGATCTGCTTCAACAAAATCAGCACCAAGCTGTGGCTCTCCGCCATCGGCATCCCCAACACCCCTTATCTGTTTTTGACCGAGCAGGGCGACGAGGCGTTCGCCGAGGCGAGAGCCGCACTGGCCAAGTGGGGCAAGGTGTTTATCAAGGCGGCCTCGCAAGGGTCATCCGTGGGCTGCTACTCCGCCAGCAACGAGGCCGAGCTGGTGCAGGGGATCAAGGATGCCTTCGGTTACTCCGAGCAGGTGCTGATCGAGAAGGCGGTCAAGCCCCGCGAGCTGGAAGTGGCTGTCTACCAGTACGGTGACGAGCTGGTGGCCACCTATCCCGGGGAGATCTGCGTGCCCCAGGACAAGTTCTACACCTATGAGGAGAAGTACAGCAGTGCCAGCCACACCGAGACCGCGCTCAAGGCCGAAGGCCTGACCCAGGCTCAGTCTGACGCCATCCATGCCTACTCCCTCAAGGCTTTCCGCCAGCTGAAGTTGACCCATCTGTCACGCATCGACTTCTTCCTGACCGAGGATGGCGAGATACTGCTCAACGAGATCAACACCTTCCCGGGCATGACCTCCATCTCCATGTTCCCGAAACTCTTGGAGCATCACGGCCACAGCTTCGCGGCCTTCCTCGAGCAGAATCTGCGCCCCGTCTGAGGGTGCCGACAAGGCATATCAACAAGCGAGGGGCCCAAGGGCCCCTCTGTCGTTTTTGCGGTGTTGCATGGCCCTCAGGGTTGCTGGCAATCCCCGGGGAATGGAGTGAACAGCCAGATGTGCGCCCCTTGCGGATTGGCAATGAGCGCCAATGTAGCGCTGTCGTCATGACTCTCAGGGTTGCTGGCAATCCCCGGGGAATGGAGTGAACAGCCAGATGTGCGCCCCTTGTGGATTGGCAATGAGCGCCAATGTAGCGCTGTCGTCATGGCCCTCAGGGTTGCTGGCAATCCCCGGGGAATGGGGTGAACAGCCAGATGTGCGCCCCTTGCGGATCGGCGATGAGCGCCATGCGCCCGACGGTGGGGATGTCCATGGCGGGCACCACCAGGCTGCCGCCATGCCGGGTCACTTTGGCCAGCCTGGCATCGACGTCATCCACCGCTATGTAGGTCGCCCAGTGGGGCGGCACGCCAGCCATCTGGGGGTTGTTCCGGGTGGACTGTACTCCGGCCACCGGTCGGCCATTGACCACCAGCATGGGGTAGTTGCCTCCCTCCATCTCCATGAGCTGGCTCTCCCAGCCGAGCACTTCGGCGTAGAAGCGGATCCCGGCCTCGCCATCCGGCACATAGAGCTCGTGCCAGGTAAAGGTGGATCCTTCGGCCAGGGCGTGCTCCCTGGCCATGTCTGGTTCTGCCATCTTGTCCTCCTTGTCCCATCGGCCTTCCCGTGCGTGGGATGATGGGATGAGGACCAAGTATAGAGCGGTGCGTCGGGCCTGTGCGCCTGGCTGGGCAGATGCTGCGCACCTTGCTCCCGGCAGACCCGCCCGCTACAATCTGCCCCCTTTTTCCCGCAGACCCTGTCGCCGAGCCGCGCCCCATGAAGCCCATCCCCGATCATGCCGTCAATCGCCTGCGCATCTGGCGCAAGAGCATCTCAACCCGTCCCTTTCTCGCCCGTGGCGGCAGCGTGCCCCGCTGCGAGGCCTGCCAGCTGCGTCATGCCTGGTGTGCCTGCGAGTGGCGCCCCGAACTCAAGGCCGAGGCGGGCTTCTGCCTGCTGATGTATGACAGCGAGCCCATGAAGCCGTCCAATACCGGCCGTCTCATCGCCGACGTCTTGCCCCAGACCACCTGGGCCTTTCTCTGGCAGCGCACAAAGCCCCATCCCGAGTTGCTGGCCCTATTGGCGGATCCCGTCTGGCAGCCCTATGTGGTGTTTCCTGCCTGCGAGAAGAACCCGGCCCGGGTGACCGAGCAGGTGGCCCTGGTCCCAGGCAAGAAGCCGCTCTTCATCCTGCTGGACGGCACCTGGCCCGAGGCGCGCAAGATGTTCAACATGAGCCCCTATCTGGATGGTTTCCCGGTGCTGTCGGTGCGGCCGGATACACTCTCCACCTATGGCATGCGAGTCGCTCACTGTGATGAGCATCTGTGTACCGCCGAGGTGGCGGCCTGCGTGTTGGAGGTGGCCGGGGAGCTGCAGGCAGGGCAGGCGTTGCAGCACTGGTTCAATCTGTTCAGCAGCCGTTATATGGCGGGCCGAGTCAGCCGGGCCCCGGGCGAGGACGAGACCCCGCTGTTGCAGGCCCTGGAGACGATCAAGGGGGAGGTTGCCGAGTCTGACGCTCAGCGGGGCGAGGCAGCGCTGGCTTAACCCTGTTCAGCAGCCGCTATATGGCGGGCCGGGTGAGCCGGGCCCCGGGCGAGGACGAAAACTCGCTGTTGCAGGCCCTGGAGGCGATCAAGGGGGAGGGCGCTGGACTGGCTGACCCTCTCCTGCAGGGATCGGACGCTGCCTGAGCCACCGGGGCAGACTGATGAAAATCAGGAATCAATTGGCTGCCATTGTTTCGTTAGCCTCATGAGCCCGCCCCCGTTAGGATAGCGACCTGCATTGTGCTCAAACAGGACACCCGGGATTGCCGCAGGTGGCCACATCACACGAGGTTTATGGATGGAACTGGAACTGCTCACCCTGGTTGCCCTGTTCGGGGTTGCTCTCATCGCCGGCTTTATCGACGCCATCGCCGGAGGCGGCGGCCTGCTGACGGTGCCGGCCCTGCTCGCCACCGGCATGCCGCCCGCCCTGGTGCTTGGCACCAACAAGTTGCAGAGCAGTTTCGGCTCCTTCTCCGCCACCTGGTTCTATGCCCGCCGTGGGTTGCTGGAGTGGGGCATCATCTGGCCGGCAGTCATTTGCACCTTCATCGGCGCGGCCCTCGGCACTCTGGCGGTGCAGACCATAGACGCCGCCATCCTGGAGCGGCTGCTGCCCTTCCTGCTGGTGGCGTTTGCCTGTTACTTCTACTTCTCCCCCAGGGTGAGCGATGCGGAGAGCCAGCGCCGCCTCACCCCCATGATGTTCGCCCTGCTGGTGGGGGGCGGGGTCGGCTTCTATGACGGCTTCTTTGGTCCCGGCACCGGGTCCTTCTTTGCCATCGGCTTCGTGGCGCTGGCGGGCTTTGGCATGGCGCGGGCCACGGCCCACACCAAGTTGCTCAACTTCACCTCCAACATCGCCTCCCTGCTGTTCTTCGCCCTCGGTGGCAAGGTGGTGTGGAGCGTCGGTTTTTGCATGGCGTTGGGTCAGTTCATCGGGGCCCGCTTCGGTTCCAAGCTGGTGCTCAAGAAAGGGGTCAAGCTCATCAAGCCGCTGCTGGTGACCGTCTCCCTGCTGATGTCCGCCAAGCTGGTGTGGAGTCAGTACCCCGAGCTGTTCAGCTGGCTGGTCTGAGTCAGCTCTAGCCTTGGCTCACCCGGGCGAAATGGGCCCGGATCTCCTCGACCAAGCGCTGGATGCGCGCCCGTTTCAGGCTGCTTGGGCGATAGACCAGGTGCAGTGGGCGCGCCAGCCCCGGCAGGGCGCGCGCCCGTTTCCCCTGATCCCCCACCAGGGCCAGCAGACCGGCCGGCAACAGTACGGGGCCTATGCCGGCCTTGGCCAGCTCGATCAGCGCCAGGTAGGAGTCGAGCTCCATGGCCGGCACCAACCCGAGCGCGGCCAGGGGATCCCGCAGATAGCGATTGGAGGGGTTCTCCAGATCCATGGTGAGTATCTTGCGCACCTTCTCCTGCGCCAATAATTCCTCATTCACCTCTGCCTCGCTCAGCTTGCCAGTCAATGTTGCTTGCAAGGCGATCTGATGATCCGGCTGCACCACCTCATCCCCATCGTCCCCCACCAGATAGAAGGGCTCTTCCAGCAGCAGCTCGGCGCACAGGCCGTGACCGGGGGGCAGGCGACCGGCACAGATGCCAAGCAGGGCGTCCCCCCCGCGTACCCGCGTCAGGATCACCGGCGTATGGTGAGTGGAGAGGGCAAGGTGGGGATCCCGGCCCAGGTAGTCGTGCATGAAGCGGGCGAGGTAGCCCGCCAGCAGGGTTTCGGAGCAGGCGACAGGCAAGGGAGTCTTGTCGGTGAGGGTTTGGCTGTCCGCCAGCACCCCCTTCATCTCCGCGAGGCTCGGGGCTACCCGGGCGAGCAGCTCCCGGGCCTGGGGGGTGAGCCGGATCTGGCGGCCATCCGGCTCGATGAGCCGCTTGCCAAGGCGCTGCTCCAGCTGGGTGATGCGTTTGCTCACCGCCGACTGGCTGATATAGAGGCGACTCGCGACCTTGGCCATGGTGCCCTCGCTCGCCAGCAGGCAGAGTGTCTCCAGCCCTTCCAGTAACATCGTCTCTCCGGTCATCCTCTGTAGGGAGCCGTTACCTTAGGGGCTGGTGGCATCAGGGGCAAGTACCGTTTGCAGCCCTCGATAACGGCCAGCGCCACGTCTTGACGGGCGGGGCGAAGATCACCAGGTTGCCGATGAGGCTCACCACCACCCCCATGATGGAGACCGTCTGCCAGACGAAACCCTCATACAGGGTGGAGAGGCTGAGCGCTACCAGGGGAAACAGCACGGTGGCATAGGCGGCCTTGCTGGCGCCGATGCGCCCCACCAGGGTGAGGTAGGCGGTGAAGGCGATGACGGAGCCGAAGATGGCCAGATAGACCATGGCCGCGAGGTAGCGGGGCTCGGTCGGCAGGGTCAGCGACTGGCCGAGTACCATGACCCAGCCCAGCAGCAGCGCCACTCCGTACACCATGCCCCAGGGCACCATCTGCAACACCTGGTAACCCTGACGCTGGCCACGGGCAGAGACAAGGTTCCCGAGGGAGAAGCAGAGGGTGCCGCCGCAGGCGAAGAGCAGCCCCTTCCAGCCGTTTGCACCCAATTGCGCATCTGCCAGCACGGGCCAGAACAGCAGCAGGGTACCAAATAGGCCCAGCAGTGACCCCTGCAACCAGCGCAGGCCGGGACGCTTGCCCTCGAACAGCCAGAGGTTGAGGCCGTTGAAGATGCTGGCGCTGGCGAAGATCACCGCCGACAGACCGCTCGGTATATAGAGGGTGGCGTGATAGAAGCAGAGAAAGTTGGTGGAGAAGAGCAGGGCGCCGAGCAGGGCCGCATAACGCTGTCCGGCCCAGGGCAGGCGAGGGAACCTGCCGCTCACCGTGAGCAGGGCAAACAGCGCCAGCGCCGCCAGGGCGAAGCGATAGAGCACCGAGACCTCGATGGGAATGGGGCCGAGCTGCCAGGCGATGGCGATCCAGGTACTGCCCCAGATGAGGACGGTGGAAACATACAGCAGGAGATTCATAAGCGGATCCGATGAAAAGGAGAGTGACATGGGGATCAGCATGGATCGGACGGCGTGAGCTGGCTTGCACCATCTTGCGGTTTTTTGTGGCCGGCAGCAGCGCTTGGCGAGCCGCCGCGATAAGATGACGGCACGGGAACAAGGATGGGGCAGACAGGTGCAGCAGAGACGACAGGCGGGGGTGTTTGATGCCCTGGTCAGCACGGGGGCGCGGCTGGAGGATTCCTGCTGGCTGGAGCCCGGGCTCGGGGTGGCCAGTTGGCGCAACCGCTACGATCAGACCCGCTACCACAAGCCGGGTCACCACACCATCAGCGTCTATCTGCAGGGGGGCGAGCAGACCGAGCGCCTCGATGGTCCCGGCGGCCATGGCGGTACCGGCAAGGTGTGCATCATGCCGGATCACCACAGATCCGAATGGCTGGTACGCGAGGAGTTTCGCTTCTTCCACCTCTACTTCACTCCCGCCCACTTCACCCGCATCGCCGAGCAGGTGTGCGACAAGGAGGGGCGCCACCTGGTGTTGCAGGACAAGACCTTCATCGAGGATCCCCAGGTCGCGGCCCTGGTGCAGGCACAGCTGATGAAGCTGGACTGGCAGCACGGGGTCGATCGCATGGCGCTCTCCCACGGTGCCTGGATGCTGATGTTGCACGCCTACCGTCACCATACCCGGGAGGCGCCCAGCCTGCCGGAGGTGCGGGGCGGCCTGGCGCCCGTCGTTGTCCGGCGGGTGCAGGAGTATCTGCGGTCCCACCTGGCGGACTCCGTGACCTTGAGCGATCTTGCCCGGGAGGCTGGCCTGAGCGAATACCATTTTGCCCGTATGTTCGGCCAGAGCCTGGGCTGCCCGCCCCATCGTTACCTGCTGGGGCTCAGGCTCCAGCGGGCCAAGCAGCTGCTGGCAGGAAGCGATCCCCTGGCCAGCATCGCAGCCCAGTGCGGCTTCTCCTCCCAGGCCCACTTTGGTAATCGTTTTCGGGAGGCCTTTGGCCTGAGCCCGGGGCAGTGGCGCGCACAATTGTCATTCTCCTGTCACAGATAACGCTGAGACTCTGGGTAAAAGAGGTGTACCCTCTGCCTCTTACCCACAAAAAGGAATGCCCATTGAATCATCGCAAACGTCAGACCCGCACCCGCCACCTCTGGTTCAGCCACTGGAATGCTCCGCAAGACCGCATCTCTGTTCCCACCCCACCCGAACCCGCAGTGCCTCACAGTTCCCGCTGAAAACCCCAAGACCCGATAGGATTTTTCCGGCAACTTTGCCACTATTGCGCCATCAGGATGGACTGGATATGGCCGCATGTTTCTGGAACGCATTGAAGTCAAAGGTTTTCGCGGGATAAATCGGCTCTCGCTCGGGCTGGATCACACCACGGTTCTCATCGGTGAGAACGCCTGGGGCAAGTCCAGCCTGCTGCGTGCCCTCTGGTGCCTGCTGGGGGATGCCGAACCCTATCAATTCAGTCGCGATGATTTCCATCAGCCCGAAGACCCCGAGCTGAGCCCGTCGCGCACCCTGCAACTGGTGCTCACCTTCAGCGAGTACCGCCCCCAGATGTGCCAGCACTCCCGCCGATTGGCGCGCCTGGGTTCGGCCTGGATCCCCCACAAGGACAAGTTCCACCGGGTGCACTATCGCGCCAGCGCCGAACTGCAGGACGACGGCAGCGTGCAGAGCACCCATGATTTTCTCGATGGAATTGGCAAGAGCCTGGCCATCGACAACAACGAAGAGCTGGTGCGGCTGCTCATCACCATGAACCCGGTGTTCCGGCTGCGGGATGCCCGTACCGCCCGCGACGGCATAGAGCGGCTGCCCTGGGACGATCTCTCCGAGCAGCGACTCGGGGAGCTCGCCGGCAAGTTGACCGATGAGCCCCAGCGCATCGGCGAACCCGAGCTGAAAGAGGCGCTGCAGGCAGTACAGCAGTTGATGGAGCACTACTTCAGCGCCCTGGCCCCCATCAAACACAAGCCCCGCAGCCAGCGGGAGATCGTCAATCGCCCCATGACCCTGCGCAATCCCGGCAACTTGCAGGTGCTGCTGCGCAATGCCGATAACCGGGCCCTGCAACTGGCCATGGCGGGCATGGCCGCCATGCTGCTCCATGCCCGCGGCAACCGCGAGCTGGAGGAGGGGGCCAGGCCCATCCTGATGCTGGAAGATCCCGAGAGTCGCCTGCACCCCACCATGCTGGCACTGGCCTGGGGCCTGCTCGAGCAGTTGCCCGGTCAGAAGCTGCTCACCACCAACTCGGGGGACCTGCTCTCTTCCCTGCCGCTCAATCAGGTGCGCCGCCTGGTGCGACGCCAGCATGACATCCTCTGCCACCAGTTGGGGGGGGAACGTTACAGCAGCGATGACCTGCGCAAAATCGCCTTCCACGTGCGGATCAACAGACCCATGTCGATGTTTGCCCGCTGCTGGTTGCTGGTGGAGGGGGAGACAGAGATCTGGCTGCTCTCCGAGCTCGCCCAGATCTGTGGCTACAGCCTGCGGGCGGAGGGGGTGCGCATCATCGAGTTTGCCCAGTGCGGTCAGGCCCCTCTCATCAAGGTGGCCCGTGACTTCGGCATCGAGTGGCACCTGCTCACCGACGGCGACGAGGCGGGCGCCAAGTACGCGAGCTCGGCTCGTTCCCTGCTCAAGGGGGAGCGTGAACGGGACCGGCTGACCCAGTTGCCCTCGGCGGACATAGAGCACTACCTCTACCAGAACGGATTCGAGGCGGTGTTTCGGCGCGAGGCGGGTGTCGGTGGGCGCTCCACCCTCAACGCCGGGCGCATCATCTCCAAGGCCATTCATCACCGCAGCAAGCCCGGCATGGCGCTGGCCGTGGTGGAGGAGGCGGAGCGCCTTGGCAGCGAACACATTCCCCCCATGCTCAAGCAGATGTTTGCACGGGTGGTGGCCCTGGCCCGCGGCCAGAGCTAGTCTCGCAGGCGTTGGGAATAGGGGCGGGTTTGGGTATACTCGCCCCTCATTTTTGCTGCCGGGGCCTCTTGGTCCTGTCCTCTGTTTGCTGCCGGAGACCCTATGTTCGTCCAACTTCCTTTTTGGCTCTTTTCCCTGACCGGCCTGATGGCCCTGGGGGCCTTGATCGCGCTCGGGATCGTCTTGTGGCGTGGGGATCTCTGCCCGGGCCAGCGCTCGCGGATCACCAACCAGCTCTTCTCCATCTGGGTGATCACCGGCCTCTCCCTGATGCTGGGAATTGAAGCCGGGGTGACCGGCTGGCTTCCCTGGTGCGGGGGCGCCGCCCTGATCCTGGGGATAGTGCTTTCCCTGGCCCAGTCCCGCCTCGAGGGCAAGCGTGCCATTCCCGCCACCCTGCTGTGGCTGCCCGCCATGCCGCTCGCTCTCTATGGCCTGGGTCTGCTGCAGATCCAGGGCTGGCTGAATGGTGTGCTGCAGATGGTGCTGCTGGGCTCGGCCTTCGCCCACCTGATGCTGCTGCGTGCCCGCCACCGCCTGCAGGCATTCAACCTGCTGCTGCCGCTGGCGGGGCTGTTGGCCGCCATGCTGAGCCTGATCTGGCTGGCGGTGCTGGTGAGCGGGCAGGACAATGGCGCTGGGCTCGATGCCCTGATCCCCGGGGTGCTGACCCAGGCGGGCTTGCTCATTGCCGCCCTGCTGCTCTGGTTCAGCCCTATCTACCGGCAGCAGGAGACGGCCCCTGTGGTGTTGTCCGTGACCCTGTGCGGTCTCATCATCGCCCAGATAGCGGCGACCAGCGTGCTGCACCAGCTGGCCTGAGTCGCACAGTGGCAAGCCAGGGAGTAAGCCCGCGTTGTATAGATGCGGGCTTTTCCATACATAGAGAGGGGTATGTGGCACGCCGGAGCCGGTAGCGCAGCCTGGCAGGCGAGGGCCTTGAGTGGCAAGGTCGGCACCTAGTTGACTGAAAAAACTACGGTTTGTTGCAAAAGAACACAACATGTGATGGTTTAATCCCCTGGTAAACTTTTTTTAGGATAATTACTTGCAATCTCAGCGTTGGAGCCTATTATTGGCGACCTCAGACGCGGGGTGGAGCAGCTCGGTAGCTCGTCGGGCTCATAACCCGAAGGTCGTCAGTTCAAATCTGGCCCCCGCAACCATCTGAGTGTCGACATCGATGACAACCTTCGGTTGATAGCTGATGAAGACGATTCGAACTGGCTACTGCTCGGCCACTTTGGAAAAAATTACGGACGCGGGGTGGAGCAGC
>NZ_CDBZ01000007.1:6782-17430 GCF_000819985.1 Aeromonas media | reverse complement strand
TGACGTAGTAGGGGAGCGGGGGGTAGAAGAAGAAGGTGGGGCTGCCAAAGCCGCCGTTCATGGCCATCAGCCAGCGGGGATAGATCTCCCCCTGCCACAGCTGGCGGGCAAAATAGTGGCCCGAGAGCAGGTGGTGGAACAGATCGTGCCCCTGAGTGCCCCCCTGCAGCCAGACAGGCAGCACCAGGAGCGCACTGGCCAGTGCCAGGATCAGGGGCACCAGTGCCCACTCCTTGCCTCCCTTCATGCATCCTCTCCCTGCCACGCCCATGCGCAGTGAGTGTAGACGAGTCAGCTGACGCAGCGACGCGTTTGGGCCAGAGCTTTGAGCCTGTCAGCGCGGTATGGCGAGCCAGAGGCCGGGTTCGGCGCCAAAGCGGGGGGCAAACCAGTGCGTCTGGTGGGGGAGCGGCATCTCGTTCTGCGCTATGGGGCGGCGACTGAGGCGGCAGGCCCCCTGGGTGAGCGCAAGGGCGGCATCCCCCTGATACCAGCCGTCGGTGACGGGTAATGCCGTGGTTTCCCTAAGCAGCCGTACTCCCCACTGAGTCACCAGGGCCGGGCAGGTTCGCTCTGCTAGCCTGGCGGCCTGCACCATGGCGGGCGGGGCTGGCGGTATCAGGATGGTTGCGAGCAGCAGCAGGCTCGCCGCCATGGTCGGCAGTTCGCCCTGGCGCGGCAGCATGCCCGCCAGCAGCACTATACCGAGCAGGGTAATGGGCGCCAGGTGGCGAGGATTGTCCGGGTTCTGGCCAAACAGGGTCCAGAGCAGCAGGGCGAGCCTGTAGAGCGACCAGAGCGGGGAGAGGGCGGCGGTCTGGCCCTTTAGCCGCTGCCAGACTGGCAGCAGGAGCAAGGCCCCCATCATCAAGGGCCAGAGCGGGGTCAATTGATCGCTGAAGGTGCGGGCCCAGTTCAGCAGCCGGTCGCCATGAGCCGAGGCCGTGTTGCCCCAGAGGGTGAAATGACCGTCGGTAAAGCGCCGCCCCTCGGCAAAATAGGCCCAGCCATCGGCCTGCCAGACAAACAGCAGGCAGGCTAGCCCCACCAGGGTGATGGGGAGCAGAAACTTAAGGCGCTCACCCTTGTGCGCCATCCCCAGCCAAAGGGGCAGCAGCGCCAGCACAAAATAGGATGGGCGCAGCGACAGCATGAGGCCCAGCAGCAGACCCGCCAGCGCAATTCTGCGCTGTTGTAAGGCCAAGAGCGCCCCGAGCCAGGCGGCGAGCGCGGGCCCGTCCGAGAGGCCGGAGAGCGCCAGCGTCGGGGTGAGCGGCAGGGCCAGCACCAGCAGCCAGACCGGCGCAAAGAGACCCGGGCGTTGCCACAGCCTGGCCGCAAGCCCAGCGGCGAGAGGTGCGATCAGCGCCGTGCCGAGCAGGCTCGCCCACTGCACTGCGGCGGCGGGATCGTCCACCGCCAGGTTGATCAACCGTGCCAGCCAGATAAAGGCGGGGTAGCCCGGAAAGTGGGGGGAGAACTCCAGCACGCTGAAGCGCGTCACCCCGTGGGCGAAGTTGAGGGCATCGTCGGAATCCAGCGCCACCGGGAAGGCCAGCAGCCAGCCAAGCCAGACCCCTTGCAGCAGGATCAGCAGCCAAATGGTGGTTGAGCAGGAGGAAGCCCAACGCAGAGACCTTGCCTTCCCCCTCATCCCCATCCCTTCTCTCGCAAGGGGAGAAGGGGGCAAACCGGCGTCCGGGTGCATCTAGCGGCAGGCCGTGCGTAAGGTGGGTAGAGCGAAGCGAAACCCACCGTTTGTCACAGCGAGTTGGCGCAATGAGTGGCTGGTGGCCATCAAAGCGGCGCCAGCACGGCCATCAGCGCTTTTTCTGCATCGCTAAAGGCGGCGGCATCGGCGGGCTTGGCGCCTACCCCGAATACCCCCGGGTTGCCGATGGCGTCGAGCACCCTGGCCAGCGCCTGTTCGGCCGCCTTGCGATCCCCCTCATTCAGGGAGGGGAGGATCAAGTCGAGGAAGCGCTTGCTCTTGACCACCAGCACCTTGGCGGTCTGGTAGTCGCCAAGGTTCTGGCTGGCCCCCTCGAGACGGCGTTCGATCTCCGCCTTGTAGGCCCGGTTGAGCAGGGCCGCGGTAGCTGCGGTGTCTTTGGCCTTGATAGCGGCCGCGAGCGGTGCTTGCAACTCGACCTTGTGATGCTGCTCCAGATAGGCGAGCTCGTCGGCAATCTCGCTCAAGGTGGCACTGGCATCCTTGCCGTCAGTGGCGGCGCCAAGCAGCGCCTCACGGGCGTCGATCAGCTGCTCCTTGCCGGCGGCGGCGTAGGAGTAAGCCTGCGCCTGGCCGCTCAGCGTCAGCAGCAGGGTGAGGGCAAGTAAACCCGGGCGGATGGTCATCCTGTTCTCCTTACTTATGCCAAAGGTTATGTCAATGGCGCGGCCCTCAGGCCACGCTCTGGGTTTTGATCACGGTGTTTTCGTTGCGATGATTGAAGGTGTTGCGGCGTCTGTCTACTTGTTGGACACCGACAATCATCAGGCCACGCTCTGGGTTTCAATCACGGTATTTTCATTGCGATGGTTAAAGATGGCGTGGCGTCTGTCCACCCCGTCGATCACCATGTCGGCGGCCATCATCCCCATCTCCATGGCGGTGTCGGTGAAGATATAGCGAAACGTCCCCTGGCGACCGGTCATGATGAGGTTGCCTATCGGCATCAGCGCCTTGATGGCTTCGTTGCGGCGGGCCTGATAGCCGAGATCCATCAGCGGATAGGCGTACTCGCTGCGCGCCTCGAAGGTCTCATCGCCAAGCTTGGCGGTATCGACGCCGAGGCTCGCGAGATCAGCGGTGACCCGGCCGCGCAGATCGGCCAGCGGTGCCTGCCAGGTGACATCCCCCGGGTTGCAGGGGATCTCCAGCATCACCGAGGTCTGGCCCTGGGGCGCCATAAAGGGGCTGCGCCGGCGCGGCTCCTGCAGACGGGTGGCCAGAATATGGGGGTCGGAGAGGTACTGCCAGGTGTTGTCCGACAGGTTCTCCTGCTTGAGCGGCATATTGACGAAGCGAAGCGACCGGTAGTGCAGATCGCACGGCAAGCCGAGATGCTGGCAGGTGAGCGGCAGCGGCAGGGTGGAGATCACCTGATCAAAGCGCTCGCTCTGCTCAACGTCATCTTGTTTCCAATACACCCGTTCGATGCGGCCATCGGCCTGCTCAAGGCGGGTGATGGTGGCGCCTGTTTTGAGCTCAACCCCCTCGGCAACCAGCCGCTCCCCCAGAGTTGTGAAGATCTGGCCAAAGCCATATTTGGGGTAGCGATATTTGCGGGCATAGGTGCGCACCGAAATGCTGCCGTTTCGCCTTGGCAGCAGGCGGCGCGCCACGTCTTTAAGGTCAATCAGGCTGATGCGCTGGCCGGCCCAGTCGGCGGAGAGCTTGTCCGGGTTGATGCCCCACAGTTTGCCGGTGTAGCCCTCGAAAAACTGACGGTAGAGGGTGCGACCGAAGTGGCTCTGGATCCACTCGGCAAAGCTCGCCCTGGCGAAATCGTCCGGCTTCTTGCTAAAGGGCAACAGCAACAAGTCTTTCACCGCACCGGCCATCAGGGTGAGCGGCGCTGTCTTGAGCAGGTTGGTCAGATTGAGGGGGTAGTCATAGGTGCGCCCGCCAAAGCGGATCACGCTCTTGCGCATCGCGTGGAGCAGGTCGTCCCCCATCAGCTCGTCGATAAAGGCGAGCAGCTCTGGGTTCTTGGTGATGAAGCGGTGGCCGCCGTAGTCGAAGCGATAGTCGCCGTCGCGCCCTTTGAAGGTCTGGGTGGCGCACATGCCGCCCACGACCGGCTCCTGCTCGAACAGGGTGACCGCAAAACCGGCCTGGCAGAGGCGCCAGGCGGCCATCAGCCCTGCGGGACCGGCACCCAGCACCGCAATGCTTTTCTTGTTGTTGTCGCTCATGACTGTCTATCCGAAAAATCTGGCAAAGGAAGAGGCTTAAAAAGCGGCCCCTTGGCCGCTTTTGAGGGAACTGCGCAACGCGCGATCAGCCTTGGGCCCTGGGTTGATAGCTGCGATGCCAGAGGGTGACGAAGATGGCCAGGTAGGCGGCCCAGGTCAGCAGCTGCAGGCCGGCCGGCGAGGCATTGTAGCCAAACAGGGCGCGCAGGAAGGTACCGAAGACCCCCCGATCGTCGAGAACCTGGCTGATGTTGAACACGGGCGTGGTCCAGAAGGTGATGACGTCTGCCGCCTGCAACATGTTGACCGCAGAGGAGAGCAGGCCAGCGGCGATGATGATGATGAGCAGGCCGGTCCAGCGGAAGAAGGGGGCCAGCGCCACCTTGCGGGTGGAGCGCAGCAGCCCCCACACCAACGCCACCGAGACCAGCAGTCCGCCCAAGGCGCCGATGAGCCCCTCATGCAGATCCACCCCCTGCCCTGAGTAGATCAGGGCCGAGAAGAACAGCACGGTTTCAAACCCTTCGCGCATCACGGCGAGGAAGGCAAGCAGCACCAGGCCAAAGAGGTTGCCGCCATCGATGGCAGCATCGATGCGTGCCGTCATGGCCCCCACCTGGGATTTGGCCTGCTTCTGCATCCAGATCGCCATGTAGGTGAGCACCAGGGTGGCGAAGAGCAGGATCCCCGCCATCAGCAGGTGGTTGTAGCGCTCGCTCTCGAACTGGCTCACCACCACCTGGAACAGGAAGGCGACGACGAGGGAGGTGATAAGACCGAGCCCGACTCCCAGATAGATGAGCTTGTTGTAGCGGCTCGCCCCCAGCTTGGCGAGGTAGGAGAGGCAGATGCCGACCAGCAGGAAGGCTTCCAGCCCCTCGCGCAGGGTAATGAGAAAACTTGCGAACATCAGGATTGAGGCTCCGTATCGGGCGTGACGGGGAGGGGCTGCAGGGTCAGTTGCAGCCGATTGAGTTGCACTATGGGTGGCGCCGGCAAGTCCGGCTCGGCGGCGCGCACCGCATCACTGACCCACTTGGGGTAGGTGCGGAAATTGAGTCTGATATCGGCCTTGAAGGGCCCTTGGGCATCAGCCGGCAGCGGCCAGGCTTCATCGCGCCAGCCATCGGCCGGAATGCGAGTATCTTCAAGGAGCTTGGCGTAGCGCCAGAACTTGAGTCCCACCGGCTTGCCCTCGGCATCGCCGAACACCTTCCTGAACAGGCGCGCATCCTCGGGCACGGCACCGTTCACCGGCTGGCCGCTGGTGAGCACGATGTTTCCGTTGGCGTCGGTGACGGTCAGCTCCAGCCAGATCTCGCGAAAATCGGCCACCCCGGTGGGGAAGGCGTGGCCGGCGCCGACGTTGGTAACCCGCACCACCAGCTGGCGGTTATCGACAGTCCCATCAATGCGGGCGGAGAGAGTGGCGCTGGCGCGCAGCAGTGCCAGGCTCTCCTGCTCGAGGGCCGGGTTCCTCAGCCCCACCAGCTGGTGCTGGGCGCCGGTGAAGTTGTGGCGATAGAGCCGTTCCTTCTCCGGGCCGTTTTCGGTGGATTGGCCCGCTACCGGTGCGCCGCCGTTGCCGGGCTCCGGGTTCATGTGGCAGTCGATGCAGGTGCGCCGCTTGGCGAGATCCTCGGCCTTGGCGAAGCTGGAGTTTTCCCACTCGTCCCAGGTGTTGACGATGTTGGCGCCGGTGCCCGGGGCAAACTCGTTGTGGCACGACTTGCACAGGGCCGCATCCCGGTAGAAATCCTTCTGGTAGGAGGCTTTGTGCATGGCGGGGCGGGAGTTGATCTGCCGCTCGGCCAGCCAGTGCTGAAGGCTGCCCCCCGGGGCATCCTCGAACACATAACTCTCCCTGTCTTTCAGGTTCACCGTGAAGGCACTGTTGCCGCCAGTATCCTCGAGTTTGGTGATGCGATGGCACAGCACGCAGCCGGTGCCTTCCTCGACAACCGGTTCACCTGCCTTGTGGGCCGCGATCAACGAGGCGCCGCCCTGCTCGAACATGTGGGAACCCTTGGGCAGATCCTGCGGGCCGTTCAGCACCTGCTGGGGCATGTGGCAGCCCTGACACCACTGGCCGAACGCTTCCCCTTCGGTCTCGCGGGCCAGCGCCTGCACCACCTTGTAGTAGGGGTGGGAGTTGCCCATCAGCCTGTGGTTGCTCTCGCTCCAGTCCTTGAAGGCCTGTTGGTGGCAGTTCTGGCAGGAGGCGGAGTTGAGCCACTCTTTCGGGTGAGTGGTCGGCGCCTTGGCGGGATCTGTGCGCGGGGCATCGAGTCGCAGCCAGTTGGCAAGATAGGGGAGGTTGCCGTCCGCCGTCACGAAGGCGTGCAGATCCTCCATCATCGCCTGCACCTCGGGTTGGGGCTTGGCGGGATCCACCACTGCCGCGCCATCTCGGGTGTCGTGGCCCATGCCGCCCTGGGTTTGCTGAGTCATGCGCAGGTATTCGCCGACAAAGTCCCCCGCCACCATGTTGGCGAGGTTGGCGTGGCCGTTGATGGCGTTGTCGCCGCTCTTCTGGCGATGGGCCGCCATCAGGTGGCGGTTGGTGAAGTTGAAGCCGTCCAGATGGCAGGAGTTGCAGCTCATCCAGTTGTCCCCGGCCATGGGGAAGCGGCTGTTGGCGGCGGTATTACCCAGGTTGAACAACCGCTCGCCGCGCTTGAGAGGCTCGGGGCGGGGATCCGTCTCCACCAGTTTGGCGAAGTGGGGCACATCCACGGTGACCCGGGCGAAGGGGCCGCTGCCGCCGCTATTGAGACGGGTGAGGTCCTGCCCCATGACGTTGTGCACCAGAATGTGGTCGCCATCGATCAGCAAGTCCCGAGGATTCTGGCCCGGCAGGTGGCGAAGCAGCTGGGTCGCCTTGGCACCCCCCTGGAACTTCTTGCGTCTGTGGCGGTTGCTGTTCTGCTTGCCGCTGCGCGAGAGGTCGAACACCAGCAAGTCCTCGGAGCCCGCCAGGGTCAGATAGACACGCTTGCCGTCGGCGGCGAAGCGCGCCGCGAACGGGTTGGAAACGATCTGGCTGCGGTTGCCGACGTTTGGCAGGTTGATCTGCAAAAAGAGCTGCTTTCTTTCATCTACCCGCTCTTTCTCCTCATCGAGATCGATGATGGAGACCGCCGGGAAGACGGTGCTCTGAAACTGGAAGGAGTGGTCGAAACTCCACAGCACATGGGGCAGCCAGGCTTCGCTGCCATCGGGGGAGAGGGCGATGCCATCGAGCAGGCGCGGCAAGCCCTGGGAGTCGCTTGGTGTGGCGCTGTGGGTCTCGGCCAGGGTGATGAGGCTGGGTTTGGGCAGGGTCGCGCCTTTGGCGCCCTTCTCAAGCCTGGCGAGATCATAGATGGCGAGCTGGCCCGTCATGGCGTGGGTGAGCAGCAGGTGATCGTCGTCCGTCAGGGCCAGCCCGCGCGGGGTCTCGGCAGTTTCTGCATCCAGCTGGAGCTTGCCCGAGCTGTCGTAGGCGTGCAGGCGAGCTGATTCGAACAGCGTGACCCAGAACCAGCGCCGCTTGGGATCGAAGATGACCCCATAGGGTCTATGGCCGGTGGGGATCGCCTTTTCCAGGTCGAGATCTTCGTCCAGCAGCAGCAGGCGATCGCCGCTGTAGTCGGTGACCAGCAGGGTGCCGTCATCGGCACGGGCCAGCTGGCGCAGATCCCCCCCCAGTTGCGCCTCTTTTATTCCCTTGCCGCTGTCTCGCTCGAGCAGGGTGACCGAGCCGGCGCCCTGGTTGGCCACCAGCAGGCGAGGGGCGTCGCCCTCGTCATAGGCTAGCATGGCCGTGCTCATCACCTGGGCGCTGGCAAGGGGGCTACCCAGCAGCATGGAGAGGGCGAGTAGGCAGGAGAAGAGCAGCTTCAGCATAGGATCAGGCACGCCATTTCAAGATGGTCCAGCGCCAGGCGTGGCGTAGCACCAGGGGCGTCAACGCTAGCGCGCTCAGCCAGTGGGCCCAGCTGGCGAGGTTGCCCAGGCTGTCCCCCGGGGTGCCGTGCAGCACCAGCAACAGGCCGCTGGCGAGACAAACCAGCAGCAAGGCTTCGATGATGCGGCCCGTGGTGCGCAGAAAGGGTTTGCGGCTCTTGTTCAGCAGGCTGCGATGGGAGAGCCAGAAGGCGCCAAACAGCAGGGGAAACAGGGAGAGGGAGAGCATCACATGGAGAAACAGGTTCCAGCGTGCCAGGGACCAGACCGGGGTCAGTGGCTCCCACAGCAGCAGGCCGGAGAAGAACATCAGGTAGAGGGAGCCCTCGGCGGCCTGATGGTGATAGGCCAGCCATTGCCAGAGGTGTCGCGGTGAGAGGGAAAGGCTTGTCATAGGTGCTCCAGCACCCGGGCGGTTCGGCCCGGGGCGAGCAAGTTTACAATGGGGTAAGGGTAATGAAAAGAGTTATCAATTCGGCTGTTGATGAATAGATCCTGAATGAAATCAGGGCTGGGTCACTTGTGATCAGCCAGCCGCTCCGTGATGGCGTAGATGAGTGCGGCGGTGGAGAAGGCGAGGAAGACGATGACAGACCACTTCATCTCTGTCTCGTTGCCGATGCCATCGTCCAGGAAGGCCTTGAGCACCTCGATCCCGGCTATGGTCACCAGGGAGTTGATGACGATGAGTTTGAGGGAGGCGAAGTTGATCTTGTGGAGCCAGTTGTCCCCCAGGGCCGCCCGCTGCTCCGGGGTCTTGATGAATTGCACGTAGCCGCACAGGGCCACCAGGATCAGCATCTGGGCCACCAGCACGAAGTCCACCAGGGTGAGCACCCCGGTGATGAGATCCAGATAGTGGATCTCGATGATGTCGCGGCTCAGCACATAGAGCTGCATGGCGAACTTCACCATCAAGAGGGCGACGCAAACCAGGATGCAGACATAGAAGGGGAACATCATCAGCCGGCTGCCGTTGAGCATTAAGTTGAAGCGGCGCATGGGGACTCCATTGAGAGGGAAGCGATTGGCAGCAAGAATATCTGGAAAGAGGGGGGCGGGAAAGCGCCATGGCGCTCCCCGCCCGTTCAGAGGGGGAAGGGGGGCAGATCTCGAAACAGCCGCTGCAGCCCCTCGCCCCAGGCCTTGCGCAGGGCCTGGAAGTGGGGATTCTGCTCTGTGATGCGGTGCAGCTGTGCCGCCGAGAAGCTCCCTTCGGAATAGACAAGCGCATCCAGGGGCAAGCCCACCGAGAGGTTGCTGCGCAGGGTCGAGTCGATGGAGATGAGGGCGCACTGCATGGCGGTCTGGAGCGGCGTCTCGTACTGGATGATGCGATCTATGATGGGCTTGCCGTACTTGCTCTCCCCTATCTGGAAGTAGGGGGTGTCCGGGCCCGCCTCGATGAAGTTGCCCTCCGGATAGATGTGGAACAGGCGGTGGCGCTCCCCCCGGATCTGCCCCCCCAGCAGTATGTTGCAGCCGAAGTTGACATGCCCCTGCTGCTGGCCCCCATCCCGGCTGATGACGGTGCGTATGGTCTGGCCTATGAGGGCCGCGACCTCGTACAGGCTGGGGAGGCTGAGCAGACCCGTCCCCTCCGCCAGCAGGCTGATGACACTCTGGGTGGTAGCCAGGTTGCCGGCGCTTTGCAGCACTATCACCCTGTCCTCCTGGGTGAAGAGGTGCAGCTTGCGGAAGGTGGCGATGTGGTCCACCCCCGCATTGGTGCGCGAGTCGGAGGCGAAGACGATGCCATCTTGCAGGCACATGGCGACGCAATAGGTCATGGCCGCGCTCCCGCCAGCACTCCCTGGGCCCTCATTGCTGCTGCCCATCCAGGCGGGTGACCCGTGCCTGGCTCTGCAACTGCTCGCAGCCGCCGCCGTAGCGCACACCGCGCACCGGGCAGGCATCCAGGTAGTCCATGCCGACCGCGAGCTTGAGGTGCTCGTTGGCGGAGCAGGTGAGGTTGGTCACATCGAAGGTGTGCCAGCGCGCCTCAATCCACACCTCGGCCCAGGCGTGCATCGCCACGTGGCTGCTGTCCTGGCTGTAGAGGTAACCGCTCACGTACCTGGCTGGCAGACCGGCGTGGCGGCAGCAGGCCAGGAAGACATGGGTGTGGTCCTGACAGACGCCGCTGCCCGAGGCGAGGGCCTCGTCGGCGCTGAAGGTGGCGTCCGTGCTACCCGGCTGATAGGGCATGCGGGCCAGGATGCGCGCCATCAGGCCCTGCAGGTCGGCCTGGGTCGGCTCGGAGGGCAGGCACTCCTGCGCCAGGGCGCGCAGGGCCTCGCTTGGGCAGGTGAGGGTGGTGGGCCTCAGGTAGCTCAGGGGAGAGATGAGGGAGTGCTCTTCATCCTCCTGGGCATCATCGCGGATCTCTACCTCGCCACGGGCGCGGATGAGGATCCCCTCGTGGGGGGACTCCAGGCTCAGCACGTGCAGTATGTTGCCGTAACCGTCCGTGGTGCAGGTGGCCTCCCCCGGCAGCTCCAGCTGCCAGGAGAGGATCTGCTGGCGGGCCGTGCTGTGGGGGGTCAGGCGCAGGTACTGGGTGCTGCGGCGTACCACGTCGGCATAGTGGTAGCGGGTCTGGTGATCGATGATGAGTCTCATAATACCTCCAGGTAGGCGGCGTGGATGCTCTGGCCGATGGCGCCGATGTCGCTGAGAAAGTCCCTCAGGTACGCCTGCATGCCGAGGGCGAACACATCCTCGATGGCGCCATAGGTCAGATGGGCGTTGAGTATGGTGGTGAGGCGCCGCGGCGCCT
>NZ_CDBZ01000007.1:5673-6620 GCF_000819985.1 Aeromonas media | reverse complement strand
GGTGAGGCGCCGCGGCGCCTGGCCGGCGTTGCCTTCGATCTGGGCCAGGATGTGCTCCATCTCGTCGAGGCAGGCGCGCAGGGATCGCGGCACCTCGTTGCGCAGGATCAGCAGCTCGGCGATGGAGGCGTGGGAGAGAGTCTTGTAGAGGGTCTGGTGCGCCTCGTAGGCCCCCACAGAGCGCAGCAGGGCGTTCCAGCGGTAGAACTCGCGCACGCTGTCCTCGTCCTCCCGGATCACCTGATACTTGACGGTGAGGATGCGCGCCGTGTTGTCGGCCCGCTCGATGAAGGTGCCAAGGCGCAGGAACCAGAGCACATCCCCCCGCATCATGGTGCCGTAGGTGGCGCCACGGAACTGGTGGGATCGCTCCTTGATCCAGTCGAAGAACTCCTGGGCCTGGCCGCTGGAAAGCCCCGCCTTGCGGCGCCGGCGGATCTCTATCCAGGCGGCGTTGATGCTCTCCCACACCTCTCCCGGGATCTTGCCGCGCACCCCGTGGGCATTGTCCCTGGCCATGCGCAGGCAACTGAAGATGCTGCTCGGGTTCTCCTCGTCGAAGCAGAAAAATTGCAGCAGGTTCTCCATGTTTACCTGGCCGTAGCGGGCGAGGAAAGGTTCGTGGGTGCCGCTGATGGTGAGGGGGGCCAGCAGCTCGCTGTGATCGGCGTCGATGGAGGGCATCAGCGACATGGTCTGGGTCACGTCCAGCATGCGCGCCGTGTTCTCCGCCCGCTCCAGGTGGCGGGACATCCAGTAGAGTTCGCTTGCGGTGCGGCTCAGCATGTGTTGCCCTCCATGACCCAGGTGTCCTTGGTGCCGCCGCCCTGGGAGGAGTTCACCACCAGGGAGCCTTCGGTGAGGGCGACCCGGGTCAGGCCGCCCGGCACCAGGCGCAGCTCCTGGCCGGTGAGCACGAAGGGACGCAGGTCGATGTGGCGGGGGGG
>NZ_CDBZ01000007.1:0-5529 GCF_000819985.1 Aeromonas media | reverse complement strand
GGGGGGGGGTTATGCCCGCCTCGACGAAGGTGGGGCAAGTAGACAGGGAGAGGGTGGGCTGGGCTATGTAGTTGTCGGGCCTAGCCTTGAGCAGCTCGCGAAAACGGGCCAGCTCCTCGCGGCTGGCGCAGGGGCCGATCAGCATGCCGTAGCCGCCGGCGCCATGGACCTCCTTGACCACCAGCTCCTCCAGGTGCGCCAGCACATAGGCCAGGGCATCGGGTTCCCGGCACTGCCAGGTGGGGACGTTGTTGAGGATGGGCTCCTCCCCCAGGTAGAAGCGGATCATCTCCGGCACATAGGGGTAGATGGACTTGTCATCGGCCACCCCGGTGCCGATGGCATTGGCCAACACCACGCCGCCGGCGCGGTAGACAGAGAGCAGGCCCGGCACACCGATGAGAGAGTCCGGGTTGAAGGCGAGGGGGTCCAGGTAGTCGTCGTCGATGCGGCGATAGATGACATCCACCCGTTTCAGCCCGGTGGTGGTGCGCATCAGCACCTGACCATCCTTGACCACCAGATCCGCGCTCTCCACCAGCTCCACCCCCATCTGCTGGGCGAGGAAGCTGTGCTCGAAGTAGGCGCTGTTGAAGCGGCCCGGGGTCATCACCACCACGCAGGGGTTGTCCACGGGGCTGCTCTCGCGCAGGGTCTGCAGCAAGAGGGCCGGGTAGCGCTCCACCGGCGCTATGGACTGGTTGTGAAACAGCTCGGGGAAGAGGCGCATCATCATCTTGCGGTTCTCCAGCATGTAGGAGACCCCGGAGGGGGTACGCAGGTTGTCCTCCAGCACGTAGTAGTCACCGTCGCTGTTGCGGATGATGTCGACCCCTGTGATGTGGACATAGGTGTTGCGGTGCAGGTCGACCCCCTGCATACAGGGCTGGTACTGGGCATTGGTGAGGATCTGGGCGGCCGGGATCACCCCCGCCTTCAGGATGCGCTGATCGTGATAGATGTCGTGCAGGAAGGCGTTGAGGGCGGTGACGCGCTGGCGGATCCCCTTGTCCAGATGCTGCCACTCCTGGGCGGGAATGATGCGGGGAATGCTGTCGAACGGGATGAGGCGCTCGGCGCCGTCCCCATCCCCATAGACGTTGAAGGTGATACCGACCCGGTGAAACAGCAGATCGGCCTCCTCACGCTTGCGTTCTATGCTCTTCTCGTCGGTTTGGTGCAGCCACGCCAGATAGGCGTGGTAGTGATCGCGAAACTGGTTGTTGGCGAGCAACATCTCGTCGTAGCAACCGGGTCCGGGCGGCTTGATGGGTAGCATAGGCAACTCCTTGTGACGTCCCTGAGGTCAGGAATTGCAAGGGCTGTGCCAGTCAATTGAGTCGCTATGAAGGCCGATATCAGTAATTTTATACTGATAAATCAGATAGATGAGTGCGTTGTCATCAAGGGGGAAAGGACGCTGCACCAGACTGGTACCCCAGAGAGGGTAGTCCTGCGTCATCTTGTGGCAGCGCCCCAGGCGCGATGAGCAGAGGCGGACAGGGAGGGGAAGCCGCGCAGCTTCGCCTTGCCCCGCGCTGGGGCAGAGGAAACGAAAAAGCCCAGTCCTGAGACTGGGCTTTAGAAGATGGCTCCCTCGACAGGACTTGAACCTGTGACATACGGATTAACAGTCCGCCGTTCTACCGACTGAACTACGAGGGAATTGGCTCCTCCTACTGGACTTGAACCAGTGACATACGGATTAACAGTCCGCCGTTCTACCGACTGAACTAAGGAGGAATTGCCTGTCTCGTCGAGACGGAGCGGATATTAATGATCCCCCGGACGGGTGTCAACCCGCCATTCCACGGAAAAATGGCTTTTCGGCCCGTTTGCCCAAAACTTGGGCGCTGTGGACTATTTTCAGCACAATCAGCAGCTTGAGGTGCCCTGCCTGCGGCCACGGTTGAGCTGGCCGTGAAGGCGTGCCCCGGCCTGGAGGGGGCAGGCAATGGATGAGCCGATCATGGAGGGGAGGTGATACATATCGGCAATATACCGATTGCCGATGGGCTCGCCTCTGAGGTGATGGGCGGGGGATGTGGGGAAGATGCTGATTCGCGATGAGCAAATAACTGCAGGGATGGCTGTGAAAATCGGCGATATGCGAGCTATCGATGACAATAATGCGGGGTAATGGCCATTTCTTGATCCTGCCCATCGAATTATCGGGCTGGCTCGGGTATGGTTGCTCTGGATACCATCGCCGCGTCGACAGCTCTGCCGGCCCTTGATGATGATCGGGTGCCGGTTCACTCCGGCCTTTGTCTCCCTCTTCTGGTATTACCCTAGACATGCACAATCAAGCTTCCTTACAAGGCGTGAAGCTGGCTATCGCATTGCGCCAATCCTGCATCGATGAACCCTATAGCGTGGCGCGCTTCGGCCGCGACCTCATCGCCGGCATCACGGTCGGCATCATCGCCATTCCGCTCGCCATGGCGCTGGCCATCGCCAGCGGGGTGCCGCCCCAGCACGGCCTCTACACCGCCATCATCGCCGGCATCGTCATCGCCGTGACGGGGGGCTCGCGCTTCTCCATCTCGGGGCCGACCGCCGCCTTTGTGGTGATCCTCTATCCGGTGGCCCAGCAATTCGGGGTGGGGGGCCTCTTGATGGCGACCCTCATCTCCGGCTTCTTCCTGGTGGCCATGGGGATGGCGCGCCTTGGTCGCCTCATCGAATACATTCCGCCCTCGGTGACCCTGGGCTTCACCGGCGGCATCGCCATCGTGATCGCCACCTTGCAGATCAAGGACTTCTTCGGCCTGCACGTTCCCGAGATGCCGGAAACCTATGTCGGCAAGGTGCAGGCGCTGGCCCATGCCCTGCCCAGCTGGCAGTGGGGTGATACCCTGGTGGGGGTGGCCACCCTGGCGGTGCTGCTGCTCTGGCCAAGATTGCGGCTGCCGGTGCCGGGTCACCTGCCGGCCGTGCTGGTGGGGGTAGGCCTGGGTGTCGGCCTGCACGCCCTGGGAGTGGACGTGGCCACCATAGGCAGCAAGTTCAGCTATACCCTGGCCGATGGTACTCAGGGCATGGGGATACCCCCCATAGCCCCGACCCTGGTGATGCCCTGGGCCCTGCCCGGGCCGGACGGCGCCCCCGTGGTTTGGGATCTGGCGGCCATAGAGCGGCTGCTGCCCGCCGCCTTCTCCATGGCCATGCTGGGAGCCATCGAATCCCTGCTCTGCGCCGTGGTGCTGGACGGCATGACGGGGCGCAAGCACAGCTCCAACGGCGAGCTGGTGGGGCAGGGGCTTGGCAACATACTCGCCCCCTTCTTCGGCGGCATCACGGCGACGGCCGCCATCGCCCGCTCCGCCGCCAACGTGCGGGCCGGTGCCACCTCGCCCATCTCCGGCATAGTCCATGCGCTGGTGGTGCTGGCCGCCATTCTGGTGCTGGCCCCCTGGCTCTCCTGGCTGCCGCTCTCCGCCATGGCCGCCCTGCTGCTGCTGGTGGCCTGGAACATGAGCGAGGCCCACAAGGTGGTGGATCTGGTGCGCAGGGCGCCCCGCTCGGATGTGCTGGTGCTGCTGGTCTGCCTGTCCCTCACCGTCATCTTCGACATGGTCATCGCAATCACCTTCGGGGTGATCCTGGCGTCCCTGCTGTTCATGCGTGAAATCGCCAAGATGACCCGACTGCACAACCTGGCCGAGCACGGCCGTTATGCCAGCGAAGTGCCGGCGCAGACCCTGCTCTACAAGATCAACGGTCCCCTGTTCTTTGCCGCCGCCGAGCGGGTCTTCGAGGAGCTGCTGGCCCAGGTGGGGGAGCACAAGGCGCTGATCCTGCAGATGGAGGCCGTCTCCATCCTGGACGCCGGCGGGCTCTCTGCCTTCCAGCAATTTGCCAAACGCATGGCCAAGTCGGGCGTCCAGCTGAAGGTGGCCGAGTTGCAGTTCCAGCCCCTCAAGACCCTGGCGCGGGCCAAGGTGCGCCCTGTCCCGGGTGAGCTGGAGTTCTACGGCTCGCTAGAGGAGGCTATCAGAGGGGAACATTTGCACGAAGCGATTGAAAATTGACGTAAAGGGATAGGAAACGGCATCTTTTTGGTCAGTTTGTTCGCAAATTGAGCAAACGATAGCAAAAGATGAAAAATGAGATTGACCGGCTTGCTCCTATCCCTTACATTACGCCCCGTTCCAGCGCAGCAGCGCAACGAACCATGTGGCGATTGAACACGTTAAACAGCAGTCAAAAATTTGGTGAGGTGTCCGAGTGGCTGAAGGAGCACGCCTGGAAAGTGTGTATACGGCAACGTATCGAGGGTTCGAATCCCTCCCTCACCGCCAAATATAACCCGTTGAATTTCAACGGGTTTTTTCATTTCTAGACTTACGTGATTTTTTTCCTGGATCAACTGGGTGGAACAATCATGTATCTGAGTAAAAATGCCTCCGGCACCTACTACACTCGTCTCCCGCTGCCTAAGTCATTACGTGACCGTGGCTTGCCCTTCGCTATCCGTACTTCCCTTTGCACCAAAGATAGGCAGCTCGCCGTAGACCGCAACCTAGCAGTGGCAGCTCGTACTCGTGCACTAATCGCGGCTACCCCTGCCGATACTACACCCCGCAGTTTCTATCGCTGGATCCGCGCCGATCTAGACGCTTTCAAAGCTGCGGGATTTGCTGCATCTCTTACGCCCTCCCAATCCATTGCTTCCCCCATCGAGTCCTCGACTTGCCCCGCCAAGGGGATTGCCCTTACCCAGGCGTTGACACAGTTTCTCGACGCCAAATCGAGTGAGGGGATCCAACATAAATCCGTGGGCCAGCTCCAACTTCGGATCAACGCCTTCGTCACCTGGGCCAAAGGGGTCAAAGCCGATCAGGTGACCCCAACCTTGGCGCAGGAGTACCGCAACATCTTGCTGCGCAAGAGCGACATCAGTTTCAAAACTAAGACCGATTATCTGGCAGCCCTGAAACAGTTCTTCCGTTGGTGCGTGGCACTGGACTATTGCAGTCGTAACCCTTTCGATGGGCTGACGGCAGGTAAAAGACCGAGCAAACGGGCGGATGAAGAGCGAGTGCGCTGGCATCGCCCTCAACTGGCCCAACTGTTTGCCAGCCTGCGCAGCAAACAATCCCAGAAAGGCAGAAAGTTGAAAATTCAGGACTGGTGGGTGCCCCTGCTGTGCCTATACGCAGGGTTGCGGCCTTCCGAGGCCTGCCAGCTCAAAACTCAGAACATCAAACAGGTTGAGGGGATTTGGTGTTTGATGGTCGATGCGGGAGAGGCGGATCAGCAGCTCAAAACCGTCAATGCGTACCGTACCGTGCCACTGCACAGTGCGTTGATCGGACATCAATTCCTGGACTATGTGGAGAGTCGTCGCAGTCAAGGGAAGGTATTTTTGTTCGATGACCAACCATCAGGCAAAGACGACGACTGGGCGCATAACATCACCTGTCGCTTCCAACGCCACCTCAATGAGGCTGGCATCGTAGGTCAGGGCCGTCCCACGCTTTACGGGCTGCGGCATACCTTCATTGATGAGTTACAGCAGGCGGA
>NZ_CDBZ01000006.1:919-48779 GCF_000819985.1 Aeromonas media | reverse complement strand
GACACTGCCAGGCACCCAATACAAGAAACCCCGCTCAATGAGCGGGGTTTTTTATTTCCTGAAAATTAGCGCATTGACTGATAATTGACCTCTAACTTTGACGGCATGTTCCCTCGGTCCAAAAACCTCGACCATCTTCTGTTCGATATTTATCCATTATCACCACGTGCTGGATATAAAAAGCACAGAATGTGATGACTCTACCTTTCTTGTGATGCCTGCTCTGCTTTAATTCGTCTGCCCACGTTCGATGGGCCAAGGAATCACAATAATCTGAGGAATGGACACATGTTCAAAAGAACAGTAACGATGATGCTGGCGGCGGGAACCCTGGTATTAGGCGGTTGCGCATCCAATGGTGGTGCAGAGCAGGCGGCAGACAACAGCGACTTCGACGGCAAGTCCATCTACCTGCGCGGTGAGATGAACGACTGGATGGCGACCGATGAGAGCAAGGTGGTCAAGGTGGCAGACAAGCTCTACATGGCCAAGGGCACGCTCAAGAAAGAATGGGCTCCCTACAAGTTCAAGTTCGCCGATTCCGGCTGGAGCTGTGGTACCAACTTCGGCTACAAGAGTCCGAGTGACGGCGTTGCCGTGCTGGGCGGAGAGCCTGTGCCGGTCAACCCCTGCTCCAAGTATGAGGACATGAAGTTCTCGCCGGATGCCGACGGTGTCTACGAGTTCTATCTGAACATGGCGGGTGAGACGCCGAGCGTGTACGTCAAGAAGCCCTGAGAACTCACCTCCCGTTAAATTCATCGGGAAATGAACCGGTTAAATGCCCTGGCCCAAATATCTGCTGGCCGGGGCATTTTTTTAGGATAGAATCGGCGCCCCGTGAGAGAGATACTATATATAGTGTTATCTGGTTTATATGAAACCTATTAGTTGTGTTTTTAACTCTGTCATGACGTTGTTGCATTCACATAAGGTGGCTTGAAAATGGCTAAATCCAACCCTGTTCTGGAGAGTGGACCCGGTTCTGCCCTCATCCCCATGCAGGAAACCTCCCTCGAGATCTGGGACAGCAAGTATCGCCTCAAGAGCAAGGATGGGGCGCCCATCGATGGCACCATAGACGAGACTTATCAGCGGGTTGCCCGTGCGCTGGCGGCCCAGGAGAGCGAGCCCGATGCCTGGTATGAGCCCTTCCTGTGGGCCCTGCGCAATGGCGCCATCCCGGCGGGTCGCATCACTTCCAATGCCGGGGCCTTCGAGCACAAGCCGGCCACCTCGACCATCAACTGCACCGTCTCCGGCACCATCGAAGATTCGATGGACGACATTCTCGGCAAGGTGCACGAGGCCGGCCTGACCCTGAAAGCGGGCTGCGGCATCGGCTATGACTTCTCGACCCTGCGCCCGCGCGGTGCCTTCGTCTCCGGCGCCGGGGCCTATACCTCGGGCCCGCTCTCCTTCATGGATATCTACGACAAGATGTGTTTCACCGTCTCGTCAGCCGGTGGTCGTCGCGGCGCCCAGATGGGCACCATGGATATCCGGCATCCCGACGTGATCGAGTTCATTCAGGCCAAGCGGGAAGATGGTCGCCTGCGCCAGTTCAACCTCTCCCTGCTGATCACAGAAGAGTTCGTCAAGGCGGTGAAGGAGGATGCTCCCTGGCAGCTGATCTTCCCCTACACCGCCAAAGAGGTGGAGCAGGACGGCATAGCCCTGGATGATCCCGCTCAGGTGCTCTGGGCCGACTGGCCGAACAAGGAAGGAGTGGTGATCAATGCACTGGGGCAGGTGGCCTGCAAGGTCTACAAGACCCTGCCAGCGCGCAAGCTGTGGAACGTCATCATGACCTCCACCTATGACTATGCGGAGCCCGGTTTCATCTTGATCGACAAGGTGAACCAGATGAACAACAACTGGTTCTGCGAGGAGATCCGCGCCACCAACCCCTGTGGTGAGCAGCCCTTGCCCCCCTATGGCGCCTGCCTGCTGGGGTCGGTCAATCTGACCAAGTTTGTCCGCGAGCCCTTCACCGAGCGTGCCGCCTTCGACTGGCAGGCGTTTCGCAAGGTAGTGGCCATATTCACCCGCATGCTGGACAACGTGGTGGAGATCAATCAATTGCCGCTCCCTAAGCAGCGCGAGGAGATCACCGCCAAGCGCCGCCACGGCATGGGCTTCCTCGGCCTGGGATCGACCCTCACCATGCTGCAGATAAAGTACGGCTCTGCCGCTTCTGTCGCCTTCACCGAGCAGGTCTCCCAGGAGCTGGCGATGACCGGCTGGCAGGAGTCCCTGGCGCTGGCGAAAGAGAAGGGCCCGGCTCCCATCATGGAGCAGGAGTTCGAGGTGACCGGCAAGATGCTGCGGCTGCGCCCCGAGATGGTGGCCGATGGCATCAAGCTCGGCGACAAGGTGAAGGGCAAGGTGCTGCATGCGCGCTACAGCCGCTACATGCAGCAGGTGGCCGAGGTGGCTCCCGCCCTGGTGGCCGCACTGGCCGAGGTGGGTGGGCGTTTCACCCACCACAGCAGCATAGCGCCGACCGGTACCATCTCCCTGTCGCTTGCCAACAATGCCAGCAACGGCATAGAACCGAGCTTCGCCCATCACTACAGCCGCAACGTCATCAAGGCGGGCAAGAAGAGCAAGGAGAGCGTGGATGTCTACTCCTTCGAGCTGCTGGCCTACCGGGAGCTCATCAATGCTGGCGCCATGCCCTACACCGAGGATGAAGCCTGCCGTCTGCCGGATTACTTCATCACCGCCGACGACATCAGCCCGGCCCAGCACGTGGACATTCAGGCCGCGGCCCAGCGCTGGATAGATTCGTCCATCTCCAAGACGGCCAACGTACCGACCGACTTCCCGTTCGAGCAGTTCAAGGACATCTACATGTATGCCTCGGACTCCGGCCTCAAGGGCTGCACCACCTTCCGCTTCAACCCTGAGGCCTTCCAGGGGGTGCTGGTGAAGGAGAAGGATCTGGAGAACACTCAGTACGAGTTCACTCTGGAGGATGGCTCCGTCATCACGGTGAAGGGGAACGAAGAGATCGAATACGATGGCGAGCTGCACACCGCCGCCAACCTCTACGACGCCTTGAAAGAAGGCTATTACGGTAAATTCTGAGAACAGATTATGGTCAAGAAGATCGACAGGAAAATCGTCGCCTACAAGGTGAAAACCCGGGATGAGCCGCAAGAAGCGCCGGCTCCTCAGGATGACGTGGTGCACATGCACGAGACGGTACTGCGTCCGGAGCGGCTGATGGGCACCACCTACAAGCTGAAGACGCCGGAGCATGTCTCCGAGCACTCGCTGTTCATCACCATCAACGACATCATTCTCAACGAGGGCACGGTCCACGAGACGCGCCGTCCGTTCGAGATCTTCATCAACTCCAAGAGCCTGGAGCACTACCAGTGGATAGTGGCGCTGACCCGCATCATCTCTGCGGTGTTTCGCAAGGGTGGAGATGTCACCTTCCTGGTGGAGGAGCTGAGGTCCGTGTTCGATCCCAAGGGGGGTTATTGGAACAAGGGCAAGTATGTGCCGTCGCTCATCGCCGAGATTGGCAATGTGATCGAGACCCATCTCACCGAGATAGGGATGCTCAAGGCCACCGGGCTGGATGAGCACCAGCAGGCGTTTCTGGCCGAGAAGCAGGCACAGATCCAGGCCGAACAGGAGGCTGACGTCCAGCAGGCAGGCAGCGGCTTCCCGGCCAGTGCGGCGCTCTGCTACAAGTGCCACACCAAGGCGCTGGTGCAAAAGGATGGCTGCATGACCTGCCTAAACTGTGGCGATTCCAAGTGTGGCTAGCAGGTGCGGTTAGTCCGAAAAGCAGTGTGAAAAGACCGGCCTGTGGGCCGGTCTTTTCTATTGGGTATTTTCTGTTCAGTCAGTCGCGGGAGCCAAAGGGATTTGTTGCACGCTGGTAAAATCGGGCGTAGCGTTGGGGGTAATAAAACTGTCACGGCCGTGTGGTTTCAATGACATCTGAGATTCACACACGTGGCACCTTCAGTGCCAAGGAGGATGCTTATGGACAACACGGACCGAAAGCTGTTTATCCTGGATACCAACGTTCTGCTTCACGAACCCCTCGCCATCTACTCCTTCAAAGAGCACGACGTGCTCATTCCCATGACGGTGCTCGAAGAGCTCGACAACATCAAGGATCGCCAGAAAGACGTCAGTCGTGATGCCAGGGTCGCCATCCGGGCGCTGGAAGACGTGTTTCGCGACGCCAACCCCGAGCAGATAGTGCAGGGGGTGGCCCTGGCCGGTGAGGCAAGCGGTCATATCTCCATCTTCAGCGATCATCATCTGCCCCAGGATGCCGAGGTGTTCACCGACAAGGAGGCGGACAACCGCATCATCAACGCGGCCCTCTACCTGCAAAAACACGAGATGAAACGCCAGGTGGTGCTGGTCACCAAAGACATCAACATGCGCCTCAAGGCCAAGGGGGCGGGCCTTGCCCATGTGGAGGATTATCGCAGCGACCAGCTCATCGACGACATTCGCCTGCTGGCCAAGGGTTTCCAGGTGGTGCCCGGCAGCTTCTGGGAGCGGGTCGGCGAGTGCGACAGCGAAACCCATGGCCGCGATACGGTGCACGTTATCGATGCCAACCTGTTGGAGGGGGTACACGTCAACCAGTACCTGCTGGACGAGGAGAACTTCTTTGCAGCCAGGGTGCTGAGCCACGATAGCAACAAGATCCGCCTCAAGGATCTGGGCCGCGAGCGGCTGATGTCACGCAAGGCCTGGGGGGTGCATCCCAAGAACGTCTATCAGGGGATGGCGCTGGATGCTCTGCTGGATCCGCACATCGACCTGGTGATCCTGACCGGCCCGGCGGGCTGCGGCAAGACATTGCTCGCCATGGCTGCGGCCCTGGAGCTGGTGATCGAAAAGGGGATCTACGAGAAGGTGATCGTCACCCGTAACACCCCGGAGATCGCCGAGAGCATCGGCTTCCTGCCCGGTACCGAAGAAGAGAAGATGATGCCCTGGCTGGCGGCGGTGACCGACACCCTGGAAGTACTGCACAAGCAGGACGAGAACATGAGCGGGTCCCTCAGCTACATCATGGAGAAGGCCAACATCCAGTTCAAATCGGTCAACTTCATGCGCGGGCGCAGCATCCAGAACACCTTCGTGCTGCTGGACGAGTGTCAGAACCTGACTGCTTCCCAGATCAAGACCATCATCACCCGCTGCGGCGAGGGGACCAAGATAGTCTGCTCCGGCAACCTGGCGCAAATAGACTCCAACTACCTGAGCCCGGTGACCTCGGGGCTGACCTACATAGTCGAACGGTTCAAGGACTTCGACGGCAGTGCCAATATCTTCCTGAACGGGGTGGTGCGCAGCCGGCTGGCCTCGTTCGCCGAGGAAAATCTCTGATTTAACTGACTATCTTCATACGGAAAAAGGGAAGCCAGCGGCTTCCCTTTTTTGATCCCGTTGCTGTCATTACCCTTGTGCACGACCAAGGTAACGTAGCAGTCCGGGGTGCTCGCTGTTCTGCAGTATGTCGGGTTTGCCCTGCAGGGCGATGCGGCCTTCGTCCACGAACAACACCTGATCGGCGATAAGCTGGGCATCTTCCGGGTTGTGGGACACCATGAGCACAGTGATGCCCTGCTCGCAGGCAAGCTTGGCCACTTCGGCCAGCATCTCCCGGCGCAGGGCGGGATCCAGGGCCGAGAAGGGCTCATCCAGCAGCAACAGCGGTTTTCCCCGCACCATGGCGCGGGCCAGCCCGACCCGCTGTTGCTGGCCGCCGGAGAGCTGCTCCGGCAGGCGGCTCAGCATGTCGCCAAGACCGACCCGCTCTGCGCCCTGCTTCACCTGCTCGCGCTGTGCCGGACTCAGGCGCAGGCCCGGGTGCAGGCCGATGGCAATGTTGTCGAACACAGACAGGTGCAGGAAGAGGTTGTGATCCTGAAACAGGGTGGTGACAGGGCGCTCGGCCGGACCGAGCGGCAGCAGATCGACGTCATCGAAACTGAGGCGGCCGGACTCTACCGGCACGAAACCCGCGATCATGCCGAGCAGGGTGGACTTGCCGGCACCGCTCGGTCCTATCAGGGCCGTGATCTCCCCTCTGGGCAGGGTGGCGCTGAAGCTGACGCGCCAATCCGGGTAGCTGGTGACCAGCTGATCAATGTTCAGCATGTTGTCGTCTCCAAGAGGCCGCTTGACCAGCCTGTCTGGCCGAATAAACGGTGAGGGTGGAGTCGTACGCTTTGTGCCTCAATGTTCAGCATTTTTTCCTCCAAGACCCCGCTCAACCAGCCAGAACAGGGAGAAACAGAGCGTGAGCAGCATCAGGGCAGTGGCGGCCGCCTCGGTCAGCCGGTAGCTGCCGAGCTGCTGATAGAGCAGCCAGGGCAAGGTGGTGAGGGCCTGGCTGCCGAACATGGCGATGGCGCCGAGATCCCCGAGGGACAATATCATGGAGAGCGCCATGGCGAGCGCCAGCGGGCGGCGCAGCAGAGGCCACTCAACCAGTCGCAGGCGGTGCAGACCGCGCACCCCCAGGCTGTCCGCCAGCCGGTCATACTGACGCACCACCAACTGCATGGGGGCGCTGAGGGTGCGCAGCACATAGGGCAGCGCCATCAGGGCGTTGACCAGCACCACCAGCCAGGGGCCCAGGGCAAAGACATCGGTGAAGGGCATGAACATGATGAACAGCCCGGTGCTCAGCACCACTGCCGGGATCATCAGGATCATGGAACCGCTGGCCTCCCACAGGGCGGCGGCCCGCCGCTTGCGCCCGCGCACCCTCAGGTGGCGGCTGGTGAGCAGCAGACTGGCGCCGAGCAGGGTCGCCAGCGACCCGGCCGCCAGGGCAATGGCCAGGGACTGGCCGCCCGCCTGCCACAGCTGGGGGGATGCCAGCGCCGTCAGCAGACCGGGGTTGAAACCGGCCACGACTATGGCTAGCAGCGGCGGCAGGAAGATGGCAAGCCCGGTGGCAAGGGCCAGCCCATCCACCAGGCCTGTCCCCGGCTGATGGCGATCCGGCCTCAGGCAGGGGCGGCGGCTGGTGAGACGGCTGGCCGGGGTGGTCTGCAGCCTGTGTTGCAGCAGGAGCAGGGCGACGGTCAGCAGCAGCTGTACCAGCGCCAGTCCGCCCGCGGTGGCGAGATCGAAATCGAAACGCAGTGCCTGATAGACGGCCACTTCCAGGGTGGTGGACTTGGGGCCGCCGCCCAGCGCCAGCACTGTGGTGAAGCTGGTGAAGCAGAGCATGAAGATGAGGCTGGCGAGCCCCGGCAGTATGCCGCGGATGAGCGGCCACTCCAGTAGCCGGAAGATATGGGAGGAGCGCATGCCGAGCTGGCTGGCGAGGCGCCAGGAGGATTCGGGGATGCTCTCTATGCTCTGCAGGATGAGTCTGGCTGCCAGCGGCATGTTGAAGAACACATGGGCCAGCAGGATACCGAACAGGCCGTACAGGTAGTTGCCGGGATCCAGCCCCAGGCCGCGCAGCAGCTGTGGCAACCAGCCCTGGCGACCGTGCACCGCGACCATGCCGAAGATGGCGATGATGACCGGTAGCACCAGGGAGAGGCCGAACAGCTTGAGCAGCAGGCGACGGCCGGGGAAGCGGCGCCGCGCCAGGGCCCGGGCGACCGGAATGGCAAGCCCCAGGCTCAGCAGGGTGGAGAGCAGCGCCTGCCCCAGGCTGAAGCCCAGCACATGGCGCAGGTAGGGATCGGCCAACAGAGTGCGGGGAGACAAGGTGCCCGCCTGCCACAGCAGGGCCGCGAGCGGCCCGAGGGACAACAGCAGGATCAGAAAGGTGGCCGCACTGCCTGGCAGCCACCAGAGAGGACGAGTGTCTGCGTTCACTGGGTGACGGCTTGCAGCCATTCGCGGATCCAGTTCTTGCGATTGGCGGCCACTTCATCAGAGGTGAAGCTCAGCGGCTTGGCGACCGTGATCATCTGCTCGAAGCCCTTGGGCAGCGGCTGGTCGCTCACCGGGTACATCCAGTTGCCGGCGGGGATCTCCTGCTGGAAGGCCGGGCTCACCATGAACTGCAGGAACTGGTCAGCCAGCTTGTCCTGGGCAGCGCTTTTCAGCTTGGCGGCCACTTCCACCTGACGGTAATGCCCTTCCGCGAAGGCGGCCGCCTGATACTGGGGTTTGTTCTCGGCGATCAGGTGATAGGCGGGGGAGGTGGTATAGGAGAGCACCATGTCCGCCTCGCCGTCGAGGAACATGCCATAGGCCTCCGACCAGCCCTTGGTGACGGTGACCGTCTTTTTGGCCAGCTGTTCCCAGGCGGCGGGGGCCTGATCGCCATAGACAGACTTCATCCAGAGCATCAGCCCCTGACCCGGGGTGGAGGTGCGGGGATCCTGATAGATCACCTTGAGATCCTGGCGTTCCACCAGCTCTTTCAGGCTCTTGGGGGGCTGCTTGAGTTTGTCCTTGTCGTAGACGAAGGCGAAGTAGCCGTAGTCATAGGGGACGAAGGTGTTATCCTGCCAGCCACCCGGTACCTTGAGGGCGTCGAGCCTGGTGTGATGGGGGGCGAACAGGCCGCTCTGCTTGGCCTCGCTGACCAGGGCATCGTCCAGCCCCAGCACCAGGTCTGCCTTGTTGTGCTGGCCTTCCAGCCGCAGCCGGTTGAGGATGGCGACACCGTCTTCCAGGGCCACCAGATTGAGGGTGCAGCCGCACTCCTTCTCGAAGGCCTGCTTGATCTTGGGACCCGGGCCCCATTCTGCGGCGAAGGAGCTGTAGGTGTAGACGGTGAGGGTGTCGGCGGCAAATGCCTGGGCAGAGAGCAGGCCGGTCGCGAGCAGCAGCAGGGTCTTCATCAATGGCACTCCTGTGAGTACTGAGGTGCCATGGGCAGCGGTCTGCGCATCAATGGCACCTCTCTTGTGGTGAGGGCCAGCGGATGAGGGCGCAAAAACGCGCGCCATGCCTCAAATTCCTCCGCCAGCATTATCTGGATCAGGTTCACGGGTATAATCTCAGCGGTAAACCGCACCCCGTTTGAGCAACGAACCGCATTGTATTGACCTTCTTTGGGGGAGGCCAGCACTATGTTTCACGGGCCGCGCCGTGCGAGCCACCACCAAGGAGGATGCCCCCAGTGATCACCAGCACCAAGGAAAGACGTGCCTTCCAGCGCATGGTCATCAACGCCCCTGTCACCCTGTTCCAGCACCAGCAGGTGCTTGAAGGAGTCTGCCGGGATCTCAGCGCCAATGGCATGGGGGTCGAGGTGAACGAACACGGGTTTGATCTGGCCCAACCCATCCGGGTGAGCCTGGCCACCAGCAGCAACCTGCTGCCCCCCTTCGAGGCTCAGGCCCGCATAGTGCGGGTGCTGGAGGAGGAGGGTGGACTCTTGCTGGCCCTGGAGTTTCTGCCGCTGACCTGAGTCCGCACGCCACCCTGTTCCATCGACCAGCCACCGGCTGGTCGATGCATTTTCGGCCCGGGCCAACCTTGCCTTCCCGCCCGGATCTCCGCTCCGGGGGCGACTCAGTGGCTGGCCAGCACGGGTTGGACGCTCAACTGCTTGCTGTCGACCAGCGTCTTGCTGGTGGCGGCGATCTGGCCCATGGGGAGCTGGGCTGGGCCGGTCGGTTCCAGCAGCAGATAGGTTTCCCCTTGCCAGCTCAGGGTCGCCTGACCCGGGCCAGCCGGCAGCGCGACTCCCAGCAGGGCATGGCCCGGCACGAACACCATGGCCTGCTTCAGCTCGGGAAAGCGCTGGGCCAGCAGGGCCGCCATCAGGGTCACCTTGCTGTCGCAGTCCCCCCGGTTCTGCTCCAGCACCTGGCGCGGGCTCAGAAAGCCCTTGCCCGATCGCCCCGACTGGCTGTCGAGCAGCTGATAAGGGATGGCCTGGATGAAGTCGAGCATGTGCTCCACCGTCTTCTGGCGCGCCTCTGTCTCTGTGGCCCCCTCCTGCTTGAGCTGTTCGGCCAGGGGCGCCAGTTCGGCGCGGCTCTCCAGGGCGATGCGTACATGATCCTGCTTGATGGCGGGGGCGCCGTCGGGTGGGGTGAAGGGCTGGAAGTAGTGCTGCTTGAGCCACTCGGCCTCCAGTCTGGCCTGCTCCGGCTTGACCCATAGCGAGGCTTCCCTGGCCTTGTCGGCGTTGCGGCTCTTGAGGCTGAGGGCGAGGCTGGGGCGAGAGAGGGAGAACTGCACCTCGGGGAACTCAAGTGCAGCCTGCCGCAGCAAGCTCTGCAACACCTCTTCCTGCATCCTGGCCGGGCGATAGGCGATGAGCGGCGGCAGTTTGCCCGCCTCCAGCCGGTAGCTGAGTTGCTGGGCCTTGCCATCCCTGTCCTGCCAGCCGACGTTGAGCTGGCCGCCGTTGCTGTTGAAGTAGGTCTGTCCGCCCAGGGCCGGGAGGCTGAGCAGCAGGCAGAGCAGTGAAAGGGCGCCCCTTGCGGACATAGGTGTCTCCTGTCGGACATGCAGAGGTGGCGGGCCTTGTACAGCGACCCGACAATAAAACAGGGAGCCTCGGCTCCCTGTTGATTCTACTCGTTTTCTTGCAGCTGGCGCGTCAGATCCAGCTCGGCTGTTTCGCCTCGAAGGCGCTGATGGCGGCCTCGTGCTGCAGGGTCAGGCCGATGGCATCCAGCCCGTTGAGCAGGCAGTAGCGGCGAAACTCGTCGATCTCGAAACTGAAGCTGAGCTCACCGGCGCGCACCTGGTTCGCCTCCAGATCCACGTCGATCTCGATACCCGGCTGGGCGGCAACCAGCTGGAACAGGGCCTCGACCTCTTCTTCTTTCAGGCGTACCGGCACCATGCCGTTGTTGATGGCGTTGCCGTAGAAGATGTCGGCAAAGCTCGGGGCAATGATGGTCTTGAAGCCGTAGTCCGCCAGCGCCCAGGGGGCGTGCTCGCGGCTCGAGCCGCAGCCGAAGTTCTCCCTGGCCAGCAGTATGCTGGCGCCGGCGAATTGCGGCTGGTTCAGCACAAACTCGGGGTTCGGCTGCTGGCCTGCATCGTCCAGGAAGCGCCAGTCGTGGAACAGGTGCTTGCCAAAACCGATGCGGTTGACCTTCTGCAAAAACTGCTTGGGAATGATGGCGTCGGTGTCGACGTTGGCGCTGTCGAGGGGGACGACGATCCCTTTATGCTGTTTGAATCCTGTCATCGCTGTTTCCTCTTAGAGTGCGCGAATGTCGGCGAAGCGGCCGGTGACGGCGGCGGCGGCGGCCATGGCCGGGCTCACCAGGTGGGTGCGGCCGGCACGGCCCTGACGCCCTTCGAAGTTGCGGTTGCTGGTGGAGGCGCAGCGCTCCCCCGGTTGCAGCCGGTCGTTGTTCATGGCCAGACACATGGAGCAGCCGGGCAGGCGCCACTCAAAACCCGCCTCGAGGAAGATCTTGTCCAGCCCCTCGGCTTCGGCCTGGGCCTTCACCTGCTCGGAGCCCGGCACCACCAGGGCCTGTACCCCGGCGGCCACCTTGCGGCCACGGGCGATGGCGGCGGCGGCGCGCAGATCCTCGATGCGGCTGTTGGTGCAGGAGCCGATGAACACCTTGTCGATGGTGACATCACAGAGCTTCTGGCCCGGTTGCAAGTCCATGTAGGCAAGCGCCTTGCGGGCGGACTGCTGCTCCATCAGGTCGGCAAACGACTCCGGCGCAGGAATGGGTTCATTGACGGCAATCACCTGGCCCGGGTTGGTGCCCCAGGTCACCTGAGGGGCGATGGCGGCGGCGTCCAGCACCACTTCGGCATCGAATCTGGCATCGGCATCGCTCTTGAGGGTTTGCCAGTAGGCGATGGCCTTCGCCAGCGCCTCGCCGGTGGGGGCGAATACCTTGCCCTGGATGTAGTCGATGGTGGTCTGGTCCGGTGCTATCATGCCTGCCTTGGCGCCGAGCTCGATGGCCATGTTGCACACCGTCATGCGCCCTTCCATGGAGAGACCCGTGATGGCATCGCCTGCGAACTCCACCACATAACCGGTACCGCCGGCAGCGCCGACCTTGCCTATGATGGCCAGCACCACGTCTTTCGCGCTGATGCCTTCGGCCAGCTTGCCGTTGACAGAGATACGCATGGTCTTGGCCCGGCCCTGCTTCAGGGTCTGGGTCGCCATCACATGTTCCACTTCGGAAGTACCGATGCCAAACGCGAGCGACCCGAAGGCGCCATGAGTGGCGGTGTGGGAGTCGCCGCAGACGATGGTGGTGCCGGGCAGAGTGATGCCGAGCTCGGGACCCATCACGTGGACTATGCCCTGGTATTTGTGGTTGAGATCGTAGAGACGGACCCCGAACTCCTTGCAGTTGGCGGCCAGAGTCTCCATCTGGATGCGGGCCATCTCGCCGGAGGCGGCGATGTCCTTGGTGGTGGTGGAGACGTTGTGATCCATGGTGGCCCAGGTCAGATCCGGGCGGCGCAGCGGGCGCTTCATGGCGCGCAGGCCGTCGAACGCCTGCGGGCTGGTCACTTCATGCACCAGGTGGCGGTCGATGTAGATGAGGGGGGTTTCCCCTTCCACTTCCTGGACCACGTGGGCGTCGAACACTTTCTGATAGAGGGTCTTGGACATTGCTCTGTATTCCTTGTTATGTGCTGCGTGGCTCAGATCCGTGCGGCTATCTGGCTGCCTATCTCGGCGGTGCTCTGCACCGGGTGCTGTGCGTTACCCTGATGCAGGTCGGCGGTGAAGTAACCCTCGGCCAGAGCCTGGGCCACGGCCTGCTCTATGGCCTGGGCGGCGGCTTCCTGGCCCAGGCTGTAGCGCAGCATCAAGGCGGCGGAGAGGATCTGGGCGATGGGGTTCGCAATGCCCTTGCCGGCGATGTCGGGGGCCGAGCCACCGGCCGGCTCGAACAGGCCGAAGCCGGATTCGTTCAGGCTGGCGGAGGGGAGCAGCCCCATGGAGCCGGTGATCATGGCGCACTCGTCGGAGAGGATGTCACCGAACAGGTTGGAGCAGAGCAGCACGTCGAACTGGGACGGATCCTTGATGAGCTGCATGGTGGCGTTGTCGATGTACATATGGTTCAGGGCCACGTCCGGATAGGACTTGGCGACCTCGCTGACCACCTCGCGCCACAGGATGGAGGAGGCGAGTACGTTGGCCTTGTCGATGGAGGTGACCCTGGACTTGCGCACCCGGGCCGATTCGAACGCTATCTTGGCGATGCGCTCGATCTCGAAGCGGTGATACACCTCGGTATCGAATGCCTTCTCCATGGCGCCTTCCCCTTCGCGCCCCTTGGGCTGGCCGAAGTAGATGCCACCGGTCAGCTCCCGCACGCAGGCGATGTCAAAACCGCGATCCGAGATGTCGGCACGCAGCGGGGAGAACTGCTCCAGGCCGGTGTAGATACGGGCCGGGCGCAGGTTGCAGAACAGCTTGAAGTGGGCACGCAGGGGCAGCAGGGCGCCGCGCTCCGGCTGATCGTTCGGTGGCAGGTGCTCCCACTTGGGGCCGCCGACCGAGCCGAACAGCACGGCATCCGCCGCTTCGCAGCCCGCTATGGTGCTTTGGGGCAGCGGGGTGCCGTGGTTGTCGATGGCGATGCCACCGACGTCGTGGCGATCATAGTCGAGGGAGAAGCCGAATTTGGCCTGTACCTTTTCCAGTACCTTGATGGCCTCGGCCATCACTTCCGGGCCGATGCCGTCCCCCGGCAATACTGCGATCCGATAACTGCTCATACTCTCTCCGTCCTGATGTTGTTTTGAGTTCCATCTGCCCAGTGACCCGGTACTGCGAGCCTATGCCTGTTCAGACTGTCTCCGTCCTGATGTTGTGATTGCATTCCATCCGTTCAGCGAGCCGCTCGCTGCTCAGACGGTTTCCGATTTGGTGTTGTTTTTATGTCCCATCTGCTCAGTGAACCGATCACTCACTGTTCAGACGGTTTCCGATTTGATGTTGTTATTGCGTTCCATCTGCTCGGCGACCTGATCGGCACGCCAGATGCTGTTGATGACATGGACCAGGGCCTGGGCCGAGGACTCTATGATGTCGGTTGCCAGCCCCATGCCATGGAATTTGCGACCCTTGTATTCGGCGACTATGTCGACCTGGCCGAGGGCGTTCTTGCCTTCCCCCTTGCCCTTGAGCTCGTACTTGTCGATGCGGATCTCGTAGCCGGTGATGCGGTTGATGCACTGGTAGACAGCATCCACAGGGCCGTTGCCGGTGGCCGCTTCGCAGATCAGATCCTGACCCACCTTGAGCTTGACCGAGGCGGTGGCCAGCACAGAGCTGCCGCTCTGCACCCCGAGGTACTCCAGCTTGAAGTGCTCGGGCTCCTCGTGGATTTGGCTGAAGAAGGCCAGCGCCTCGAGATCGTAATCGAACACCTGCCCCTTCTTGTCGGCCAGGACCAGGAATTTGCCGTAGAGGTGGTCGAGATCGTAGCTGCTCTCGGCGTAGCCCATGCTCTCCATGCGGTGCTTGATCACGTGGCGGCCGGAGCGGGAGGTCATGTTGAGGTTGTTCTGGGTGAGGCCGATGCTCTCGGGGGTGATGATTTCGTAGGTGTTCTTGGCCTTGAGCACGCCGTCCTGATGGATGCCGGAGCTGTGGGAGAAGGCGTTGGCCCCGACGATGGCCTTGTTCGGCTGCACCGGCATGTTGCACAGCTGACTGACGAGCGTGCTGGTGCGATGGATCTCGTTGTGGCGGATGTTGGTGTGCACCCCGAGCAGGTCGGCGCGGGTTTTCAGGATCATCGCCACCTCTTCCAGGGAGCAGTTGCCCGCCCGCTCGCCGATGCCGTTGATGGTGCACTCTATCTGACGCGCCCCCATCTGTACGGCACCGATGGAGTTGGCCACCGAGAGGCCCAGATCGTCGTGGCAGTGCACCGAGATGATGGCCTGGTCTATGTTCGGCACTCGGTTGAACAGGGTCTGGATGATGCCGGAGAATTCGGTCGGCACCGTGTAGCCCACGGTATCCGGGATGTTGATGGTGCGGGCCCCCGCCTTGATGGCGGCCTCCACCATGCGGCAGAGATTATCAATCGGTGTGCGGCCCGCATCCTCGCAGGAGAACTCCACGTCGTCTGTGTAGCGCAGGGCGTGCTTGATGGCGCCGACCCCCATCTCCAGCACGTCTTCGAAACTCTTCTTCAGTTTGCTTTCGACGTGGATGGAGGAGGTGGAGATAAAGGTGTGGATACGGAAGGCTTCGGCGACCCGCAAGGCTTCGCCGGCGGCATCGATGTCTTTGGGCAGGGCGCGGGCCAGGGCGCAGACACGGCTGTTCTTGATGTGGCGGGCTATGGTCTGCACCGATTGAAAATCACCGGGGGAGGAGACAGGGAAGCCCACTTCCATGATGTCGACACCGAGTCGTTCCAGCGCCTGGGCAATCTGCAGCTTCTCCTTGACCGTCAAGCTGGCCGACAGCGCCTGCTCGCCATCACGCAAGGTGGTATCGAATATGATGACTCGATCTGACATGTGACTTCCCTCTTCCTAAGTTCGGTGCGTGCATCCTGCATTGGCATAAAAAAACCCGTGCGGGGTGCACGGGTTTTTGTAAATTCCGGCTATGCCTTAGCCCGGCTACAAGGATCCCGCGCGAGAAGTCGCGATTAGGGGGAGCAGTAGTAGCGGAGCGGCAATATGCATGATGACTCAATCCTTCCAGTCGATAACGCTACTACCAATATCGAGATTTTTATGCTGTGTCAACTCGAAAGGACAGGTTCAATTCACTGTGTTATTTAATCGGATTGTAAAGGAGTGCAAATTTCCTTGTCCCATATTCGGTTCATGCCTGATTATCTGGTCGTTCCTGCTGTACTCGATCACCCGCACAATCAGATCGACTTATCAGCCCTTGCTGAATTATCTGAGGTATTCCATGGAAAAACGCAGACCTGGCCGTCCGGTCGGACGTTCCGACATTCGTGACAAGCTGCTCGCCGCCGCACGCGAACGTTTTCTCAACACCCCCTACAGCAAGGTGACGACCCGCGAGATCGCCGAGCTGGCAGGCTCCAATCTGGCGATGATCCATTACTACTTCGGCAGCAAAGAGGGCCTCTACAAGGCGGTGCTGGGGGATGTGGCCGAGCCGCTGGATCAGGCCTGGCATGACGAGAGCAGCAACCGCAGCCTGACTGATCTGCTCAATACCTACTATCAGGTGATGGCGCCAAACAGCGAGCTGACTTCCGCCATCTCCAGCGCATTATCAACCGAAAAAAGCCCAGGGCGGGATTTTGTGTTGAATCGTCTGCTGGAGCGTCAACTGCCCCAGTTCGATGCCCTGCTCGAATCCATGCGCTCCAATGGCCAGCTGGGCGACAACCTGGATCCCGAGATGCTGAAGATCTCCTTCCTCAGCATGATGTGGCAGCCCTTCGTGATGAAGGATCTCTACGAGCAGGTGTTCGGCCTGACGGTGGACGAGAGTTTCATGAGCCGGTTGGCGGCCCACAACTGCCAGTTGATGGAGAACGGCCTGCGCGGTTCCCTGAACTGAGTCTTCCCGGGTAAAAACTGAAAAAAGGGCCGCATGGCCCTTTTTTGCATAGCTCATTTCACAAATCTGTTATCTCTCCTTCAACCAAGTGTCACTCCAGCGCCCTAGTCTGCAGGCAAGACTCAGGAGCAGGAGGCGTGATGAACAAGATCCAGCAATGGGACCTGCGGGTGTGCCGCGTCTGTCTGCTTCATCCCTACAACGGGCCACAGGCCAGGATCAGCCGGCTCATCTCCCGCACCGGTGACGGCCCCCTCTACGCTGTGCTGGCCGCCCTGCTCTGGTGGCAGGGAGAGGCGCAGCGGGAAGTGGTGCAAGTCGCCCTGCTGGCCTTTGCCGCCGAGCTGCCGCTCTATCTGCTGCTTAAGAATGCCCTGAGACGTCAGCGCCCCGTGGGCTTGCCGGTCTTCATCACCCCCTCCGATCGCTACAGCCTGCCCTCCGGCCATACCGCCGCCGCCTTCCTGATGGCCACCGTGCTGGCGGCAAGTTTTCCGCTCTGGGCGCCGCTGTTGTTTCTCTGGGCCATATTGGTCGGGGCGTCGCGCCTGCTGCTCGGGGTGCACTATCTGAGCGATCTGGTGGCCGGCGCCCTGCTCGGGGGCGGCTGCGCCCTGTGGGCGCTCGGCTGGAGCCAGGGATGAGGATACTGTTCGGGGTACAGGGGACCGGCAACGGTCATATCAGCCGCAGCAGGACTCTGGCGCGCGCCCTGAAGGCCAGGGGGATAGAGGTCGACTACCTGTTCAGCGGGCGCGCCGCCGACGGCTACTTCGAGATGGGGGAGTTCGGGGAGTACCGCACCTTTCCCGGCATCAGTTTCGTCAGCCATCAGGGCTGCATCTCGGGCTGGCGTACCCTCAAGGGACTCTCTCCCCTGCGCTTCTGGCAGGACATGCGAGCGCTGGATTGCCGGGATTACGATCTGGTGATCAGCGATTTTGAGCCACTCAGTGCCCATGCAGCCCGGCGCTGGCAAAAAACCAGTCTGACCATCAGCCATCAGGCCAGCTTCGACTGGCCCATTCCGCGCTGGGGGGAGAGTGGTTTCAACCGTCAGCTGATGCGCCACTTCGCCCCGGTGAGCCGCTCTCTGGGGTTGCACTGGTTCCATTTCGGTCAGCCGCTGCTGCCCCCCATCATAGATCCCATGACCCCGGTTCCGGACAACCAGCAGATCCTGGTCTATCTGCCATTCGAGCAGACAGAGCAGATAGCTGCGCTGTTGTCGCGCTTCAGCCAGCAGCGATTCGTCTGCTTTCACCCCGGTCTTCGCAAGGCCAGTCAATGGCGCAACATCCGCTTCGAACCGGCGGCCCGTGAGGGCTTCAAGTTGGCGCTGGCCGGTTGCCGGGGTGTCATCAGCAATGCGGGGTTTGAACTGGCCTCGGAGGCGCTGTCGCTGGGCAAGAAGCTCTTGGTCAAGCCTCTGGGCGGCCAGTTCGAGCAGCTGACCAACGGCAGGACGCTGGAGTTGATAGGGCTGGCCCAGTTGATGGAGACGCTGGATGTCAATGCGGTGAGAGCCTGGCTGGAGGCACCGGCACCCGGCAGAGTGCATTACCCCGATGTGGCGGGGGCGCTGGCCGACTGGCTGCTGGCCGGTACCGAGGAAGATATTGAGTCTCTCTCCCGCCGCCTGTGGGCCAGGACCCTCTTTCCGGAGGAGGTGTGCGATCGCCTTAGCGAGTTGGCGGGCAACCCGGCATTGTCCCGTCCCTGGTTATCGCAACTCAGCGCCTTTGACTAGACTGAATTGATCCCACCAAGGAGAGGACGGACACCATGCGCTTTACCAATGAAAACGGCGACACCATGACCCTGGCAGACAATCTCACCCTGCATGAGCTGCTCGACATGGGGGTCAGCATCTCGGTCTGTGAAGAGACGGATCCGGATCAGCAGATCTGGCTGGCGGAGCCGGAAGACGAGCACTAAAACGTTATGGTTTTGACGGCCCGCCCTCTGGGGGCGGGCCATTTATTTCCATCTCTATCCTGATTGGCAGCATGATCCGCTAGTTTCCCCCCCATACTCCCCGCTTTGTTTCCGGTCTGGTGACCAAGTCACTGAATGTTAATAGCTGTTTGAAATTTATGACTGTTCTGCTCAGACAAAGCCGTGGACAAGCGTTCACAAGCGGGTTAAGTTGGTTTTTCACCCGCTTTTCGGGTGAATGATGGAAAAAACCTATTTTTCTACTATCGACGGCTCCGAACTCGCCTGGTCTGGATGCAGACAACAACAAGAGACGGATCGGCGCTGCCGGGAAGCAGCGGACTGTCGGTAGCTTTCGCTTAACGGAGCAAAGCCTGGAGGGCTTTATCATGGAGATGTTATCAGGCGCCCAGATGGTGGTTAGAGCGCTGGAAGATCAGGGAGTGGAACACGTTTTCGGCTACCCTGGTGGCTCAGTGCTCGACATCTATGACGCTCTCTTCGAAAACGGCAAGATGGAGCATGTCCTGGTGCGGCACGAGCAGGCCGCGGTGCACATGGCGGACGGTTACGCCCGCTCCACCGGCAAGGTGGGCACTGTGCTGGTGACCTCGGGTCCCGGCGCCACCAACTGCATCACCGGCATCGCCACCGCCTACATGGACTCGATCCCCCTGGTGATCCTGTCCGGTCAGGTGCCGACCAGCATGATAGGGGAGGACGCGTTCCAGGAGACCGACATGATCGGCATCTCCCGCCCTGTGGTGAAGCACAGCTTCTTGTGCAAGAAGGCCAGCGAGATTCCAGAGGCCATCAAGAAGGCCTACTACATTGCCGCCAGTGGCCGCCCGGGGCCCGTGGTGGTGGACTTGCCCAAGGACGTGCAGAACCCGAAAGAGAAATTCCCCTACCAGTATCCCGAGTCCGTTTCCCTGCGCTCCTACAATCCGACCAAGGCCGGACACAAGGGCCAGATCAAGCGTGCTGCCAAGCTGCTGACCGAGGCGAGCCGCCCGGTCATGTACGTGGGCGGTGGCGCCATCAACGCCAATGCGGATCATCTGGTGACCAAGCTGGCGGAGCTGCTGAACCTGCCGGTGACCACCACCCTCATGGGGCTGGGGGCCTTCAGCGGTACCCATCCGCAGTTCATCGGTATGCTCGGCATGCACGGCACCTTCGAAGCGAACAAGAGCATGCACAACGCGGATCTCATCTTCGCCGTGGGTGCCCGCTTCGATGACCGCGTCACCAACAACGTGAGCAAGTTCTGCCCCAATGCGACCATAGTCCACATCGACATAGACCCCACCTCCATCTCCAAGACGGTGCAGGCCCATGTGCCCATCGTCGGCTCGGTGGAAACCGTGCTGGAGCAGATGCTGGAAGTGATCCGCGAGTGCGGCTTCGACAACGACAAGCAGGCGCTGGCGGACTGGTGGAGCCAGATCGATCAGTGGCGCTCCCGCAACTGCCTGGCCTACGAGACCCACCCCACCCTGATCAAGCCGCAGCAGGTCATAGAGGCGCTCTATAAGGTGACCAAGGGGGAGGCCTTCGTCGCCTCCGACGTGGGCCAGCACCAGATGTTTGCCGCCCTCTACTACCCGTTCGCCAAGCCGCGCCAGTGGATCAACTCCGGCGGTCTCGGCACCATGGGCTTCGGCATTCCCGCCGCCATGGGGGCCCAGTTTGCCAACCCGGATGCCGTGGTCTGCTGCGTCACCGGCGACGGCTCTGTGCAGATGAACATCCAGGAGCTCTCCACCTGCATGCAGTACGGGGTGCCCATCAAGATCATCTCCATCAACAACCGCGCGCTGGGCATGGTCAAGCAGTGGCAGAAGATGTTCTACGGCGGCCGTCACAGCCACTCCTACATGGAATCCCTGCCGGACTTCGTCAAGCTGGCGGAAGCCTATGGCCACGTCGGCATCGCGGTGAGCGATCCGGCCGAGCTGGAGAGCGCCATGGAGAAGGCGTTCGCCATGAAGGATCGGCTGGTGTTCATGGACATCTCGGTCGACCCGGATGAACACGTTTATCCGATGCAGATAAAGTTCGGTGCCATGGACGAGATGTGGCTGAGCAAGACGGAGAGGACCTGATGAGACATATAATTTCCGTTCTGCTGGAGAACGAATCCGGCGCCCTGAGCCGTGTGGTGGGCCTCTTCTCCCAGCGCGGCTACAACATCGAGACCCTGACGGTGGCCCCCACCGAGGATCCCACCCTGTCGCGCATGACCATCGTCACCATGGGTGACGAGCGGGTGCTGGAGCAGATCCAGAAGCAGTTGCACAAGCTGGTGGACGTGCTCAAGGTGTGCGATTTGAGCGAAGGGGAGCACATCGAGCGGGAGATCGCCCTGGTCAAGGCACGCGCCGCCGGTGGTGCCCGCGACGAGCTGAAACGGCTGGCGGATATCTTCCGTGGCCAGATTGTGGACGTCACCCCCGAGCAGTACACAGTGCAGCTGGTGGGCACCAGCGAGAAGCTGGACGCCTTCATCAAGACTGCCGCCCAGACCAACGAGATCATCGAGGTGGTGCGCTCTGGTGTCTGCGGTATCTCCCGTGCGGACAAGTCCCTGCGTCCCTGATATCAGGGGCTGGTAATCTATCCAAAAGGGGCTCTTCGGAGCCCCTTTCTCATGGTCGCTCTAGGGAGGGGAAGTGCTGACCGGAACTGTCATTTTCTTTCAAATGATCGGTAAACTATCCACAAAAGCTGTGGAAAACTCTGTAGATTAGCGGTGTGTCTGACGTTAGTTTGCTGATCTTAAAGGGATATTCTGATTTGATCCTGACTGGATCGCAATTGTGCAATCCCCCTGCGCGGGTGTGAGTGTTTGCTTATCGCCCGCGCCTTGCCAGATGAGCCCCAGCGTCAGATCGGGGGATCTGCCCAGGATCCTGATTTGATCTTGTGGATCAACATCTCGCCGCCATAAAAAAACCCGCCGGAAGGCGGGTTTTTCACAGGGCCAGCGCGGGCGATATTACTCGGCCTGGGCTGCCTGGATACCGGTCAGGGCGATGGTGTAGACGATGTCGTCTACCAGGGCGCCACGGGAGAGGTCGTTGACCGGCTTGCGCATGCCTTGCAGCATGGGGCCGATGGAGACCAGCTCGGCGGAGCGCTGTACCGCCTTGTAGGTGGTGTTGCCGGTGTTGAGATCCGGGAACACGAACACGGTGGCTTTACCCGCGACCGGTGAGTTCGGTGCCTTGGACTTGGCTACGTTCTCCATGATGGCCGCGTCGTACTGCAGCGGGCCGTCGATGATGAGGTCGGGGCGCTTGGCCTTGGCCAGCTCGGTCGCTTCACGCACCTTCTCGACGTCCGCACCGGCGCCAGAGGTACCGGTGGAGTAGGAGATCATGGCGACGCGCGGCTCGATGCCGAAGGCGGCAGCGGAGTCGGCGGACTGGATGGCGATCTCGGCCAGCTGTTCGGCGCTCGGATCCGGGTTGATGGCGCAGTCACCGTACACCAGTACCTGATCAGGCAGCAGCATGAAGAAGATGGAGGAGATGAGGGACGAACCCGGGGCAGTCTTGATGATCTGCATCGGCGGACGAATGGTGTTGGCGGTGGTGTGCACGGCGCCGGAAACCAGACCGTCCACTTCGCCACGCTCCAGCATCATGGTGCCCAGCACCACGTTGTCTTCCAGCTGTTCGCGGGCGACCACTTCGGTCATGCCCTTGTTCTTGCGCAGCTCGACCAGACGCGGCACATAGCGCTCGCGTACTTCCAGCGGGTCGATGATCTCGACGCGATCGGTCAGTACCACACCCTGCTGTTCGGCGACGCGACGGATCTCTTCCGGGTTGCCAAGCAGCACCGGACGGGCGATGCCACGTTCGGCACAGATGGCGGCAGCCTTGATGGTGCGCGGCTCTTCCCCTTCCGGCAGCACGACGCGCTTGTTGGCCTGACGGGCCAGCTCGGTCAGCTGATAGCGGAACGCAGGCGGGCTCAGGCGACGGGAGCGGGTGGACTTGGCAGAGAGAGACTCGATCCAGTGCTTGTCGATGTGGCCAGCCACATAGTCCTGCACCAGCTCGATACGCTCGCGGTCATCTTCCGGGATGTCGACGTTGAAGTTCTGCAGGCTGACGGCGGTCTGCCAGGTGTTGGTGCCGGTGATCATGATCGGCAGGCCGGTAGCCATGGCCTGTTGGCACAGGGCGATGACTTGCGGCTCAGGGTGGTAGTTGCCGGTCAGCAGCAGGGCACCCAGCTTGACGCCGTTCATGGCGGACAGACAGGCGGAGACGATGACGTCGGAGCGGTCGCCTGAGGTGACCAGCAGGCTGCCCGGACGGAAGTGCTCGATCATGTTGTGGATGGAGCGGGCACAGAAGGTCACGGTCTGCAGGCGACGGCTGTCCAGCTCACCCCTGTGCAGGATCTTGGCGGCCAGGTGCTTGGCGAGATCCTTGGCGCGCGGGGCGATCAGCTGGGTGTTCCAGGGGATGCAGCCGAGGATGCGCAGCGGGCTCTTGCCGAACACCTGCAGCACTTCCAGGTTGTGGGCGGTGTCGGAGGTGTGGTGATGGGCCTCGAACATCTCGGTCAGATCGGGGCGGGTCACGCCGTGCTCGTCAACCGGTGCACCCACCTTGTTGATGACGCAGCCCACGATGCGCGGGTTGCTGACGCCACCGAAGTTGGAGCAGGCCAGTTCGATGCGCTCTTTGAGCTTCTGGCTGGAGTCGTTGCCCGGATGGGTCACGAACACCATGTCGGCATCCAGCGCCTTGGCGACGTCGTAGTTCAGCTTGTTGGCAAAGGGTTGCTTGTCGGTCGGCACCAGGCCTTCGATCACCACCACTTCGGCACCGCTGGTCTTCACGTGCTCTTCGAAGCGGGCCACGATCTCTTCCAGCAGGATATCGGTGTTGCTGGAGGTGATCATGTTCTCGGCGTAGGAGAGGGCGAACGGCTCGGGTGGGTTGATGTTGGCGGCGGCGCGGATCACGGCGGTGGAGCGCTCGGTACCGGTTTCACCCGGGCGCGGCTGAGCAACCGGTTTGAAGAAGCTGACATTGACACCGTGACGTTCCATGGCGCGAACGACGCCAAGACTCACGGAAGTTACGCCGACACCAGTGCCGACCGGGATGAGCATAATAGTGCGTGCCACTTATTACCCCTTGTTCATTTTTGGGATCAGGAAAAGGCCGCCCTGGGGCGGCCTTGCTCTACAGCTAATTTATGCGCCGACCAGTTCCAGCGCGTCGTGGGCGATGACCCACTCTTCGTTGGTCGGGATAACCAGGGCCTTGGTGGAGCCAGCCTTGGTGATCTCGCCACCCTTGCCGAAACGTGCCTTCAGGTTGGCGTCGTGGTCGACGTCGAAGCCCAGCAGGCCCAGCTTGCCCAGGGTGATCTCGCGGATCGGGGCGGAGTTCTCGCCGATGCCGCCGGTGAAGACCACGGCGTCCAGACGACCGTCCATGGCGGCGGCGTAGGCGCCGATGTACTTGGCCAGACGGTAGCAGTACACGTCCATGGCGCGCTTGGCTTCTTCCTTGCTGTCGTAGTTGTCTTCAACGAAACGGCAGTCGGAGGTGACTTCGGTCAGACCCAGCAGGCCGGATTCCTTGGTCAGCATGGTGTTGATCTCGGCGACGCTCATGCCCAGCTTGTCGTGCAGGAAGAAGATGATGGCCGGATCCAGATCACCGGAACGGGTACCCATCACCAGGCCTTCCAGCGGGGTCAGGCCCATGGAGGTATCGACGGATTTGCCGTTCTTGATGGCGCAGACGGAGCCGCCGTTGCCCAGGTGGCAGTTGATGATGTTGAGCTCTTCCACCGGCTTGTTCAGCTGCTTGGCGGCTTCCAGGCTGATGTAGTAGTGGCTGGTGCCGTGGGCGCCGTAGCGACGGATGCCGTTCTCTTTGTAGAGTTTGTACGGCAGGGCGTACAGGAAGGCTTCTTCCGGCATGGTCTGGTGGAACGCGGTGTCGAACACGGCGACGTTCTTCTCGGCCAGCTCAGGGAAGACCTTCAGCGCGGCACGGATACCGATCAGGTGAGCGGGGTTGTGCAGCGGAGCATAAGGAATGGCGGCTTCGATACCGGCGATCACGTCATTGCAGATCCGCACGGAAGAAGTGAATTGCTCGCCGCCGTGTACCACGCGGTGGCCGATGGCGATCAGGTTCTTGGACAGTTCCGGGTTGAGCGGCAGGATCTTGTGGACGATGAAGTCCAGCGCTTCCTGGTGAGCGGCACCGGCACCCAGATCGGCGCTACCCTTTTCGCCGTTGAGCTTCCACTTGATGCGGGCGTCGTCGAGGTTGAAGCACTCGGCCAGGCCGGACAGCAGATCATCACCGGTGGTTGCGTCAATGACAGCAAACTTCAGGGACGAGCTGCCACAGTTAAGAACAAGAACCAGCTTACTCATGAATAAATCCTATCGCAGATTGGGTTGGGTTGGAGGATGCGCCGGACGCGGTGCGTCCAAAAACTATCAACTTATCCTTATGAGGGTTGGCAATCTGTTGCTTGCCCCTTGTATAGTGATACAAGACCCGGAATTCTGACGTCCCTGACAGGCCAGCAGCAAACCACTGGCGTAAAAATTGGGCGTACAAAGGATAACCTGATTGTTGAAAAATAACAAAGTCATCCTCAACCTTTGTTATCGCCTCTCAAATATTGTCGAGGTTTTGCCGTTAATACGTTCAAAAAGAGCTCGGAGGTAGTATGAGCATGAACATTTTTGGAACTAAATTACAGCAAGGCCGTCATTATATGACTCTTTGGCCGCGCCGTCCCGAGCTTAATTCCATGTTCCCGGAGAATCGGGTGATCAAGGCCACCGAGTTCGCTCTCAGGGTCATCCCGGCACTCGCCGTGCTCAGCGTCATGCTGCAGTTCCAGTTCGGCGAACTGCACTACTGGCCCTCCGTGATGGCCTCCGTGCTCTTCCTGCTCAGCCTGCCGCTGCAAGGCTATTACTGGCTCGGCCAGCGTGCCGATACCCGTCTTCCCCCCTCCCTTGCCAATTGGTACAGGGAGATCAACGGCAAGATGAACGAGCAGGGCGGTCATCGTCAGCTGGTGGCCTGCCCCCGTTACGAGGAGCTGGCCGATACCCTCAACGCCGCCTTCAAGCAGCTGGACAAATCCTTCCTCTACGAATAACCCCGGCAGGGGAGCAAAAGGCGCCATCAGGCGCCTTTTTCACATTCAGGCGGCCAGCACCTTGCTGATCTCCTGAATGGAGAGCTTGTACTGACGGGGGCACTGACGCCAGGCCGCCAGCATGCGCTGGTACTTGTCGCGCATGGCGATGTCGCTGGAGAGCTCGTCGCAGGGGCAGGGCAGTTCGGGGAAGCGCTTGTCCACCTCCAGCAGGAAGCAGACATAATCCGCCAGTTCCCGCTCCTGGCTGCGGCTGTAGCCGTTGAAGGCCAGGCGACTCTCGTTCACCTCGGCCCGGGTACCGGCGTCGAGGTTGCCCCAGGAGATGGCCAGCGCATGATGCAGCTCCAGGGTGTCCAGCACCTCCTGGCAGGTGGCGAGATCCAGGTGGCCGAAGCTCTTCTCCAGCTCGAGGATCTGCAGGCAGTAGCCACGCTCGACTATGGTGCTGGCCCGCTGGTAAAACGCCGCCTTCTCCGGATTGAGTTTGGCCAGGATCTCGTACTGGTTGCTCAGGATCAGGCGTTCGGTATGGCTCATGTTCATGGGCTGTCTCGCTGGAAAATGAATCTGGGGTCACGTTAACCCATATCCAGGATGAATTTTTTGATCTGATAGGGGAGGTTGGCGAGAAAAACGGGAAGGAGGGTCCAATAGGGGAGCTGCATTTGGCAGGACATCCCCGGCTCTTGCATGGCAGAGTTGGGTGCAAACGAACAGGGCCTGCATCTGCAGGCCCTGTTGTCGTGTCTGAACTGGCGGGGCTCAGCCCTTGACGAGGTCGAGCACTACCTGATGGTGATCGCTGGTCTTGAACTTGTCGAAGCGATGGGCCACTTTGCCCTCCTCATCGATGAGGAAGCTCAGCCGATGGATGCCGTCATACTCCTTGCCCATGAACTTCTTCGGGCCCCAGACGCCAAAGGCATCGGCCACGGCGTGATCCTCATCGGCCAGCAGCCGGAAGTTCAGGCTGTCGCGTTCCTCGAATTTTTTCAGGCGCTTGGCCGGATCCGGGCTGATACCGAGCACCACCACGTTGAGGGCGGCCAGCTCTGCATTGACGTCGCGCAGGCCGCAGGCCTGGGTGGTGCAGCCCGGGGTCATCGCCTTGGGATAGAAATAGATGAGCACCTTCTTGCCCCGCAGGGAGGACAGACTGACCTGCTGACCATCCTGATCGGGGAGGGAAAAATCGGGGGCCTGAGTACCAACTTGTAGTGGTTGCATGGGGTCTCCTCGGATAAACGCCGTCAGGCGTATTTGTGATTGACGATGAACTCGAATGACTCGGCACCCAGTTCACGACAGAAATCGGCGAAGGCCGTCTTCGAGTCGGCCGCCTCGCCCTGCTTGGCCTGATTGAGCTGGAAATTGGCCTTGAGCAGGTTGAAGGGTTGCTGCTCGAGCGTGACGGTCTGCATGGCCTGGATATCCCAGCCGTGATCGCTGAAGAACTGGGTGCACTGGCTTACGATGCCCGGCTGATCCCGGATCAGCACCTCGGCGCTGGCGCTGATGTCATATTGCAGAGAGTGGTGGCGCTCGGTGCGCTTCATCATGGTGATGAGATCCCACTCCTGGCTGCGCAGGGGGAGGCTTATCTCAAGCTGCATCAAGCTGTTCCAGTCACCGGACAACAGCATGATGAAAGTGAATTCGTTACCGAAGATGCCAAGACGGCTGTCGACAATGTTGCAACCGCAGCCACTGACGTGACGGGTAACCTCATTGACGATGCCAGGCCTGTCCGTGCCGATGGCCGTTACGACCAGGTAGTGAGTCATAAATCGTCTCTCGTCCATTTATTGCGAATGCGGTGAAAGCGAGCGCTTGGCGGGCATGACGCCCTGCTCCGGGCTCTTTCCTGCCCTCGTGCATCCATACGTTTTGTGGCGGATGGTAACACGGCTTGTCCCTTGCCTCCCTTGTTTTTCAAAAGGGGCAGCTTTACCATTACGCCCCTGAAAATCGGGAGAAATATCCATGTTACGCGGTAGTATTGTTGCGCTCGTTACCCCCATGCTGGCCTCGGGTGACATCGATTGGACCAGTCTGGCGGCCCTGGTGGAGTATCATGTCGGCGCCGGTACCAGTGCCATAGTCGCGGTGGGCACCACGGGAGAGTCGGTCACCCTGAGCGAGCAGGAACATATCGCCGTCGTGGAAAAAGCCGTCGAATTCGCCGCTGGCCGCATTCCGGTCATCGCGGGCTGCGGCTCCAACAGCACAGCCCATGCCATCGCCCTCTCCAGGCGTTTCGCCCAAGCCAGCGTGGTGGCGGGTCTCTCGGTGACCCCTTATTACAACAAACCCACCCAGGAAGGTCTCTATCGTCACTATTGTGCGATCGCCGAGGCTAGTGGTCTGCCTCAAATTCTCTATAATGTGCCCGGTCGCACCTGCTGCGATCTCAAACCGGAGACCGTGGCTCGTCTGGCCAAGGTTCCCGGCATCATCGGTTTGAAGGAGGCGACGGGGGATTTGAGCCGCACCCCGCTGCTGCGCGAGTTGTGCGGGCCGGATTTCGCGCTTTATAGTGGCGATGATGCCAGCGGATGTGATTTTATGCTGCAAGGGGGCGATGGCGTCATTTCGGTCACCACCAATATTGCGGCGCCCCAGATGGCCGACATGTGTCGTGCTGCGCTGGCCGGTGATGCCGGGCAGGCTCATGACATCAACAATCGATTGATGCCGTTGCATCAGACTCTGTTCTGCGAACCGAGTCCCATTCCGGTCAAGTGGGCCTGTGCCCGACTGGGATTGATGGCGACGGCGACCTTGCGCCTGCCGCTGACCGACCTCACCCCCGAGGGGGAACAGGCGATGGCGCGAGCACTGACGACTGCGGAGTTGATGGCGAGTGTTTAAAGCAAATGGAAAGGGAAATGCAGTGCGCCTGGTGCTGAGTGTCGCGACTGTTGCCGTGTTGGCAGCCTGTAGCTCACCCCAGGATCGCAAGATGGCCAACCGTGGCTTCGAGTATGAAGAGAGCCGCCTCGAAGGTCGCGCCTTCCTCGTGCCCGCCGGGTTGAGTACCCCCGCCTTTAACAGTAATTTCGACATCCCGGCCCTGCCGGAGAGCAGCCGCGAAGGTGCCATCGGTGCCAAGGTGGACGTGCGTCCGCCAGCCCAGCTGCTGACGGTGGTCCCTGGCAGTCAGGTGGTGGCCAAGGCCAGCGAACCGACCCTGGTCTTCTATGCCCTGAGCACCAGCCAGAGCGTGGAGCGCGATACCTGGGCCTTCCTGATGAACTTCCTGGCCCAGCACAAGGTCACCACAGAGAAGCTGGATCAGCAGGCCGGCGTGTTGCAGACCGGCTGGTTTGACAACTCCGCCGCCCTCGATGGCTGGGCGGAGGAGGACGACGACTTCCGTATCCGTCAACGCTACCAGTTCACCCTTAGCAACGATGTGCAGCGTCACGCCGTCAACATGTCGGTACGGGTGCTGGAGCATGAAGAGACCATCGACGGCGAGACCAGCACAGTGCTGACCCCGGCCGATGCCCAGCGCTATGCGACCCGGGCACTGAACCAGTTCTCCCTCTACTACGACAAGCAGCTCAAGGCCCGCGAACAACACAAGTCCAACGATGGCATGGGTCTGGAGCTGGGTCTGGACAACAACGAGCTGAGTGCCTGGATCGCCGATGGTTCCTTCGAGCAGGTCTGGCGCCGCCTCAACCAGGTGCTGCCAGCCTATGGTTTCACCATCAAGGATACCCAGCAGTCCCTGGGCTGGATCGACGTCGAGTATGACGAGCCCGATGCCGAGTTCTGGCAGGCCAAGGGGGCCGAGCCGTTCAAGCTGGAGGAAGACCAGTACCGCTTCCAGTTGGGCGAGATGGCCGGGGGCAAGACCTCCATCACCCTGTTCGACAAGGACAAGAAGCCGGTCGCATCCGGTGTCATCTCCCAGATGTATATCAGCCTGTCCGAGGCGTTTGCCAAAGGCGTGGCTGATCAGGCTGCGAAAGCAGAATAGAAACAGGGGCCTGGTGCCCCTGTTTTGTTATGTGGAGTCCGCGCAGAGGCCCTCTTGGGAGCCTGCCCCGGCAGAGAGGCCTGGCGCTGCTTCGCTTGAATGAATCCCTCGTAGGCAGGAGCCTGATGCGCCTGTCTTGTCAGTCCCACAACAGGAAGTGTTATTAGCCATGAGTCTTGCAGATCAAGTATTGGCGGTGAATGACGATTTGCCGATCCGTACCGATAAACCTGTCCATTCCGGCAAAGTGCGCAGCGTCTACTGGTTGACCCCCGCAGACAGTGCCCGGCTCATAAGAGAGAAAGGCTATGATGTGCCGGCCGATACGCCGCTCGCCCTCATGGTGATCAGCGACCGCATTTCGGCCTTCGACTGCATCTGGCAGGGTGTGGATGGCTTGAACGGCGTGCCGGGCAAGGGGGCTGCACTCAATGCCATCTCCAGCCACTGGTTCAAGCTGTTCAAGGAGAAGGGGTTGGCGGACAGCCACATCCTGGACATACCGCACCCCTTCGTCTGGATAGTGCAAAAGGCCCGCCCGGTGATGATCGAAGCCATCGCCCGCCAGTACATCACCGGCTCCATGTGGCGTGCCTACAAGGACGGCGAGCGCGAGTTCTGCGGCATCACGTTGCCGGAAGGGCTGAAGAAGGATCAGAAGCTGCCCGAGATCCTCATCACCCCCTCTACCAAGGGGATCCTCAAGGGGCTGGATGGCGTGCCGGAAGCGGACGACGTCAACGTCTCCCGTGCCGACATAGCGCGCCACCATCAGGCCTTCGGTTTCCGCTCCCCGGCGGACATCGACCGCTACGAGACGCTGCTCAAGGATGGTTTCAACGTCATCAGCGAGGCCCTGGCCGCGCTCGATCAGATCTTCGTCGACACCAAGTTCGAGTTTGGCTATGTCCAGGATGCCGCCGGCAACGAGAAGCTCATCTACATGGATGAAGTGGGTACCCCCGACAGTTCCCGTATCTGGGACGGCGCCGCCCTGCGCCAGGGCGAGATCGTCGAGAAGTCCAAAGAGGGCTTCCGCCAGTGGCTGCTGAATCACTTCCCGGATCCGGACATCCTGCTCAACAAGAATCGCATGCCGGAACGCTTCGCCCTGGCCCGGGACAACAAGCTGCCCACCGAGGTGATGATGGACATATCCCACACCTACGTGGGGATCGCCGAGAAGGTCATTGGTCACAAGCTGGTGCGCAGTGCCAATCCCAAGCAGGAGATCATCGAGGTACTGCGGGAGCAGTACGGTCTGATCGACTGAGGCTGACTGCCTTTTTTTGCCGCCGGCGCACAAACGTTTGCTGGCGGTGAAGGCAGCAAGCTGGCAAACAGACGGGCCCTATGACGGGGCCCGTTTTTATTGGCATCTGGAGTGAGAGAGGGAGGCCTCAGCCATTGACCCGGAAGATCTGGCCGGTCTGCACTCCCAGCACCGACTTCTTGTAGGCCTGGGCCACCCGGGCGGCGGGTACAGGCACGAAGCCCGGGAAGAAGTCGGCGTACTTGTCCATGGACTCCTCCAGCACGGTGGGGCTCACCACGTTGATGCGCAGGCCCCTCGGCAGTTCGCAGGCGGCCCCCTTCACGAAGTGCTCTATGGCGCCGTTGATGGTGGTTGCACTGACCCCCCAGTTGATGGGCTCCTCGCTCAGTATGCCGCTGATGAGGGTGATGGATCCGTTGTCATTCAGATAGGGAATGGCGGCCCGGGTCAGGTTGATCTGGCCCATCAGCTTGCTCTGGAGCCCCAGTTGCCACTGCTCGTCCGTCATCTCGGTCAGGGCGTTGAAGGCCACGCTGCCGCTGGCGACCACCAGGGCATCGAACCGGCCGATGCCCGCAAACAGGGCGGCGATGGAGGCGCCATCCGTCATGTCGACAGTGGCATCCCCCCGGCTGTGGCCAACCCTGATCACTTGGTGGTCTCTGGCAAGCAACTCGCTGACGGCGGAACCTATGGTGCCGGAGGCACCCACAATCACAATCTTCATCTCTATCGCTCCTGGTTGGGATGTGTTGATGATAGCTGGATGAAAAGGGAGAAAAAGCGCTTAAGATAAACCCATTGTTTCCATATTGGAGCTAATGGATGGAGATCGCCCATCTGAGCAGTTTCTACGAGGTGGTGCAGCGGGGCAGTTTCTCCGCCGCCGCCGATGCATTGGGGGTGAGCAAGGGGATGCTGAGCCGCCACGTCAGCGCTCTGGAGTCCGCCCTCAATGCCCAGTTGCTCCAGCGCACGACCCGCAGACTCAGCCTGACCGAGGCGGGCAGAACCCTCCATGTGCAGGCGGGGCAGATCTTTGCCCTTGCCCGTCAGGTGGAGCAGGACATCCAGGCCCTGACCGAGGAGGACAGTGGTCGCCTGCGCTTCACCTGCCCGGTCAGCACGGGGGATGCCATGGTGAGCGAGTTGCTGGCGCGCTTCGCCGAGCTCTGCCCTGGGGTCGAGGTGGAGCTCAACTTCACCAACGCCATGATCGACATGAGTCAGGGGGAGAATGACATCGCCCTGCGCGCCATGGATCAGGTGCCGGACAATCTGGTGGCGCTGCCCCTCGGGCAGTTGAAAGACGTAGTGGTGGCGAGCCCTGCCCTGCTGGCACGGGAGGGGCTCCCCGCCACCCCCTATGAGCTGGGCGGGCGCCCCTGCCTGCGCCAGGGGCACAACCCGGCCTGGGAGCAGTGGCATTTTCGCAAGGCAGGGGAGGAGGCCCACATCCTGGTGCAGGGCAAGGTGCGGGCCAACCACTACAGCACAGTGCTGCAGCTGGCACGGGCGGGCATGGGGTTTGCCAAGTGCCCGCTGATGCTGGTGGAGACGAGTCTGGCCAGGGGCGAGCTGGTGGCCGTGCTGACTGACTGGCAGACCGGCCTGCACCCGCTGCATGTGCTCCATGCCCAGCAGCGCCGGGTGCCGCGCAAGATACGGCTGTTCAAGCAGGTGCTGGCTCAGTGGTTTGCCGAGCGGCCCCACTACCTGCTCTGAGAGGCAGGCTCGCGTTATTTTTCTGTCATCTTCGGCTGCTAGCCTGCGCCCATCATAGCGAGCAGAGAGAGACGGGAATGAAGGGTCATCAGGGTTGGGTTGGGGTCATGTTGTTGTGTGCTGGCGCCGTACAGGCCGAGGTCAGGGTCGAGGTCCCCGGGGATTTCCAGATCCTGGCGGTGAGCGACGGCAAGGTGCAGGACGAGCGGCATGGGGTGTTGGCCGACGGGGCGCAGCAGTTGCTGGTGCGCTATGAGGGGGTGATCCCGAGTCGCAACAGCAGCGACAACGATCGCCAGATCCGCTCCGAGCCCCAGGTGATCCGCTATGAGGCCAGCGGCCAGTCGGTGCGCCTGCAGGCCGCGGTGCCCACCGACGAGAAAGGCATGGAGCGCTACGCCAAGGCGCCGGTCGTGAGTCTGCTGGCGGGGGACAAGCCCCTGAAGGTGCAGCAGGAGGCCCTGGTGGTCAACGGCATGCAGATCGGCATGGACTGGCACGCCAGGCTGATGGAGTACAACCGCGGCACGGGCAAGGCGGTGCTGGCGACCGGCGCCGTGGCGACCACGGCAGCGGTCCAGGCCCCGTCAGTACCCGCCAGCGAACTGGAGGGGCAGTTGCAGCAACTCTTCCTGCGGGCGGATCCCGAACTTCGCAAGCGCTTCATCGGTTGGGCCGTGCCCCGGCTTTAAGTTTGCCCCTCGTTGCAGTAACGTGGGCACACTCATCTCCTGACGTGCCCATGTTGACCAGCGAGGCCCCATGTTTGCATTGCACCCCCGCCTGCAGGCGGATACCCAGATACTCGGGGATCTCCCCCTTTGCCGCGTGCTGCTGGCCAAAGACAGCCAATATCCCTGGCTCATCCTGGTGCCCAGGGTCGCCGACCTGCGTGAAATCCACCACCTGGCCCCCGCGCAGCAGCAACAGCTGATGCAGGAGTCCTGCGCCGTCGCCACCCTGATGGAAGAGGCGCTCAATCCGGACAAGATCAACGTGGCGGCGCTCGGCAACCTGGTGCCTCAGTTGCACCTGCATCATGTCGCCCGCTTCAGCTCGGATGCCGCCTGGCCCGGTCCCATCTGGGGAGCACATCCCACCATCCCCTATCAGACACAAGATTTGCGACAGCAGGCCGATAACTGGCGAGCCCGGTTGGCCACCCTGGGTGGATTCCAGCCGTTTCTGACTGACAATACGGTCAAGTGAGAGGCGGCTCGCGGTTTCAACACCGGGATCACGCAATCTGTTAGCGTATCGGACGTGCGCGTGATGACATGGGCGGTGAGACAGACAAGCCTATTTTTTCGATCAGCAGGAAGGTTCCATGATAGTGACAAGATCCGAGGATGATGCCGTATTGACCACAGAGGACGTGCTGCTGAGCCTGTGCAATTCGGTGACGAGCGTATTGAGTGCGGCGACCCAGACCCAGGTGCGCTTCTCCGGCATGGTGCAACGGATCAGCAAGACCTGCCTCAAGCCGGACATCGGCTGCTTCGTGCTGTTTGACGGGGGCTTCTCCGGGCTGGTGGTGATCAACTTCTCCGCCGCTGCCGCCATGGAGCTCTACGAGCGTTACATGCTCAGCATGGGGCTCTCCAAGGAGGATCTCGCCATCTCCCATACCTCGGATGAGGTGAGCAACGTCATGGGCGAGCTGATGAACCAGATCGTCGGCAGCTTCACCACCAAGGTGGGACGCGAGTTGCAGACCCACATCACCCAGAACCAGCCCAAGATGCTGGCCCTCAACAAGCAGGTGATGCTGAGCGTCGACACCAACCTCGACAACCCCGAGACCCGCAGGGTCACCTTCTTCACCGCCAGCAACAACATCTTCTATCTGGAGCTGGCCATGGACAGGACAGAGTTTATCCGGATCCACGATGGTGGGGTGCAGGAGGAGGTCGATCCGGACGAGCTGATCGCCCAGGCCAAGCTGGCGGCGACCAAGCCGGCCCAGGCGGTCGCCCCGGCGAGCAACGAGCACGACGATCTGCTCGACTCCCTCGGCATCTAAGGCAGTCAGGAAGCGAAAAAAACGAGGCCACCTCTGGGGTGGCCTCGCTGTTTTCGACAGGGTTTGGCTTAGAAGTTGTAGAGCAAGCCGGTGCTGAAGCGGGTGGCCTGGGTATCGTAGAAGTCGATGTCGGAGTCGGCGCCTGAGTAAGCTGCGGTGAAGGTCGCGGCCAGGGCCTTGACCCCGAACAGGTTGTGCCAGAAGAAGGTGCCGTTGATGGCAAACTCGTCTGCATCGGCACGCTGGCCGAACAGGGGATTCGCCTCGTCATACTTGCGCTTGCCGGCATAGAGGTTGCTGACGATGGACCATTGCGGGCCCCGCTTGGCGTAAGTCAGCTGCAACCCTGTGTTGTCGAAGCTCTCGGCACTGCCGTCGAGCCTGGCCTGCTTGTAGAGGATCGCCGGCTCCAGCAACTGGTTGCCGCCGAAGTGGAACTGGTAGGAGAGCGCCATGTCGTGCACCTTGCCGTTGCGATTCAGCATGGCGGCATACTGGGTGCCGTGGGTCTGGTCATACTGCTGACCGCTGCGCTCCTCGTCCAGATCCACTTCCCGGGTGGTGAGGGTGCCGTAGAAGTGGCTGCCCCAGATCTTGTCCCAGGCAAAGCGCACGCCCTTCGACTTCACGTCGGTCGAGCTGCGATCTACCTTGGTGGCGAAGGGATCGCTCCACAGCTCCACCGGCATGGCGTTGAACACCAGGGAGGTGGCCACTATGCCCTTGTCGCCCATCTCCTGGCGCAGGCCCAGCTGCTGGGTGAAGTCGAAGCGCACCGCATCCTGGATCAGGTTGCCGAGGAACACCTGGGTGCGGGTGTCGGCGAAGGTGTAGCGGATGTCGGCGTTGATGAGCGGCGTCAGGCCGCTCTCGCTGTCGGGAGAGCCGAGGTCGTTGATACGACTGTGGTTGTCATCGCCGGCGTAGAAGTTGGACTCGTAGCTGATCACATTGACCCCGCCGAGCAGGAAACCGGACCAGCCGGACTCTCTGGGGATCTCGCCAAGATCGGCGTGGGCGGCATTGGCGGCTAGCAGACCAAGACTCAACAGGACATGATTGCGCATGGGGTGTGCTCCTGACACAAGGGATGACAAGGGGGGCAGTGCGGCTCGGGATCCTTTGCTGAACCGGAGCTGACTGACTCATGGCAGGCATGCTACCCCAGTCGGAGTGTGACGTTAATCAATAATTTAAGGTGCAACGGGCAAGAGTTCAGGGCGCCGTACTGGTATTCTGTTTGCGCAATAACGGGGAGAAAACAACGAGATGAAGCAAATCAAATCCTGGGCGCAATACTATGTCGACCTGATGACCAAGCTGGGACTGGTGCGCTTCAGCATGTTCCTGGCGACCGCCATCATAGTGCTGGCGGTCTCCATCCAGATGGGGGTGACCCTGTTTCTGCGCGGTACCGTGGACATCGTCGACCTGGTGCGCTCTGTCTTCTTCGGCCTGCTGGTGACCCCCTGGGCCGTCTATTTCCTCTCCATCGTGGTAGATCAGCTGGAGGACTCCCGCCAGCGGCTGACCCGCATGGTGCGCAAGCTGCAGGACATGCGCGAGCGCGACCTCGAGCTCAACAGCCAGCTGCAGGAGAACATCAGCCGCCTCAATGCCCAGATAGCCGAGACCAACCGGGCCGAGACCCTGCGCCAGCAAGCCATAGAAGATCTGGAGAACGAGGTGTTCCAGCGGGAGAAGGCCCAGTTGCACCTGGGGGAGCGTACCGCCCTGTTGCGCTCCTTCATCGACTGCTCTCCGGACCTGGTCTACTACCGCAACGAGGACGAGCAGTTCTCCGGTTGCAACCGCGCCATGGAGGAGCTGACCGGCAAGGTGGAGGCCGAGCTCATCGGGCTGACCCCGTTCGATGTCTACAAGCACGACATCGCCAGCAAGGTGGTGGAGACGGACAAGCAGGTCTTCGCCAGCAACGAGCCCCTCACCTACGAGCAGTGGCTGGAGTACCCGGACGGCCGCAAGGCCTACTTCGAGCTGCGCAAGGTGCCCTTCTTCGACCGCTTCGGCAAGCGGCTCGGCCTGCTCGGCTTTGGCCGCGACATCACCGAGCGCAAGCAGTATCAGGACAAACTGGAGAAGGCGAGCCGGGACAAGACCACCTTCATCTCCACCATCAGCCATGAGCTGCGCACGCCGCTCAACGGCATAGTGGGACTGAGCCGCATGCTGATGGACACGCCGCTGGATGCCAAGCGGCAGCAGCAGCTCAAGACCATCCACCTGAGTGCGGTGACGCTCGGCAACATCTTCAATGACATCATCGATCTCGACAAACTGGATCGCCGCCGCCTCGAGATAGCACCTGCCCCCATGGACCTGCCCGCCTTCCTCGACGAGCTGGAGATGCTGTCGCGCATCCAGGCGGAGCAGAAGGGGCTCTACCTGCATTTCGACCGGGATGGCGACATGCCGCAGTTCGTGATGGCGGACGGCACCCGGCTGCGCCAGGTGCTGTGGAACCTGGTGGGCAATGCGGTCAAATTCACCGACGAGGGTGGCGTGACGGTGCGCTGCCTCGCCCACGCCGCCGATGAACCGGGCAAGCTGGCGCTGCACTTCGAGGTGGAAGACACCGGGGTCGGCATCCCGCGCGCCCAGCAGGAGAAGATCTTCGCCATGTACTATCAGGTGCAGGGCAAGAAGCACGCCACCGGCACCGGCATAGGGCTGGCCGTCTCCCGTCAGCTGGTGCAGGCCATGGGCGGCCAGCTCTACGTGGACAGTGACCCGGGTGAGGGTTCCTGCTTCACCGCCGAGCTGGAGGTGGATTGTGTCGAGCCGCAGGTGACCCCGCAGGAGCCCGAGATGCCCTCCCTGGATATCCTGCTGGTGGAGGATGTGGAGCTCAACGTCACCGTCGCCTGCGCCCTGCTCAACAAGCTGGGTCATCAGGTGCAGGTGGCGCGGGACGGTACCCAGGCGCTGGCCATGGCCAACCCGGATGACTTCGATCTCATCCTGCTGGACATCCAGCTGCCGGACATGACTGGCTTCGACGTGGCGGCCCAGTTGCTGGCGCGTTATGGCGACAGCCTGCCCCCCATGGTGGCGCTCACCGCCAACGCCACCGGCGATCGCCAGTACTACCGGGATCACGGCATGCAGGATGTAATCAACAAGCCGCTCGGCTCCAAGGCCGTGCGGGAGGTGATAGGTCATCTGTTTGCGGATCTCGCCGACGACGAGGCCTTTGATCAGGCGGACGCGGGCAACCAGGATGCACTGCTGGATCTGCCCTTCCTCACCGATTACGCCAGTACGGTCGGCAAGCCGGTGCTGCTCTCCAGCGTGGATCTGTTCGAGAAGATGATGCCGGACTACATGGCGGTGCTCGATTCCAACATGATTGCCAGGGATCAGGCCGGCGTGGTGGAGGAGGCGCACAAGATAAAAGGGGCTGCGGGCTCCATCGGCCTGCGCCGCCTGCAGCAGACAGCCCAGCTTATCCAGAGCCCGGATCACCCCGCCTGGTGGGAGAACGTGGAGGACTGGATTGAGACGCTGCGCCGTGAATACCCCGGCGATATCGCCCGCTTGCGGCGCTGGTTGTTGTCGTGAACCTGACGGACGCCGCTGGCAAGGAGCCGCACCATGTATAGCCGTTTGATTACCCCGGCGCGCATTCACCCCTGGGGCAGCGAAGAGCTGCTGGAGGCGACCGAGCAGGATCGCGCTCGCATCGTGCAGGCCGCGCCGGTGCGCCGCCTGCAGCAGAAGACCCAGGTCTTTCCGCTCGATGTGAAGGCCTCGGTGCGCAGCCGTCTCACCCACTCCCTGGAGGTGCAGGAGACGGGCCGCCAGATCAGCAGGCGCATCCTGGCGGCCCTGCCGGCGGGCACCGTCTGCGAAGGCGCCTTCATCAACCTGGTGGAGATGGCCTGCCTGCTGCACGACGTCGGCAACCCGCCGTTCGGCCACTTCGGCGAGCAGGTGATGAGCCAGTGGCTGGCACAGTCGCTGGATGAGCTGTTTGCCCGCGCCCATGATCAGTTGCCGAGCCCGCAGTGGGCCGAGCTTCGCCAGGACCTGCTGGTGTTTGACGGCAATGCCCAGAGCCTGCGGCTGGTGCACAGCCTGCACGAGATGAACCTGACCCTGGGCCAGTTAGCGGCCCTGTGCAAATACCCGCAGCAGCCCCTGTTGCACCATCCCCAGGGCTATGGCCAGCACCATGGCTGGACCAGCAAGCGCGGCATCTTCTTCAGTGAGCAGCCTCTCTATCGCGCCCTCGGCCAGAGTCTGGGGTTGGCGCCGGGATGCCGGCATCCGCTGGTCTACATCATGGAGGCGGCGGACGACATCTCCTACTGCATCGCCGATCTGGAAGACGCGGTGGACAGGCGCATCCTCAACCAGGGCGAGCTGCTGGTGGCGCTGCGCGGTGCCGATGAGGGGGACTACATGGCCAGCCTGCTCGAGGAGGCGCTGGCCTCCGGCAGGGGCTTCTTCCCCCATTTCCGTCAGCATCTGACCCGGGATCTGGTGGCGCTCGCGGCCCACACCTATGTGAGCGACCACGAGGCCATCCTGAGCGGCGCCTACCCCAGGGCGCTCTTGCACGGTCAGGCACCGGCTGCCAGAGTGCTGGATACCCTCAAACGTGTGGCCCGCGAGCAGGTATTCATGCGCCCCGAGGTGGAGGCGCTGGAGCTGGAAGGCCATGCCGCCCTGCGCGGGGTGCTTTCCACTTATTCCTGCCTGCTGGCACTGCCGGCCGCGCAGTTCGAGCGGTTGCTGGCCGGCAACGGCGGGAGTGAGCTGTTCTTTGCCCGGCGGCTGTTCCACCGCTTGTCGGCCCGCCATCTCAAGGCATACCGGCTGGCGGTGGCCAGCCGGGATCCGCGCTTCGACAAGTGTAGCGAGCAGGAGTGGTACTACAGGGTGCGGCTCTTGCTCGACTACGTCAGCGGCATGACGGATACCTATGCGCTGGAGGAGTTCAGGCTGTTGTCCGGGATTTGACCGGGGCCGGCTGTGGCCGCATTCCACCCATATGGGTGGGGGTGATATTGCGTAAAATTCGGTGTTTTTTTAGACTGTGGCAACTTGTTCAACTTTCACACGGTAAGGAGACGATCATGCAACATTCCATGTTCAACGTTGCGTTCGCTCGCTGCAATGGCAGCGCGAAGACTCGTGCTCTTTATTTACCGCGTGGAGGGAACAGGTAACACCTGCCTTTTCATCACCCGCGGTTGTCCCGCAGGGTGATGTCCTCTCTCCGGGAGAACCGCACGTTCAACTGGAGAATATTATGTCTATCGAACTCGCCCTGCTGCGCCACGTCGAAACCCTGGTTCAAAAACGGATCACCCGGCTGGAGCGTCGCGTCAGCTATCTGCATCTCTCTCCCGCCCTGCTCAAAGACATCGGGCTGGAAGGGCACAATGTGCAGGTCGCTCATGTCCGTGAGCGGGAGTTTCAAACCGGTTTCCGACTCGGGAATCGAATAACCTGAGGCGAGGGGCTTCGGCCCCCGACTTGTGGATGGCAGGCCCGGGCCTGCCATTTTTCTTTTCTGATAGAAGTCGTCATCATTCGCAGCACGGCCCAAATCGGTATAAAGCAATCTCAGAGGAAGATAAATCTTTCGGTGAGATATACATCGCTATGAAATTCATTCCGATCGCAGATGATGGTTTCCAGAATGACCTCTTCAAACCATGTGACACCGACAAGTATCGAGTGCGCTCACTGTTGTATTTATGTTTCGTAATGCGGGTAACTCTTTAACAAAAGGTTTTTTATACTTTCAATACTTGGTTTTCAGATTATAAATTCGTCTCGTTCGGGTCTTTTTTCTGTTTGATTTTCATTTATGCATTTGTTTTTTATCGACATTTTAAATTTTTTGTTGTTTTGATTTCTTTGTCATTTAAATTGGTGTGAATTATGTGGATCATAATGCATCTTTTCTATTCAGGGTCGCCATCTGGTCATTCGTTCAGTTTCCGTACAGTGGTTTGCTCGAATGATGAGCATCCCTTTGCATGGTTCGAGGGCACTCAAGGTCGGAGAAAAGCGTTGTACTTGAAGAATACAGAAAAACATTGTCATCGACTTGAGAAGTCACGTGATGTTATCCAGTGAATATGCCGGCGGGTTGTACCACCGCATCATAAATATGGAAACAGAGAAATGAATTAGCTCATATCTTTGACAAGAAACCGTGGCTACCTGATTTTCAGAGACACATTGCCAATCCATCTCAGGCGTGAACTAACCGCATCTGAAGATACGGTGCAGGTGCCCCTTTCTGGGATCAGGAGCATAGTGATAAAAACGGACCTTGATTGCCGGTATATAGTTACCTTGGTCAAGTCGAGGCATGTTTTATCCACGTCTTGCAAGGTTTGAGATGGAGGAATTTGATGACTATGGCAATCAGTCAATGTCCTGGCTCTGTTAGGCATACATTAACACCGATAGTTAATTTCAATAGCGGCGATGTTTTTTCTTTTGAAATCAAGCAACGCATCCTAAAAAACAATGGGAGTGTGCTCAACAATCATAGCGATGAAAGAATGTCTTTTATGCGACAACTGGAGTTCTTTCAAAAATTGAATCGGCAGGATGCGTTGTCCTATCGAGGGTTGTTTATTGATGCTGCGGCTAGTTTGCTGGATAGCAGATCGGCATGGAAAGACTTTATTCCATTTGTTTTTCAATTCAGAGTCAATGTCGGCGTGAAGATGCAGGCGATCATGAACGAGTCGTCCGGCATTGCGCTGGATAATATTATAAAACTCAAGTCATTAGGTGTGCGATTCTGGATGATTGCTGATGATGAATGGCCTTCATTGCAGATGTCAAAATCCTTTCACCCATATATTGATGGGGTAAAGATAGACAGCAATTTTTTTGAAGCTGCATTTAGCAGGGAGGATGCTACTGAGCTAAGACGCATACTCAATGCATGGGGCGGTGAGCAAACCATAGTGCATGGTCTTGAACATAAAGAGCATTTCGCCTTCGCTGTCAGCAATGGATTTATGTTGGGTCAGGGAACGTATTGCTGTGCCCATCCCTGTCACTGAATATGGCAATCTCCTGGATTTTTGATATCAAGAAACCACTCATGCGGCACTGCTGCCTGGTAGTATTGTAACAATGCTCAGGGAAGGACCCCTGACCTGCGCGAAAACGCGACATTTTCAAGCAAGGTAAGAGCCTGGCTTTATTTTTACTCGCAGTGTTCTCACCCTGCCCTGAGATTCTGACCTGCTATCGCCCTCGCTTTATTAGGAACTAACAATGTTTTACCGTCTCATCCTGTTGTGCTGGTTGACCTGCTGTAGCCTGGTGGTGATGGCGGCCTCGACGCAACTGGACAGAAGCACCTTCACGCCAGCCGAACAGCAGTGGCTCGCCGTCCATGACGAGCTGGTGGTCGGCATGCCGGCGACGGCCTGGCCTCCCTATGTCTATACCGATGGCCGGGGCAACTTCACCGGCCCTCTGGATGAATTTGCCTCGCAGATAGCAAGCAGGCTGGGGCTCAAGCTGCGCTACCAGGCCTATGCCAACAATGCAGGTGTCCAGCAGGCATTGCTGGATGGCAAGGTCGACATGGTGATCGGCGTGGCACCGAGCCCGACACGCAAGCTGCAGATGCTGTTTACCTCTGCGTTGATGGTGCTGCCGCGCGCCGTCCTGTTGACCGGAGGACGGGACAGTCTCTCCCTGGAGGAGGCCTATGGGGTGCGTTGGGTCTGCGTCTTCGGTGTCAGCGCTTGCGATGAGTTGCTGCGACTCGGCATCTCGAACCTGGTGACGGTGGACAGCCGGGATGAAGCGATCTTCATGCTCAAGGAGGGGCAGGCGGACGCCTATCTGGCCGAGTTGCCCATGCTGAGCCGCCTGCAAGCCATGGCGGGCATGACGTTGACCACGGTGGACTGGATGAGGGATACCTCGCTCGCCATGGCGGTCGCCCCTGGGGGCGAGGTACTGCAGGGGCTGCTGGACCGGGCCCTTGAGGACATATCCCCGCTGGAGCGTCGCGGCATCCTGGAAGCTGGCGGCATCGTCGACTATGCCCTGGTGAAAGGGAACAGGGAGATTGTCTTCAACGCGCAGGAGCAGGCGTGGCTGCAAGCGCATCCGGTGATCAGGTACGGGGTCGCCCCTGACTGGCCCGGCATGAGCGAGATTGACGATCGGGGCAGGCTCAAGGGGCTCATTGCCGATCTGCTGGCGATGATGAACCAGCGCGCGGGTCTACAGTTCACCCTGGTACAGACCCGAAGCTGGGCCCAGACCCTGGATCTGTTTCAGGCTCGCAAGCTGGATGTCATCCCGGCCATGACACCGACCGCCGAACGACAGCAGTTTGCCCGTTTCACGCCGAACTATGCCTCTCTCAACCGGGTGATAGTGGCGAGGCGAGGCATGGCCGAGCTGACCAACCCCAGGGCGTTGAAGGGACACCGGGTGGGCATGGTGGGGGGCTCGGTGGAAAAAACGCTGCTGACCGAGGTGGGGGCCGAGCCCGTTGCGGTCGCGAGCGATCCCGAGTTGCTGCCCCAGCTGGATCGGCAGCAGGTCGACTACGTGCTGATGAGCATGACCACCCTGGAAGAGTCGTTGAAGAAGGGATTCAGCGACCGTTATCAGGTGGTCTTCTCCGGCAACGAACTGCGGGTTCCCATCGCCATGGCAACCCATCTGCAGGATCCCATGTTGCAGCAGATCCTGACCAAGGTGTTGCTCTCCATTTCGCCGGCGGAGCTGACCGCCCTGGAGAAGAAGTGGCTCTCCCTGACCATACAGACGGGGCTGGATCCCGACAAGGTGCTGCTCTGGTCCACCCTAGGCGGGGGCATCTTCGTGCTCTTTCTGCTGCTGTTCGTGGGCTGGAACCGGACCCTGCGCCGCCAGATCAGCCAGCGGCGGGAGGCGGAGCGGCGGCTCGAAGAGCAATTGATGTTTGTCCAGATGATGCTCGATGCCCTGCCTAATCAGGTGGTGCTGACCAATGAGCGCTATGAAATTGCGATGACCAATCTGGCGTATCGGCAGATGTTCCTGGGGGGCGAGAACCTGAACGGCTCGTATGAGCGATTGCTCCAGGACAGGCTGCCGGAGTCCATCCGGGCCAGGGTGATCGAGGAGGATGCCAGGGTCTGGGAGAGTGGCGAGGAGCTCCATGGCCGCGGCGAGATCCAGCTTGCCAACGGTGTCGAACATCAGATGATCTACACCAAGCGCCTGTTCGTCGGCCCCGGCGGCAAGCGACTCGGGATCCTGACCGTGCTGACCGATGTGACCGAGCTGGAACAGGCGCGGTTCGCGGCCCAGGAGGCCCAGACCCGACTCACCCAGATCACCGACAGCATGCCGGGCCTGGTTTACCAGTACCATTGGCTGGGGCCGGGCAATGGGCACTTCCTCTACACCTCCCAGGGCCTCAGAGAGATAGTGGGCTATGAAGATGAACCGGTGCAGACGGCAAGCACCGGAGCCACGATTCTCGGGTTGGCGGGGCAGGCCCATCAGGACTTCGTTGACACTGTCGAGGAGCATGCCAGGGCCATGAAACCGCTGGATCTCGAGGTGGAGATCCAGCGCCAGGGGCAATCGGGTTACCTGCAGATCCGGGGTCACTTCGTGCGACAGGAGGGGATCGAGGGCGTCATCCTGAACGGGGTGGTGCAGGACATCACGAACCTGAAACGCCAGGAGCTGGAGCTGCGCCAGGCGAGGCGGGTGGCGGAGGAGGCGACCCGGGTGCGCAGCCGGTTCCTCGCCACCATGAGCCACGAGTTGCGCACCCCCATCTCCGGCATGCACGGCATGCTGGAGCTGTTGCAGATGAGCCATCTCGATGACGATCAGCGCTACATGCTGCGCAACATCTCGACCTCCACCAATCACCTGCTCTATCTGGTGAACGACATCCTGGACTTTTCCAAGATGGAGGCGGGGCAGTTGCAATTGCACCCCCATCCTTGCCGACTGACCTCGGTCATCTGTGACGTCATCCGGGGGCATGCCGCCCTGGCCTATGGCAAGGGACTCAATGTGGCGCTGACGTGGGGGCGGGAGGTGCCGGATCAGGCGAGCATGGATGCGGTGCGGGTGGGCCAGGTTGTCTCCAATCTGCTGAGCAATGCGGTGAAGTTTACCGAGGCGGGGGAAATTGCCATCCGGGTGAGCTACCACGACCATCGATTGAGCTTGCAGGTACGGGATACGGGAATAGGCATCGCCCGGGAGAAGCAGGACAACCTGTTCATCCCGTTCAAGCAGGTGGAGTCCGACATCAACCGGCGCTTTGGCGGCACCGGGCTTGGGCTCGCCATCTGCCATCAGCTGACCCAGAAGATGGGTGGTAGCCTGACGCTGGCGAGCGAGGCGGGGGTGGGCACCACGGTGACTTTCGCGATGCCCCTGTCCGAGTGTCAGTGGGATGCGCCGCCGCTGGCCGGCCAGGTGTGGTGGTGGTGCGGTGAGGACGAGGTGGTGCAGTCGGTGATGGAACAACTCGGCGCCAGACTCCACCGACTGACCGCCGACCAGTGGCACCAGCCTCTGGATGGCTACCTGCTGGCGCAAGAGGGTCATATGGAGCAGATTTTCGGTGGTGGCTGGTTGCAGTATTTGCAGCAGTCTTCGCTCAAGGGCATAGTACTCTCCCCCCACGAAGCACTGCGCGGCCGTATGGACAGCGACGCCTGGTGGCGGCTCGGCCAGTCGCCCATCTATCCCGACCTGCTGCTGGAGACCTGTCGCCAACTGTCGAGCGAGCGATCCCGTCGGCCGATACAGATACAGGGGGATAAGCTCAAGGGCAGAGTGCTGGTGGCGGACGATCATCCCGTCAACCGTGCGCTGCTGACCCGTCAGCTCGCCATCCTGGGGCTCGAGTCCGAGGTGGTGGATGATGGGGAACAGGCGCTTCGCGCCTGGCAGGGGCAGGGATTTACCCTGTTGCTGACCGACTGCCACATGCCGGTGATGGATGGTTATACCCTGACACGCACCCTGCGGGCGGCCGGTGACGAGGCGCCCATCATAGGCGTCACCGCCGACACCTCGGAGGAGGCCGGTCAACAGATGCGGGAGGCGGGCATGAACGACATGTTGTTCAAGCCCTACAGCCTGGAGACCTTGCGTCAGACTCTGGCTCGCTGGTTGCCGGCTCTGGCGCTGCAGCATGAGTCAGTGGCCCCCCTACAAGCCAGGGCCCAGGCGTCGGGCATCAGCTGGTTGACCCTGTTTGGGGAGGAGGCGGTGGCTCGCAGCATGGCCAGCGAATATCTGGAGGCCAATCGGCAAGATGGTGAGGACATGATGCTGGCTTTGGCCCGACAGGATACCCAGGCGCTGGTGGAGACGGCGCATCGCATCAAGGGGGCCGCTCGCATGGTGGGACAGCAGGCATTGGCGGAGGAGGCTGCCCGACTGGAGGCGGCGGCCAGGTTGAAGCAGCTGGACAGGCTCGGCGAGCTGAGTCAGACGGTACAGGCATTGATGGACTCTATCAGAGGTGAAACGGGGTTATGGCTCGATGAATAGTGCACGGCATGAGTGGGTGATCATGGTGGTGGAGGATCACAACTTCCAGCGCAAGGCCCTGATGCATCAGATCCGCGGACTTGGCTACGCTAACCTGCTGGAGGCTCAGGACGGGGAGGAGGCACTGGCCCAGTGCCAGCACCACCAGGTCGACATCCTGTTTTGCGATTTGCGGATGCCCGGCATGGATGGCATGGCCCTGCTGCGTCGCCTCTCTTTGGGCGGTTTTCGCGGCGGCATAGTGCTGTGCAGCGCACTGGAGGACGATGTGGTCGACGCCGTACTGCGCATGAGCCGTGCCTACGGCCTGCAGGTGCTGGGGCGTATCGACAAACCTGCGAGCCATCAGCAGATCGCGCAGTTGATCGGCGCCTGGCAGCCCCAGCAGGTGCGCAGCCAGGAGGAGGACGGTCACAACCTGAGCCTGGATGAACTGTGTCGGGCCCTGGAGCATGATCAGTTGCTGCCCTGGTATCAGCCCAAGGTGAGCTTTGAAAATGGTCAGTGGGTCGGCATGGAGGCGCTTGCCCGCTGGCAGCATCCCGAATATGGGCTCATCTCGCCGGCCCGCTTCATCCCGCTGGCGGAGCACAACGGGCTCATGGATCCGCTGACCGAGGTGATCATCGGCAAGTCCCTGCGCGACGGTCATCTGTGGGAGAAGACAGGACTCTCCCTCAACCTGTCGATGAACCTCTCCACCACCTCGCTGATCGAGGGGGATCTGTGCAATACCCTGCTCAATCACTGCCAGCGCTGGAGCATCAACCCCGAGCTCATCACACTGGAAGTGACAGAAAGTGCCTTCGTCAAGGATCTCGGCAAGTCGCTGGAGGTGCTGACCCGCTTGCGGATGCACGGCTTCGGCCTCTCCATCGACGACTTCGGGACCGGCTACTCCTCCATGCAGCAGCTCGCCCTGCTGCCGTTCACCGAGCTGAAGCTGGACAGATCCTTCGTCGATCGCTGCTATGAGGATCCCTCCCGCCTCGCCATCATCGAATCCAGTATCGAACTGGCGCGCAAGTTGGGGTTAAAATCGGTGGCAGAGGGGGTCGAGGATGAGGCCACCTGGCGGTTGCTGGCCAGGCTGGGGTGCGATCAGTGCCAGGGATTCTTCTCCGCCCGCCCCATGCCACGCGAGGAGTTGCTCGTCTGGCATGACACCTGGCGCGAACGATTGCCCGCATTGATCGGGCGCTAATCAAGGGCAGGATGCCCGCTGCGACACAAGGATGGTCATGAAAATATCAAGCAAGCTGTTGTTGAGCTTCTGTTTTATCAATCTGCTCATCATTCTCTCCTCCGCCCTTGTCTACCATCAGCTCGGCCGGATTGAAGCGTCCCAGGAGACCCTGCTGGCCCAGGCCCTGCCCGCCCTGCAACGGGACGAGGCGAGCCAGAAAGCCCTGATCGCCACCGTCTCCTCCCTGCGGGCCTACCTCATCCTCGGCAAGGATCCCGCGCAAGGTGCGCGCATCAAGCAGGAGTGGGAGCAGGCCTGGCGAGCCATAGAGCAGCAGGGGTTCACACCTGCGCTGACTCGGTCCCTCAAGACCTTCAAGGGGGCGCAGGAGAAGGTGTGGGCCCTGGCCCATACCGAAGATAACCTGCCGGCCCACACCCTGATGCTGCTGGAGGCCGGCCCCCTGGCGGAGGCGGCCCTCGATCAGCTGCAATCCATTGCCAACGAAGAGGTGGCGACCCCCCAGATGACGCTGCCCGGCGATCGCCGCCTGCTGC
>NZ_CDBZ01000006.1:0-687 GCF_000819985.1 Aeromonas media | reverse complement strand
CGGCGATCGCCGCCTGCTGCTCAAGCAGGTGGGGGATGCCTACAACGGGCTGGCCAATGCCCTCTCCGCCCTGCGGGACTTCCTCATCTCCGGGGACAAGGAGTACCTGGACAAGTACCAGGACTACTACCAGTTCCACCTGCAGCGAGTGGCCGAGCTGAAACAGCAACAGGCCAACTTCACCGAGGCGCAGAAGGGTCTGTGGACGCTCTTTGAGGAGATGTCGGCTCCCTTTGCCGAGCTGGTCGGGCAGGTGATCGCCAGACGACAGGCGCCGGACTGGGATCAGGCCAACCACCTGATGGCCACCGACATAGAACCTGCGTTGACCCGACTCGCCGACCAGCTGGCGAATCAGGTGACCCAGACCCGGGGGGAAGTGGAGAAGATAGCGGGCAAGATGGCCGGCGCCAGTCAGACCATCCACCGCACCCTGCTGCTGGCAACCACCAGCGTCATCTTGCTCGGCACCCTGGTGGCCCTGCTGTTCAGTCGCCGTCTGACCCGTGACATCGCCAGTCTGGTGAACCGTGCCGGGCTGGTCGCCGATGGCCGCCTGCCGAGGGAGCCCCTGCCGGTGCTGCGCCAGGATGAGCTGGGCGGGTTGACGGGCTCCATCAACCGGATGTCGACCCAGTTGCGCCAGCTGGTGGGGGAGATCCAGGGGGCGGTGGCGCAGGTGGAGGG
>NZ_CDBZ01000005.1:1893-2038 GCF_000819985.1 Aeromonas media | reverse complement strand
GCCTGGCTTGACTCCGGCCTCTCCGGCCACGCCTTTTGCAAAAGCCAGGCACTGGTCTATCACCAGTTTGCTTACTGGCGTAAAAAGCTCGAACAGCCTGTAGACTCGGACTCTCTTCCTGGCTTTGTCAGAGTAGCCATGCCTG
>NZ_CDBZ01000005.1:0-1668 GCF_000819985.1 Aeromonas media | reverse complement strand
GGCCTGGCGGCGCTGGTCGAGCAGCAACTGGGGCACAACCCGTTCACCGGTGCCCTCTATGCCTTTACCAATCGCCGCCGCAACAAGATCAAGTGTCTGATGTGGGAGGACAACGGCTTTGTGCTCTATTACAAGGCGCTGGCCGAGGAGAAATTCAAGTGGCCATCGTCTGCCGATGAGCTACTCTCCCTCTCTTCCGAGCAGATAAACTGGTTGCTCGATGGCTACGATATCTCCTTGATGCAGGGCCATAAAACACTGCATTATGAGACGCTTTAATACCGCCAACCTCGTGCTTTACCGCCTTGTTTTTGTTATAATTTCCTCATGAAAATGACGCCGAAAAACCTCACCCCATCACCTGAACTCAGTGGCCTTAGCGCCGCTGAGTTGTTGGCGGTTATTGCGGGTTTTCAGCAACAGTTGGCGTTAAAAGAAGAGGCTATCCAGCGGCGTGACGCCCATATCCTGTTACTCGAAGAGCTGCTGCGTCTGCGCAGGATCCAGCGCTTTGCCGCCAGCAGCGAGAAACTCCATCAGCTCCAGCTCTTTGATGAGGCAGAGCTGGAAGCGGACATGGACGCCCTGCTGGCCCAGTTACCCGATGACCTGCCGCAAACTGCCGAAGCAAAGGCCAAGCCGCGTCAACGTGGCTTCTCCGCCTCACTGCTGCGCGAGCGCATCGAACTCACCCTCAGCGATGAGCAGAAAGCCGGGGCCAGCAAGGTGTTCTTTACCAAGGTCAAAGAGGAGTTGCAGTTCATTCCGGCTCAACTCAAGGTGCTGGAGATCTGGCAAGAGAAGGCGGTGTTCGAGCGTGATGGCGAAGAGGTGATCCTCGCGGCCAACCGCCCCGTACACCCGCTGGGCAAATGTATCGCCACGCCGTCATTGCTGGGCTACATCATTACCTCTAAGTATGCCGATGGCCTGCCACTGTACCGTCTGGAGCAGATGTTCAAGCGCCTGGGGCAGGAGGTGAGCCGCACCAGCATGGCCCACTGGATCATCCGGCTGGATGAGGTGTTCCAGCCATTGATGAACCTGCTGCGCGAGGAGCAGAACCACGCGACGTACCTGCAAGCCGACGAGACGCGGATCCAGGTGCTCAAAGAGGAGGGCAAAACTGCGCAATCGGACAAATGGATGTGGGTGACCCGCGGTGGTCCGCCGGGCCGCCCCTCTGTGCTATTTGAATATGATCCGTCGCGCGCCGGAAGTGTTCCTGTGCGCCTGCTGGACGGTTTTAGCGGCGTACTGCAAGCCGATGGCTATTCTGGCTATAGCCAGGTGTGCAAACAGAGCGGTCTCACCCGGATTGGCTGCTGGGATCATGCGCGGCGCAAATTCATCGAAGCGACCCAGGCCACGCCGTCCGTTGCGAAGGGCAAGAGCAAGCCCGGTGCCAGCAAGGCCGATGTAGCCCTGGGGTACATAAGTAAACTCTATGCCATCGAGCGGGAGCAGAAGGAGCGCAGTGATGCCGAACGCTATCAGGCACGGCAGACGCGTAGCATGCCGCTGTTGGCGGAGTTCAAAACCTGGCTGGACAATAACGTCGGCAAGGTGATGAAAGGCTCGCTGACGAGAAAGGCGATGGAATACACGCTGGGGCAGTGGCCCTATCTGGTCGGCTACTGCGAGCGGGGTGATCTGCACATCAGCAAT
>NZ_CDBZ01000004.1 GCF_000819985.1 Aeromonas media | reverse complement strand
TTAACTGATCAGCATTGCGCGACAGAGCGGCCCTTTCAAGACAGACCAGCGCAGCAACGTGGCAACGCCGGCCCCCTTGCCAAACAGGGCCATCAGCTCATCTCCAGCAGGCCGAGAATGCCGGCGACCGTGTACCACGGATTGTGCACCCTGCGCTCCTCTTCCAGCGCCTCATGATCCTGCAACAGCATCAGCGCCTCGGTCGGGGTATCGGCAAAAGAGGGGGCAACGACAGTCACAAACCCCTGCTCGACCAGTTGGCGACGCTCATCGTCATAACTGACCGCCCAAGTATCGAGATAGGTAAATGACTGACCTTGTTTGAAGAAGTGATAGCGAGACATGGTGGGCTCCGAGGCATTGGACCCCCACTCTACACCGGCGGTTGTAAACTGGCTCACCCCGAATGGGTAGCCAGCGCAGTCTCAAACAGGCCGAGCGCTCTTCATGACATGACTCCGCACAAGGTGTGATATACACCGCCAGAGGGCCGATGGCCCGCTCAAGCGGGCAGTTTCATGCCAGCAAAAAACCCGGGAGCACAGGGCCAAGGGGGCGTAAAGGGGGCGTAGGCCAGGCGCAAAGTGCCATAAAAAAGGCTATGTCCCAATTACGT
>NZ_CDBZ01000003.1:1208-42486 GCF_000819985.1 Aeromonas media | reverse complement strand
CCTCACGGGAAGGCCTTTTTTCTATGTGCATTCAGCATCCCAAGAAGCCCAATCTGTCGATTGGGCTTCTCTCGTTGTGCCTTAACACGGCGAAAAGTGGACTACTCCTAGTAGTAGATGCAGAGCCAGACGGTCGTCTCGGTAGGGTGGGTCCACTCCACCCTGTGCTGAAGGTGCGCCGGAATGTTGATGTAATCCCCAGGCCCAAGGTGGACGCGCTCCTGGAGCCCGGTATCCGGTGTGATGAAGACCAGGATGGCTTCGCCTTGCATCAGCGCTACCCACTCGTGTTCGTCCTGATCGAACCATTCCCCCGTGGGGGTTTGTTGTCCCTGGGAGAGGATGCGCTCGATGCGAAAGTGATTGGTGCTGACCAGGTCGGTAAACACCTCATTGGGCAGGGGGGAGGGGATTTGGCCAAGCAGGTTGCCTGTGTGCATGGGCTTGTCTCCGGCTGATGGGGGCTAGCTAAGAGTGTAGAAGCTGATGAGGTGCTTCCCATGTGGAAGTTGAGGCTTCCAATGAGGCTTTAAATGGAAAAGTTCGGGAAAATGGTGCCTGATCCGCTGCAATCTCGCCAAATTCTTGCTATTTTGCGCGCCATTACGCAAACGATTTCCTTCACACATTCAGGATGAGTTATGGCAACGCAAGAAATGACGGCCCGCACCGGCAATAGCGGGTTTCTGGACTCCTATTTCTCCATCACCCAGCGTGGCAGCACTGTCCGCCAGGAGTTGCTGGCCGGTTTGACCACCTTCCTGGCCATGGTCTACAGCATCATAGTGGTGCCGAACATGCTGGGTGCCGCTGGTTTTGAGCAGGGCCCCGTCTTCGTGGCAACCTGCCTGATCGCCGCCTTCGGCTCCCTGTTGATGGGTCTATGGGCCAAGCTGCCGATGGCCATAGGTTGCGCCATCTCCCTCACCGCCTTTACCGCATTCAGTCTGGTACTGGGTCAGGGACTGAGCATTCCGGTCGCGCTGGGCGCCATCTTCCTGATGGGTGTGCTGTTTACCCTGATCAGCGTCACCGGCGTACGCCAGTGGATCTTGGATAACCTCCCCTCCGGCATCGCCCACGGCACCGGCATCGGTATCGGTCTGTTCCTGCTGCTGATCGCCACCAACGGCGTCGGTATGGTGATCAAGAACGAAGGTGCCGGTCTGCCGGTTCAACTGGGTGAAGTGACCTCCTTCCCGGTTATCATGACGGTGCTGGGTCTGGCCGCCATCTTCGGTCTGGAGCGTCGCAAGGTGCCGGGCGGCATCCTGATGGTGATCATCGCCATCTCCATCCTCGGTCTCATCTTCGATCCGAAAGTGACCTGGCAGGGCTTCTTCGCCATGCCGAGCCTGACCGGTGAAAAAGGCTCGCTGGTAGGCAGCATGGATCTGCTGGGCTCCCTCAATCCGGTGGTGATTCCCACCGTGCTGGCGCTGGTAATGACCGCCGTGTTTGACGCCACCGGCACCATCCGTGCCGTAGCCGGTCAGGCGGGCCTTATCAACGAACGTGGCCACATCATCAGCGGCGGCAAGGCACTGACTGCCGACTCCGTTAGCAGCATGGTCGCTGGCGTGGTGGGTGGTGCTCCGGCGGCCGTCTACATCGAGTCTGCCGCAGGTACCGCAGCAGGTGGCAAGACCGGCCTGACCGCTGCGCTGGTCGGCGTGCTGTTCCTGCTGATGATCTTCCTCTCCCCGCTGAGCTATCTGGTACCGGCTTACGCCACCGCACCGGCCCTGATGTACGTCGGTCTTCTGATGCTGGGCAACGTCACCAAGCTGGACTTCAGCGATTCGGTCGATGCCCTCGCCGGCATGCTGTGCGCCGTCTTCATCGTACTGACCTGCAATATAGTCACCGGTATCATGCTGGGCTTCGTGGCACTGGTCGTTGGCCGCATCTTCGCTGCCGAGTGGAAGAAGCTGAACATCGGCACCGTCATCATCGCCCTGGCGCTGGTGATCTTCTATGCCGGTGGCTGGGCCATCTAACTCGTCCGTTTATTCCGGTTATAGTGAAGGGCCCCGCGGGGCCCTTTTTCATGGCTGTGAGACCGCTAACAGTTTCCCGCCCGTTTGCCCCGCATCGTTTCAGATTGAAACGCTGATACCCCCTCTGCTGTTTCAAATCCGAACCAAACCGACCGTCATTTTTATCCTTCTTTCTGTCGTTAGACTGGCTCCATCAACCATTTGCCCACCCGTGCGGTGGCAAGCCAAGGAGTGAGCCATGAAGAAACTGATCAATGCCGTCGATGCCGTGGTCCGTGAACAACTGATGGGGATGGCCGCCGCCCATCCCGAGCTCAAGGTACGTATCGAACCCCACTACATCACCCGCGCCGACTCCCCCGTGATGGGCAAGGTCGCGCTGGTCTCCGGCGGTGGCAGCGGCCACGAGCCGATGCACGGCGGTCTGGTGGGCAAAGGGATGCTGGATGGCGCCTGCCCCGGCGAGATTTTTACCTCGCCGACTCCGGATCAGATGTACGAGTGCGGTCAGGCCGTTGATGGCGGCGCGGGCGTGCTGTTCCTGGTGAAGAACTACACAGGCGACGTGCTCAACTTCGAGACCGCGGTCGAGCTGCTGCACGGCGATGGAGTCAAGGTGGGCTTCTCGTTGATCGATGACGACGTGGCGGTCAAAGACAGCCTCTATACCGCCGGTCGCCGTGGCGTTGCCACTACCGTGCTGTGCGAAAAACTGGTGGGGGCCGCAGCCGAAGCGGGCTATGACCTGGCCCATTGCGAGGCACTGGCCCGTCGCATCAACAACCAGAGCCGCACCATAGGCGTCGCCATGCACGCCTGTACCGTGCCTGCCGCCGGCAAGCCCTCCTTCACTCTGGCGGACAACGAGATGGAGTTTGGCGTGGGCATCCACGGCGAACCCGGTATAGCGCGCCGCCCCTTCACCGACCTCAATACCCTGGTGGATGACATGTTCAGCGAGCTGGCGGACAACACCCCCTATGGTCGCACCCTGCGCCATTGGGACAGAGCCTCCGGCAGCTGGCAGGAAGAGCACACCTTCATCGAACCGCTCAACCGGGGCGATCGTGTCATAGCCCTGGTCAACAGCCTGGGCGGCACCCCGATTTCAGAGCTGTATGGCGTCTATGGTCGCCTCGCGGCTCTGTGCGAAGAGGCGGGCATCCATCTGGTGCGCAACCTGATAGGTCCCTACTGCACCGCCCTCGACATGACAGGTATCTCCATCACATTGCTCAAGGTGGACGACGAGCTGATGACCCTGTGGGATGCCCCCGTTCACACCCCCGCCCTGCGTCGCGGCTGCTAAGGAGCCCTTACTCTCATGCTAAGCAAACATCACATCGTCAATTGGCTGCTCGATTGCGAACACATCTTCACCGAGCAGCGTGACTACCTCACTGCGCTGGATACCGACATCGGCGATGGCGACCACGGTCTCAACATGCAGCGCGGCTTTACCAAGGTGGCCGAGAAGCTGCCTGCGGTGGCAGACAAGGATATCGGCCAGGTGCTGAAAACCACCGGCATGACCCTGCTCTCCTCGGTCGGCGGCGCCAGCGGCCCGCTCTACGGCACCTTCTTCATTCGAGCGGCGGCCAGTACGGACGCCTGCCAAAGCCTGAGCCTGAGCCAGCTTGGCAAAATGCTGAGCGACGGAGTCGAGGGCATTGTTTCTCGCGGCCGCGCCGAGCCGGGCGACAAGACAATGTGCGACGCCTGGTGGCCGGCACTGGCCGCCCTGCAACAGGCGCAGCAGCAAGAGCTACCGCTCAATGATGCGCTGGACAAGGCTGTGGCAGCCGCCGCGGCCGGCACCGAGGCCACCATACAGATGCAGGCCCGCAAGGGACGCGCCAGCTATCTCGGCGAGCGCAGCATAGGCCATCAGGATGCCGGGGCTACCTCGACCCTGCTGCTGCTGACCGCCCTGCGTGACAGAGCGAGGTTGTGACATGATCGGAATCGTAGTTGTCTCTCACAGCGCCATGCTGGCGGCCGGCTTGAAAGCACTGGCCGACCAGCTGGGCAGCCCGGCCAGATTGCTGCTGGCGGCCGGGGTCGATGACCCCGACCACCCCATAGGCACAGATGCCATCGCCGTGATGAGTGCGATTGAAGAAGCGGATGACGGCAGCGGTGTGCTGGTGCTGATGGACTTGGGCAGTGCCCTCTTGAGCGCCGAGACCGCCCTCGAGCTGTTGCCCCCTGATTTGAGTTCTCGGGTGCGGCTCTGTCCTGCCCCGCTGGTCGAGGGCTCCCTGGCCGCCGTGGTGGCGGCAGGTTCAGGTATGAGCCTCGACGAGGTGGCCGCCGAAGCACTCGGCGCACTGGGCCCGAAACAGGCGATGCTGCCTGCCAGCGCTACGCAGGCCGCCACTGAGGCGGCCCCCGTTACCGACGATGGCTGGCTGCGCTGCGAGGTGGTGGTGGATAACCCCCACGGCCTGCATGTGCGCCCCGCCGCCCGACTGGTGGCCGCCCTCAAGCCCTTTGCCGCTGAACTCAAGCTGCAAAAGGGGGATAAAGAGGCCAATCCCCGCAGCCTGACCCGGCTCACCATGCTCAACGTGCGTCAGGGTGACATGCTCACCCTGCTGGCGCGCGGGGAGGATGCCAGCGCTGCATTGACCTGCTTCCAGCAGCTGGCCGCCGAGCGTTTCGGCGACTGACGCCGCACGCCAACCCGTTTCCAAGTGCGGCACCGACCGAATGGGCCAGCTGCCGCGCCACTGTAATGCAAGTAAAGACGAAGGACTCCCCGGCACAGCCGCCCCTTCGCCCCTGTTAGTTTCAAAAGAAGTCTTATGAACTAGAGAGAGGGGTAGAATATGGACCGCATCATCATCAGCCCCAGCAAATACGTGCAAGGCAACGGGGCCCTCGCCAATATCGGCAACTACGTCAAGGCACTCGGTGCCAAGCCGCTCATTCTGGCCGATGCCTTCGTCACCAAGCTGGTTGGCGACACGGTTGCCACCAGCTTCCACGGCGTGGGCATCAAGCCCGAGTTCGACTGCTTCAATGGCGAATGCTCCCGCCCCGAGATCGACCGTCTGCTGGCCCGCTGCAACCAGACGCCGTTCGACGTCATCATCGGTATCGGTGGCGGCAAGACGCTGGATACCGCCAAGTCGGTCGCCTTCTACCAGAAGGTACCGGTCGTCATAGTGCCGACCATCGCCTCCACCGATGCGCCGACCAGTGCGCTGGCGGTCATCTACACCCCACAAGGGCAGTTCAGCGAATACCTGATGATCCCGACCAACCCCAATATGGTCATCATGGATACCGGCGTCGTCTCCCGTGCCCCGGTGCGACTGCTGGTCTCCGGCATGGGGGATGCGCTCTCCACCTACTTCGAGGCGCGGGCCAACAAGGTCTCCGGTTGCCAGACCATGGCCGGTGGTGCCTCTACCCTGGCGGCCCAGGCTATCGCCGAGCTCTGCTACAAGACACTGCTGGCCGACGGCTACAAGACCAAGCTGGCGGTGGAACAGGGGCTCTGCACCAAGGCGGTGGAGAACATCATAGAGGCCAACACCTATCTGAGCGGTATCGGCTTCGAGAGCAGCGGGCTTGCCGCCGCCCACGCCATCCACAACGGCCTGACCCAGCTGGCCGAGTGTCACCACCTCTATCACGGTGAGAAGGTGGCGTTCGGTACGCTAGTGCAGCTGGTGCTGGAGAATGCGCCCATGGCGGAGATCGAGACAGTGCTGGCCTTCTGCCGCTCAATTGGCCTGCCGACCAACCTGCATATGATGGGGGTCAAGGAGCTGGATATGGCGCGCCTGATGGAGGTGGCCAAGGCCTCCACCGCCAAGGGTGAGACCATCCACAACATGCCGTTCAAGGTCACCGCCGAGGATGTGCTGGCGGCCATCGTCACCGCCCACCAGCTGGGGCTGTAACATCAGCCACTGCTGACCTTGCCATATAAAACGGCCCCGCAACTGCGGGGCCTTTTTATTTTCTGCGGGCCGGTTGGTAACGGCTCGGGTCGCCGTCAGTCGTGATAGTCGGCGGGATCGATCTCAAGCAGCTTGAATCGCCGCCAGAGGGTGGTGCGGCTGATGCCCAGGTGCTGGGCCATCTGGCTCACCTGCCCCTTGCAGGCGTGGGCGCAGCGCAAGATGGCTTGCCGCTCTAGCTCCGCCAGTGTGAGCAGCGGTTGCCCCACCACCTCATCCGCTACCAGTTGATAGCCGTGACGGATTGCGGCTGGCAGTGCCTCCGGCGGGATCAGCCCCTGACCGGAATGAAGCAGCGCATACTCGACCGCGCTGCGCAGCTCCCCCAGATTGCCGGGCCAGGGATAGGCGAGCAGACAATCGAGTGCCGCCGGACTGAACTGGCGCACCGGCTCGCGCCCCTGCGCCGCCAACTGCTGGCTGATCAGGCCCGGCAGATCCGCCGCTCGCTCCCGCAGCCCCGGCAGCCACAGCTCGCACGCCTGCAAGGCATAGAGCAGCTGGCGGCCAAACAGCCCCTCCTGCACCAGCTGCTCCAGCGGGGCGCTGCTGGTGGCAATAATCCGCACTTTGAGCGGCAGGATACGGGCCGAATCGAAGCGCTGGATGCGGCCGGTCTTAAGCAGTTGCAGCAGCGCCGCCTGCATGGGAGCAGAGAGGCACTCCACCTGCTCCAGCACCAGGGTGCCGCCGTGGGCCAGCTCGAACTTGCCCGCCCGCTCCTGCCCCGCCTCGTCGGACCCCATCAGCTCCAGCGCCATCCGCTCGCTCGGCAGCGCCTGGCAGTTAAGGGTAATGAGCGGCCCGGCGGCCCGTTCGCTGCCAAAGTGGATCGCCTCCGCCAGCTGGGCTTTGCCCACCTCCTCCTCGCCGCGCAGCAGGATGGGGCCCGTGCTCTGGGCCGCCTGCCGGGCATAGCGCAGCAGCTTGCGCATGGCGCTCGACTCCCCCACCAGCGCCGACAGCTCGGGCACCGTCTGGCGCAGCTGGTGGATGGCCCGCAGCCGATCGACCGGGTGCAACAGGGCGATAAAGCTGACCCCCTCCGGCCCCGGCAGCGGCTTGAGGCTCACCAGCGCGTTGATAAACTCCCCCTCCTGCGCGCCGAGCCGCTCCAGCGTCACCTCCACATGACTCAGTGGCGTCTGCCCCTTGATGGCCAACTGCAACCGCTGGGGCAACAGCAGGTGCTGCTCCAGCGGCTGGCCGAGACAGAGCGCCGGATCGAGCCGCAGCCGGTGGGCCGCCAGCGCGTTGAGGTAGCGCAGCCGCCCCTGCGGGTCCCAGGCCAGCACGCCGTCATCCATGCCATCGAGCAGGGCGTAAAGCTCGCTCAGGTGGTGCTGGGACTCCTGCATCAGGGTCTCCATCTGCAGCAGATGGGCCAGCTCGCGCCCGGCGCTGACGGTGAGCGCCAGATCCCCGGCGCTCGCCTCCTCCACCTTGCAGATCAAGGCGATGATAGCGACCTGACGGCCGTTGCTGTTGTAGACCGGGCTGGCACAGCTGTGCCACGGGTGGAGGGTCTGGTTGAAGTGCTGGGGGCCGCTGACGCAGAGCGGCACTCCCTCCAGCGCCGCCAGATTGATGGCATTGGTGCCGATGCGCCCCTCGCTGAAGAAGGCGCCGGGGCCAAACCCCAGCGCCGCCAGCTCGCGCAGGGTGTCGGGATGACCGGTCTGAGCCAGCAGGCAGCCGCTCTCGTCGGTGAGCAGCAGGGCGCAGGGGCGCCCCTCCATAAATTCGTAGAGATCTTCGAGGGCCATCTCGCCGGTGGTGAGCAGGTCGCGCTTGCGCTGACGCAGGCTCTGCAAGGTCTGCCCCTTGGCGCTGTGAGGCGGATGCCAGAGGGTGGCACTGGTCTGGTGGGCGCAGCGCAGCCAGGAGGCCTGCAGATAGTCAGGCCAAGGCTGCAGTGGCTGAAGGTCAGATGGCATGGTCACAGCAATATCCGGCAAGATGTGAGCCGACCATTTAACCACGCCAGCGCCCCCGATTCAGTGACCTGTCTCAGAGGGCTGTGATGCCATTGGCCCCCTCTCAGATCCCCGTCATGCCGATCTCGTCGAGCTGGACGTGAGCGGGTTGGCGCAGGGTGTAGAGCACGGCCTCTGCCAGATCCTCCACCTGCAACCAGCCGGGCTTGCGCTCCCCGGGGCAGGCCGGGGGCGGCACCTGGACCAGACCGGGGCAGAGGGTATGAACCCGGATGCCCTGATGCTGCACCTCTTCCCGCAGCGCTTTGGCGAACCCCAGCACGGCAAACTTGGCGGCGCAATAGACGCTGGCCCTGGCATAGCCGTTCTTGGCGGCCTGGGAGGCGATGTTGATGATGGTGCCGTGACGATGGGCCAGCATGTCCGGCAGGCAGGCCTGGGTCAGCAGGAAGGTCCCCTTGGCGCAGGTGTCCATGACCCTGTCCCACTCCGACTCCGGCAAGTCCTGCACCAGGTAGTCGCTGCCGACCCCGCTGTTGTTGACCAGCAGATCGATGGGGCCGAGCCGCTCCCGAGTCTCGGTATACCGGGCGCGGACCTGGGCGCCGTCGCAGAGATCCAGCGTGAGCGGCAGTACCCTCACCCCGTATCTGCCCTGAAGCCGCGCCGCCTCCTGTTCCAGCAGCCCCAGGCGGCGCGAGACCAGGACCAGCTCCACCCCCTGGCTGGCCAGGGCCTCGGCGATGGCCAGCCCGATACCACTGGCGCCACCGCTGATCAGGGCGCGTGTTGCTCTCAGTTCGTTCATCTTGTCTCCTCCTTCAATAGAGCAACCATTGTGTCGGCAGGGGCTAGGGAAGCCTAGGGGAGGGAGGGGGTGGATTCGAACCCAGGTTCGTGTTTTGACGCGCTGATTCGAACTTTGGTTCTATGTTGGCGCAACCGGGCCCAAGCTGTGCGAAAAAAGACGCCGCCCAGTGGGCGGCGTCTTGCTTCTCTTGCGGGTGGGTCACTCCACCGGGGGGGATGCGGGCGCTTCTGCGGCGGGCGTTTGCTCCCCCTCTTTTATCCAGGCATCCAGCAGGGTGTAACCCACCGCCAGCACCACGGGGCCGATGAAGAGCCCGATAATCCCCAGCGCCAGCAGGCCGCCGATGACGCCCACCAGGATCAGGATCAGCGGCAGGTCGGCGCCGCGCTTGATGAGGAAGGGGCGCAGGAAGTTGTCCATGGTGCCCGCCAGCAGGGACCAGACCAGCAGGAAGGTGCCCCAGGTGGTATCCCCGCTCCAGTAGAGGTAGCCCACGCTGGCCAGCAGCACCGGGAAGGGGCCTATCTGGGCGACGATCAGCAGGAACATCAGCACCACCAGGATCATGACGTAGGGAATGCCCGCAATCAGCAGGCCGATTCCGGCCACCGAGGATTGCACCAGGGCGGTCACCACCACCCCCATGGCGACGGCGCGGATGGCCTGGGAGGCGAGCACCACGGCGTTGTCGCCGCGCTGGCCCGCCAGTCGGTGGGCGAAGCGGCGAATGCCGTCGGCGGCTTTTTCCCCGGAGTGGTAGAGCAGGCCGCAGATGGCCACCGTCAGCAGGAAGTGGACGAACAGCAGGCCGAGGTTGCCCGCCTGGGCCGCCAGCCAGCGGGCTGTCTGGCCGAAGTAGGGGGCCAGCTTGGCGAACAGCACCTGACCGCCGCTCGCGAGGATCTGCTGCCAGAACTCGAACAGCTTGTCGCCGACCAGAGGCACCTGTTGCAGCCAGAGCAGCTCGGGGGGCGGGGAGTGGCTCAGCTCGGTGCCGAGATCGATCAGCATGGGGGCCTTCTCCGCCACGTTTGCCAGGGCCATGAACAGCGGAATGACGAACATCAGCAGCAGGATGCAGCTCATCAGCAGCGCCGCGAGGGTGCGTTTGCCCCACAGCAGGCGCTGGGCCATCTGCATCAGCGGCCAGGTGGCGATGGTGATCATGGTGGCCCACACCAGAGCGGGCAGGAAGGGGCGCAGCACCATGAAGCACGAGATGATGAGCAGGCTGAGAAACAGCAAGCCCAGGGTGATCTTGGCCAAATCCACTTTTTTCATATGCATTGCGTTCCCTTTAGCGAGGGGGAGAGCTCCGTGGTCCGGAGCCCGTATTGATAAAAGACAGCAACCACCAGAGCGCGGCACTCAGCCAGAATCCCAGGCAGCCATAGAGTAACCCTTTTCCCACCAGGATCAGCACTGAGCTGTCGGTGAGCATCGGGAGCGCCAACAGCAGTCCCCCGATGAGCAGGCCGCCCGCCAGGGCCAGCAGGGCGGCGTGGAGGGCGGGGGCTGGGTGTCGTTCGAGTTGTAGCAGATTACCCGATACCAGTCCCAGGGTGAACATGGCGAGCCCCGCCAGGGCGGTGGATTGGGTCAGCCAGCCCGCCAGGGCACAGGCCAGCAGCAGTAGCAACCAGGGTGCTTGGCGCTGCGCCAGCGTCGCCAGAGGGGCGCGCAGCGCCAGCAGCAGGGCGCCGAGACCCAGGCCGGCCGCCACATCCGAGAGGAAGTGCACGCCGAGCCAGATGCGGGCCAGCCCGGCCAGGACTGCCAGCAGCAAGGCCAGCCCCATGCCCTGCCAGGCTCTGAGGGAGGTCAGGGCGCCGAGCAGCAGTCCCCAGAACAGCAGGGTCGATGCGGCGTGGCCGCTCGGCATGCCAAGGCCCTGGGCACTCCTTTGCCCCAGCGTGGGGTCGAGGTGGAAGGGCCTGGGCCAGGCGATCCCCTCCTTGAGCAGCTGCACCAGCAGGGTGAGCAGCACCATGGCAAACAGCAGGTTGCGCAGCCTTGGCCAGCCCAGCAGGGGGAGCAAGAAGGGGATCAAGGCTAGCTGGAAGGCCGCGGATCCAAGCAGATTGCCGACCTCAAGCCAGCGCGCGTCTGGCCCCAGCCACTGCTGCAGGCGCTGGATCAGCGGCAGCTCTGCCCTGTGCAGGACGTTGCCTTCGGTACTGAAGTCCGGCACCCACTGCACCTTGCTCTCGGGCACCTGGGCCAGCCGGGGGGCGAGCCAGTCGAGTTGCGTCGGGAAGCGGCGCTGATCATGGGGCAGGCTGGCGGCATCGATCAGCCTGGCGTTGAGGATCTCGCCGCCGAGGTTCGGGGCCTCAAGCAGGGAGACAAAACCCGAGCCGCGCTGGGCCCGGATGGGGGTCAGCGTCTGGCAGGCGAATACAGTGGCGCGCTGCCAGCGCCCCAGCTCCCCGGTGATCCGGCCATGGAGCCCCGTCTCCTCAAACAGCTCCCGCAGGGCCGCCTGGGTGGACGTCTCGCCCCCGTCTATGTAGCCGCCACTCAGGCTGTAGCGATCGGAGATCCTGTCTTGCACCAGCAACAGCGTCTGCTGGTGGCGGATCACGCAGGCGGCCGCAGAGGGGGGTGATTCGGCGGCAAACAGGGAAGATGAGAGGGTGCCGAACAGCAGAAGCAGGAAAAGAGCGGGTCTGAGCATGATGGCGCTAATAAGGGAATAGATGGGGACAAGGGTCACAGAAATCAGATACTTGGGCAATGACTTCCGGTGGATGGCCGGCGCCGGCAGGGCAAGCGACGATCCAATCTGGGGTGCAAGGATTGCCGTTGGCCCGGGCAGTCCCTAGTATTGGCGGCTATTGTTCTTCTCATTCAACACATCTTGGGGCCTTTCATGCGACAGTTCGGTTTCTTCCTGGGGATTGCCATCGGCGTCATCCTGATACTGTTTGGCAGCATCGTCATCTTCCAGGCGCTGCCTGCCGCACTGGACGTGCTGGAGATGCCGAGCCGCATCCCTTTCGTGCGCGAGGTCTACACCTGGCTGATGAGCAGCGCCAATGGCCTCACCGCCCAGCTGGAGCAGAACTTCCTGGAAGCCTTCCAGACAGTGCTCAAGCTGATCCTGCTCATCACCTTCATGTGGGTCTGCGTCAAGCTGGTCAACATGGGGGTGCTGATCATCCGGGCTGGCGTCGATCTTATCCGCACGGCCATCGAACACAGCGAAGACAAGGTGGCCAAGCCCACCGAGCAGGATCGCCACTTTTAAGGCTCCCCTGCCCATTCGCAGATAAACAACAGGCCATCCTCGGATGGCCTGTTTGCATGGTGAACGGGTTCGCCCTCTTAGTTGAGCAGCTTCTCCAGCTCGGCCTCGGCATCCGCCCTGGCCTGATCGCTCTGCTTGATCGCCTTGTCTGCTCCCGCGTCGGCCTGTTTGTGCACAGTGCTGACCGCATTGCTGACGACCTTGTCCGCCTGCGGCTGCACCGTGGCGGAGGCGTCGCTGACGGTCTTGTTCGCTTGCTGCTGTACCGTGGTGGTGGCGCTGCTGGCGGCCTGTTTGGCTGAGTCGCTGACGGCCTTGCTCGCTTGCTGCTGTACCGTGGTGGTGGCACTGCTGGCGGCCTGTTTGGCTGAGTCGCTGACGGCTTTGCTCACCTGCGGCTGCACCGTGGTGGCGCTGCTGGCAGCCTGTGTGGCTGAGTCGCTCACGGCCCGCTTGGCAGAATCCGTCACGGCTTGGTTGGCCTGCTGCAGGGTGCCGGTGACGCTCTTGTTCACCTGCTGGGTCGCTGCGCTGGTGGCGCCGTTGACCGCCTGGCTGGCGGAACTGGAGATCGCCTGGGTCGCGCTCTGTTGCAGGTTGCCCATCACATTGCCAAGCAGGGAGCCGCTTGTTCCCGTCATCACCTTGCCGGCGTCGGTGAGGGCGGTGGCGGTCGGGTTGCCGGCCTGCCACTCCTGCATGGCGCTCGGCCAGGTCGGGGTCGCCGCCGTCAGGTTTTCGCCAAATACCTGAGTCGCGCCGTCTCCCTTTTGCAACATGACGGAGAGCTGGTTGGTATCGGCGTTCCACACCATGCCGGCCTGTTTGGCTACATCCGGTACCGGGGCGTAGCGGGAGACCACGTAAAACAGCGGCCCCTCCTGCTGCAACTCGTTGGCCGTCTTGAGCAACTGCATGGTGCTGTCGTAGTTGGGTCCCAGCATGGCGGTCATTCTGTCCTTGATCAGCGGCTGTTCGAACAGGTTGGCTTCGTTCGGATCGAATCCGACCAGAGGTTTGAGCAGGGCCCACATCAGCTGGCTGGTGGGGCTCATCATCAGCAAGGGGGCCACACAGGCGGACAACATCAGGCTCAGGCAGGCGGCCTGGAGCAACGGCATGATACGCATCGACAACATATCCAAGTAATTATTTGATTAATGAGGTTATATGCTGTCTTTTCCCGACAGCATGACCCGAACTGGCCCGGTTTCTCACCCATGGGATCGGCGGGCGCTGGCAGGCTATCATATTGCTTCCGGAATGCCAGATGAGCCGACATTTATTGGTCAAGTCGGCGACACCTGTGGTCGCTTTAGTGGATCACTCTCTCGTTGTCACAGGTGTCACCCATGATCCGAACCGCGTTTTGTCTGTTTGCCCTCGGCGGTCTGTTCCCCGTGCTGGCGGCCCCGGCATCGAACCCCCTCAGCCATTCGGTGGGCACAGATCTGGTGCTGCCCCTGGGCTCATTGCCCGAGCGGGTCTGCTGGTATCAGGATCAGAAATATTCCCTCGGCGCCCGCATCCAGCAGGGGGATCTCTGGCTGGAGTGCGGCCCGCAAAACGAGCAGGAGAGCAACGGGCCCCTGGCCTGGCGCGAACCCGCCATGTATGGGCCGGTCGACGAGGGGGCGACCAGCAGGGAGACGATCAGGGTAGGTCAGTGAGCCTTTTCTTGATCCAGCTACAGACACGGGCGTGACCCCTGTCGCATAATGCAGCTCCTTTCTTCTCTTGGCTGGAACCTAAGAAATGGCTCGTCGCTCTTCCAATGCACAACGTCGTCGCAGTAGCTGGTGGTACAAACGCTTGTTGGCAAGGGAGCGGGAAGAGCGCGAAGCGCGTTCCGTCCGGGATTGATACAGCAGTGAAAACAGAGCCTTGGGCTCTGTTTTTTATTCATCACCGCAGACGATCACTGTGACTCTCTGCCTATGCACAACGTCGTTGCCGTCGTGAGCTGGTGGTACAAACGCTTGTTGGCAAGGGCGCGGGAAGCGCGCGAAGGCGCTGCGTCCGGGATGGATACGGCATTGAAAAACGGAGCTTCGGGCTCCGTTTTCTATTTATCACCGTCAACATCACGACAACGGGGGCCATCAGGCCCCCGTTTTGCGTTTGCAGATATTGCCTGCTTGCGGCTTAGCGCTGCAAGGCGGCCAGTGCCAGTTCGACCCGTTTGGCGTACTCGGGGTCGGCCTGCTCGAAGTGCTTGAGCTGGGCCGCGACTATGGCGTCATCCTCCACATTGATGAGGGAGCGGGCCAGGTTGGCGGCGAGCCGTGAACGCTGCCCCTCGTCCATCAGGCGGAAGAGATCCCCCGGCTGGCTGTAGTAATCGCTGTCATGGTCACGGAAGTCGTAGTGCAGGGCGGCCCCTTCCAGACTCAGCGCCGGTTCGTGCTGCTCGCTCGGTTGCTGGGTACCGAAGCGGTTCGGCTGGTAGTTGGGGCTGGCGCCGCCATTGCTGTCCGCCCGCATGGCGCCGTCGCGGTGGGCACCGTGGTGGAACGGGCAGCGCGGAGCGTTGACCGGCAGCAGGCCGTGGTTGACGCCGAGGCGATAGCGCTGGGTGTCACCGTAGGAGAAGAGCCGTCCCTGCAGCATGCGATCCGGCGAGAAGCCGATGCCGGGTACCACGTTGGCCGGGGTGAAGGCGGCCTGTTCCACGTGGGCGAAGTAGTTGTCCGGGTTCTGGTTGAGCTCCAGCACCCCCACCGGGATCAGCGGGTAGTCGCTGTGCGGCCACACCTTGGTGAGGTCGAACGGGTGAATTTTGTAAGTCTGGGCGTCGGCCTCCGGCATCACCTGCACATAGACCTTCCAGCGCGGGAAGTCGCCCCGCTCGATGGCATTGAACAGATCCGCCTGACTGGTCTCTCTATCCTGACCGACGGCATTGGCCGCCTCTTCATCTGTGTAGAAGCTGTGGCCCTGCTCGGTCTTGAAGTGGAACTTGACCCAGAAGCGCTCGTTGGCCGAGTTGATGAAGCTGAAGGTGTGGCTGCCGTAGCCGTTCATCTCCCGCAGGCTCTTGGGGATGCCGCGATCGCTGAACAGTATGGTGACCTGATGCAGGGATTCCGGATGGCGTGACCAGAAGTCCCAGGCGGCGGTGGCGCTGCGCAGGTTGGTGCGCGGATCCCGCTTCTGGGTGTGGATGAAGTCGGGGAATTTCAGCGGATCGCGGATGAAGAAGACGGGGGTGTTGTTGCCCACCAGATCCCAGTTGCCCTGCTCGGTGTAGAACTTGAGGGCGAAGCCGCGCACGTCGCGCTCGGCGTCGGCGGCCCCCTTCTCACCGGCCACGGTGGAGAAGCGCAGGAAGACCGGGGTCTGCTTGCCGACGGCGCTGAACAGGTCGGCCTTGCTGAATTGGCTGATGTCGTGGGTGACGGTGAAGGTGCCGTAGGCGCCCGAACCCTTGGCATGAACCACCCGCTCGGGAATGCGCTCGCGATCGAAGTGGGCGAGTTTCTCCATCAACCAGATGTCTTGCATCAGCACCGGGCCGCGGGGGCCGGCGGTGAGGCTGTTGTTGTTGTCGACGACGGGGGCACCGTTGGCGCTGTGCAGGGTCTTGTCGGTCATGAATGTCTCTCCTTGTTGATAGGGGGTCAGCCTACGGATCTGCACAGTGACGGGCCAATGGGCTTTTCCTAGCCCTTTGATAGGCAAGACAAATGGGTGCGGGGGGATGTGTAACCGCGCCGGATATTGCATGATGGGGGTTTCGAGAAGGAGCCTCATATGCAGACTACTATCCGTCATGCCGAACCCACCGATGCCCCCGCCTTGCGGGATCTCTACGCCCTGCCCAATGCTCAGGCGGGCACTCTGCACCTGCCCACGCCTCCCCTTAGCCAGTGGCAGAAGCGGTTGGAGAGCAGTGATGTAGTCGCCTTGGTGGCGGAGGTAGATGGGGGGCTGGTGGGCCAGATAGCATTGCATGTGGAGCCCAATCCCAGACGCAAGCATGTGGCAGGTATTGGCATGGGGGTGCGGGATGACTGGGCGGGCAAGGGGGTTGGCTCCGCACTGATGGCTGCGGCACTGGATCTGGCCGATAACTGGCTCAACCTGCACCGGATTGAACTGACGGTTTTCGTCGATAACGAAGCTGCGTTGGCGCTTTATCGCAAATTCGGCTTTGTGGAAGAGGGACGGGCCCGCGACTATGCCTTCCGGCAGGGGCGCTATGTGGATGTGTTCTATATGGCCAGGGTGCGCTCATGATCGACTATCGCGAGCGCCTGACTCCCGTGCTGCGGGCACTGGAGCAGGAGCCGGATCTCTCCATCGAGGAGCTGGCGAGCCGCGCCTGCCTCTCCCTCTATCACTTCCACCGGGTGTTCACCGCCGTGGCGGGTGAGGCGCCAGGGGAGATGTGCCGGCGGCTGCGGATGCAACGGGCGGCCTGGCAGCTCTGCTACACCGACGCCAGCGTCACCGCCATCGCGCTGGGGGCCGGCCTGGCCAGCTCCCAGGCCTTTGCCAAGGCGTTTCGTCGTCACTATGGCTGCACCCCGGGAGCGTTTCGCCGTGACAAGAGCAAGAATGGACACCTGATGAGCAAGGATGGACACGCACTTGCGCAGCCGGATCCTTATGCTGAGGGTCACTCATCAGCAAGGAGCAACACCATGAAAACCATCGAGATGGACGCCCGTACTCTGGCCTATGTCCGGGTCACCGGCCCCTATGGCGAAGGGTATGACGCCGTCTGCAACCGCCTGCACCAGTGGGCCGCTACCCGCGGGCTCGAGCAGGGGGAGTGGATCTTCATCTACCACGACAACCCCGAGGTGACGCCACCGGCCCAGTGCCGTACCGACATCGGTGTCACAGTGCCCTGGGAACGGGGGAGGTGGAGACCCAGCTCATCCCAGCCGGGCGTTACGCCCAGTCCCGCTACCTCATCACGGATCGCAACCAGTACGGGCCGCGCTGGCAGGAGCACATAGGCGACATCGTTTCCGCCGGGCTGGCGTTCGGCGACGGCCCCTGTTTCGAGCTCTATCACAGTATGAGCAATGATCCTCTGCAGGACGACGTGAGCTTCTGCTCCAGCGTGCGATAAGCGCGTGGCAATGAAACGAGGCGCCCAGAGGCGCCTCGTTTCATTGCGTGTTGGTGCCCCGGACCTGCACAGTCAGGCACATGGGCAGATCCCCATGCCGACGCCCATCAGGGCTGGCTGGACACCTTGTTCCGGCGGGACTTCCACCACCAGCGCAGCCGGATCTGGGAGATGAGCATGCCCGCCAGCATCAGGGTGCAACCAACGATGGCCCTCTCGTCCAGATGCTCTCCCAGCAGCAGCACACCGCCGATGGCGGCGAACACCGTCTCCAGACTCAGGATGATGGCGGCGTGGGCCGGGTGGGCACCGCGCTGGCCGACCACCTGCAGGGTGTAGCCGATGCCGACCGAGACCAGACCCGCGTAGAGCAGGGCCTGCCAGCCCGCCATGGCGCCGCCGAGGGTCGGAGTTTCGATGACAAAGGCCGTGCCAAGACTGAGCAGGCCGCACACCACGAATTGCACTCCCGCGAGGCGAATGGGGGCGACCCGGTTCGAGTAGTGATCGAGCACCAGCAGGTGAATGGCCCAGAACAGGGCGCCGATCACCTGCAACAGATCGCCGTAGCCTATGGTGAACTCTTCGGTGACGCTGAGGTAGTAGAGCCCGGCCATGGCGATGAGGGCGCCTACCCAGGTGTTGGCCCCGGTCTTGTGGCGCAGTGCCAGGCCGATGACGGGCACCAGTATGATGTAGAGACCCGTGATGAAGCCTGCCTTGGCGGCCGTGGTGTAGAGCAGCCCCACCTGTTGCAGGGAGGCGGCGCTGAACAATACGCCCCCGGCGATCAGGCCGCCGACCAGCAGCAGGCGGCGATCACCGGATGGTGAGCCTGGTTGCGGCTTGGGCTGACGCGATTTGAGCCACCACAGCAGCGGCAGCAGGGAGAGGGCGCCGAGCAGGAAGCGCAGGCCGTTGAAGGTGAAAGGCCCCATGTGATCCATCCCCAGGCGCTGGGCGACGAAGCCCAGTCCCCAGATGGCGGCGGCCATCAATAACATCATGTTTGAACGCATACGGATTCATCCCTGAGAGAGCAGTCAAGGGAGCACTCTGGCCCCTGTCAGTACGATACCCGCCTGCGGGGGGCTTTGTCGCCGGTGATTTGTGATCCGGCGTGGTCCCTGGATGAGGGAGGGGCGCCGGTGCTCAGTCGCTTGCCAGCCTGGCGAGCAGGGGCAGCAGGGCGAGCAGTAGCAGGTTGCCCCGAAGGATCCAGATCACCCAGAACTGTTGTTGAATGGAGACGATGGGGGCGCGCCCCTGACGCAGAGAGCGGCGCCAGTGATGAAACAGCCGGCTGGGGTAGCCGAAGCTGAGGGCCATGGCGAAGAACAGCAGCAGCTTGGTGCGATAGCCGGGATTGGCCAGCAGGGCCGCCGGTTGCAGCGGGTGGGCGAGCACCATGAGCACGCCGGTGATGAAGATGAGCAGCAGTGCCAGCGCCGCCAGGCTGTCCGCCAGCAGCAGCTTGCGCACCTGTTCGATGGACATGCCACGCCGGAACAGAAAGTACTCCGAGGTGATGGCGCCGGTCAGGGTGATCACGGCGCAATAATGGAGCGCGGTCAGCAGTTCCGGGTTCAACATCCGAGCCTGTTCCTTCTCGTTGGCCACATGGCAAGCTTCCTTTTGGACGCCATCGGGCGGGGCTGATATTCTGACACTACACGACCTCAGGGGATAGCAGGAGTCAGGGTTGGATAAGCGAGCAGTCTCCAAAAAAACCTGGTCCCTGGTTGCCAGGATGCGTCTGGGCCTGTTGCTGTTGTTCATCCCCGTGCTGATGCTGGGTGCCATCTACTACCTGCACATGGAGCGCAGCCTGCAACACGAGTTGCAACAGCGCCTGCTCGCCACCAACCACCAGTTGCGTCACGTCTTCATCGAACCCTATCTACACGAGATGGAGCGCGAGTTCACCCTCATCTACAACCAGGTGAAGGTGGAGGACATCAGCGGCCCCCGGCTGAACCATGCCGAAACCTACCTGAAGGAGTGGCAGCTCTACAAGGGGGTGATGGCAGACCTCATCTATATCTATGTCGGCACCGCCGAACGCCAGATGTTGATCTATCCCGAATGGCAGGCGGATGCCGGCTTCGATCCCCGGGAGCGCCCCTGGTATCAGCTGGCCAGCCAGCATGTGGGCAAGATGGTCTGGACCGAGCCCTATTACGACTACACCAACGGCAATCTGGTCATCGCTCTGGCGCGGGCACTGACCGACAAGGAGGGCAGAGTGCGCGGGGTGTTCGCGGTCGATGCCGTGCTGGCCCCCTTCTCCGCCCAGCTGAACCGGCAATTGAACAGTGGTTACCAGATGATCGTCAATCAGTCCGGCAAGGTGCTGGCCCACCCCGATCCTTCCCAACTGCTCAAGTCCATGACCCACCCGAGCTGGCTCTCCCGCTTCAGTCGGGAGGATGGCATCTTCCTGGATCAGGATTCCCGGCAGTTTGTGGCCTACAGCCGCTTGCCTGATCGGAACTGGGTGCTGATCAGCGTGCAGCCGGCGTCGAGCATCCAGGCCGTGGTGGCTCGGGCCTTGCTCAACGTGCTCGGGGTGGTGCTGCTGGCCAGCGTGCTCTACATGGTGTTGGCGCTGGTCTGGTCCCGTTACTTCAGGCGCATGCTGGACGAGATCTCCACCATGATCCGCGCCAGCCGAATGCAGCCTGACGAGGTGCCCCATGGGGGCATGCACGAACTCAGGCATGTCTATGCCGAGCTGGCGGAGGTGAGCAAGGATTACCACGAGGCGCGCCAGCAGGCGAACCTCGACAAGTTGACCGGCCTTTACAACCGTCGCTTTTTTGACGAGCGAGTCAATCGCCTGCTGCTTGAGCACCAGCCGTTCTGTCTGGCCATGATCGATCTGGATGATTTCAAGCGGGTCAACGATACCTATGGTCACCAGACCGGGGACGTAGTGCTCAAGCGGGTGGCCAACTTTGGCGCCAAGCTGCTGGAGGATCACGGCTGGGTCTGCCGCTATGGTGGCGAGGAGCTGGTGGTGCTGCTGGCCAACCCGGATATTCACTTCTGTCAGATGCTGCTGGAGCAGTACAGGATCGGGGTCGCGTCGCTGGACTGGCGCGAGCCCGGCCTCGGGATCACCTTCAGCGGTGGTCTGGTGGCGAGCGCCCCCGGCCTGGATGCCAAGGAATTGCTCGATATCGTCGATGCCGAGGTGTATCGCGCCAAACGGGATGGCAAGAACCGCATCTATCTGGGGGGAATCGCTCCCTCGGCACAGAACGAGGTACCGCCGGAAGACGATGGGGTACTGAGCAAAGAAGAGGCCTGAGGGCCTCTTCTTCATTCAGCAGTTCAAGGGAGCCGCTGCCATGCCCACAGGGGCCAGCCCAGCTCAGAGGCGCACTGGCGCAGCGCGGGGGCCGGATTGACCGCATGAGGATGGCTCACCGCCCGCAGCATGGGCAGATCATTGTGGGAGTCGCTGTAGCCAAAGCTCCCCTGCCAGAGCTGCTCCCGCCCGGCAAAGAGCTGGTTGATGCGGGCCACCTTGCCCTCGCGAAAACTCAGGGTGCCGCGGGTCTGGCCGGTCAGCATTCCTTCCTCCTCATCGAGCAGAATGGCGACGCAGTGATCCATCCCCAGCATCTTCGCCATGGGCGCCACCAGATGCTCGCCGGAGGCGGAGATCAGCACCAGATCGTCGCCCCGATCCCGATGCCACTCGATACGCGCCAACCCCTCGGGGTAGAGGCGCTCGCGCAGCACCTGCTCGGCAAAGTGGTGGCACTGCTGGCTGAGCCACTGGCGCGACTTGCCCGCCAGCGGTTGCAGAGTGAAAGCCATGTACTGGTGCATGTCCATCTTGCCCTGATGGTAGAGGGACATCATGGCCTGCTCTTCGGCCACCATGTCCTCCGGAGCCAGCTCCTCGGCCACCATGTACTCCAGCCAGAGGCTGGCGGAATCCCCCGCGATCAGGGTCTCGTCCAGATCAAACAGTGCCAGTGCCATGCGGGCTCCTTGCGGTAACAACGAAAATGAAACGAGGCGTCATGCTACCTCACAGAGTTGATCCCGGGCCACCGCCAGGGTCACGGCACTGCCGGTAGCCAGCAGATCGCTGGCAGAGCGGTTGAGGCAATCCACCGTCAACAGCCCCGCCTCGCACTCCACCTGATAGCGGATCACGTTGCCGAGCAGCTGCTGCTGGCGAATGACGCCGGGCAGGCTGGGTTCGCTGCTGGTCGCCCCGGCGGGCAGCAGGGTGATGGACTCCGGCCGCAGTGCCAGCTTGCCCTGAAAACGGGGGCCGAACAGCGACTTGCCCTGCTCGGCGCCGAGCAGGTTGTAGTTGCCGATAAAGCTCGCCACAAACTCGCTGGCGGGACGGGTGTAGATCTGCTCCGGCGTGCCGCTCTGGACGATGGATCCCTTGTTCATCAGGAAGATCCGATCCGACAGGGTGAGCGCCTCCTCCTGATCGTGGGTCACGAAGATGGTGGTGAGTTCAAGGCGCTGCTGGATCTCGCGGATCTGCTGGCGCAGGCTGCGACGGATGCGGGCATCCAGCGCCGAGAGCGGCTCGTCCAGCAGCAGGATCCGCGGCTGCACCACCAGGGCGCGGGCCAGTGCCACCCGCTGGCGCTGGCCGCCGGAGAGCTCGGCCGGATAGCGGCGCTCGAAGCCGGTCAGCTCCACCAGCGCCAGTGCCTCTTTCACGCTGGTCGATAGCTCGCGCCCCGGCTGGGGCTTCATCTTGAGGCCGAAGGCGACGTTGTCCCACACCGTCATGTTGGGAAACAGTGCATAACTCTGGAACACCATGCCGATGCCCCGCTTCTGGGGCGCCTGCCAGGTGATGTCTTCCCCGGCCACCCGCACCTGACCGCCATCCACCGGGGTGAGCCCGGCCAGCGCCCGTAGCAGGGTGGACTTGCCGCAGCCGGAGGGGCCGAGCAGGGTCACCAGCTCCCCCTTGCGAATGCCGAATTCGATCCCCTCGAACACAGGAGTATCGCCGTAGGATTTGTGCAACTGATTGACTTCTAAATGAAACATCTTGGATCACCGATGAAATCTGTTGGCCGCCCAGGTGAGCAGCAGGGTCAGCAGGAAATAGCTCATCACCAGCGCACTGGTGAAGTGGCCCGAAGTGGCGCGCATGTTGTAGAGGTAGACCTGCAGGGTCTCGTAACGGGTGCCCACCAGCATGTTGGCAAACACGAACTCACCGAGCAGGAAGGAGAGGGAGAGAAACAGCGCCGCCAAGAGCCCCTTGCGCAGGCAGGGGATCACCACCAGCAGGAAGGCGCGCCGACTGCTCGCCCCCAGCAGATGGGCGGCATCCATCAGATCTTTCAGCGGCACCCCTTGCAGGCTGTTGGCCAGCGCCCGGTACATAAAGGGGAGCACCACGGTGAACCAGGTGCCGATCAGGATCCATGGCGTGCCGATAATGGGCAGAACGCCGTCGGCGTAGATCTGCAGCAGCCCCACCGACGAGACCACTGGCGGCACCGCGAAGGGGAGCAGGATCAGCAGGTTCATCCAGGGATCCAGCTTGGGGAAGTAGTAGGCCACCACCAGCACGGTTGGCACCAGCACCAGAGTCCCCAGCAGCAAGGTGGCGAAACAGACCAGCAGGCTGCGGCCAAACGCCGCCAGAAAGCGCGGATCACCCCACAGTTTGAGATACCAGTCGAGGGTGAAGCCATCCGGCAGCAGGGTCGCCCCCCAGCGGGTGGAGATGGAGTAGAGAAACGTGGCCAGCAGCGGCAGTAGCAGGGTGGCGACCAGCCCCCCCAGCACCCACTTGGGCCAGCGCGGCGTCAAATCATGCATGGGATTGCCCCTTGTTCACATAGCTCTTTTTCAGCAGCCACTGGTTGGCGGCCGTCACTACCCCCAGTAGCACCATCAGGATCACCGCCAGCGCCGCCGCCAGGTTGGGCTCGAGGAAGATGTCGCCGGAGACCAGACTGGCCACCCTGATAGTCACCAGATTGAAGTTGCCTGTGGTGAGGGCATAGGCAGAGGCATAGGCCCCCACCGCGTTGGCAAACAGGATGATCAGGGTGCCGAGCAGTGCGGGAGTCAGCACCGGCAGCGCCACGTGCCACACATATTGCCCCTTGCTTGCCCCCAGCAGCGCGGCGGCCTGGGGCCACTCATCCTGCAGCGCATCGAACGCCGGGTAGAGCAACAGCAGGGCGAGCGGGATCTGGAAGTAGGTGTAGATGAGGATAAGGCCCGACCCCGAGTAGAGGTTGAAGCCATCGATGAGGCCCCAGGATTTCAACAGCAGGGTAACCGCGCCGTTGATGCCAAGAATGATGATGAAGGCGAATGCCAGCGGCACGCCGCTGAAGTTACCGGTCATGGTGACGAAGGCCAGCAGCAGCCGCTTGACCCGCTCACCGCTGTGGCGCAGCGCGGCGGCCCCGAGCGTGCCGATGGCGAGCCCCGCCAGACTGGCGATACCGGCGATGCGCAACGAGTTGCCGAACGATTGCAGGTAGAAGGGGGAGCTCAAAATCTCCCGATAGTAGTCGATGCCCCAGCCATCCGGGGTCTGAAAGCTGCCCACCAGCACCCACACCATGGGGGCGAGCTGGAACAGGATCATCAAGAGGACAAAGGGCAGCAGCACCAGGGCCGGCAGCCAGTGACGGTGTGCCCTGCGCCGGGTTGCCACGGGTTGATCCGCGAGGATCTCGGTGGTTGCAGGCATCATCAGTGCACCTCGCGCATAAAGGTCGCCTTGAGCAGCGGCGGGCCGCTCGGCTTGTCGTGGGGAACCCCCAGCAGGTCGGCCATCAGGGCGCAGAGCTGGGTCTGGGCAATCACCACCCCATCCGGCCAGCGATCAATAAAGGCATCACCAAACAGCCAGAGCGGCACTGTGCGCTCCTCGGGCAGGGTGCCACCGTGGCTCAGGTCGTTGTTCATGCCGTGATCCGAGGTGATCACCACCTGATACCCCTCTGCCAGCCACTGGGGCAGCAGATCGGCCAGCAGGCTGTCTATGCGGCGCGCCTGATTGCGGTACTGGCGGGAATCGAGGCCAAACTTGTGGCCCGCATCGTCCACCCCCATCGGGTGGATCAGCAGAAAGTCGGGGTCGTACTGGCTGCGCAGCCACTCGCCATCTATCAGCAGGTGGCTGTCGGGGTAGTTGTCATCCCAGTAGAAGCAGCCGTGCTGGATCGGCAGTTGCTCGTCATGGGTATAGCGATCCCGGGCCGCCAGCCAGGGGCTCTGGTTGTAGAGTTCGCTCACCCAGTAATAGGCCGCGGCCGCGGTGCGTTTACCCGCAGCACGGGCCAGATGGAAGATGGCGTCATGCTGGCTGAGGCGACTCACCCCGTTGTGGGTGATGCCGCTCACCACCGGCGGCACGCCGGTCAGGATGCACTCGTAGAGGGGTCGGGAGAGAGACGGCAGGGCAGCATTCAGGGTCGTATGCAGACCGCGCTCTGCCTCCACCATGCCGAATAGGTAGCCCATGCAATGGGCTACCTCGGCTGCCAGACCATCCACAAGTACCACTATCACCTTGTGTTGCACTGGATTCCCTTACTGCATGTTGATCATGACGGTTTCTTGCCACTGGCGCGGCAGGGCCTTGGAGCTCTGCTCCCAGGCAGCGTGATCCTGCACTGGTTTGGCATTGGCGTACTGCTCGGCCGGCAGCAGCTTGGCCTTGACGTCATCCGGCAGGGTCACATTGCTGCGGATGGGGCGGGCGTAGCCGCGGGCCAGGTTGATTTGACCGGCATCGGAGAGGATGTATTCTCGCGCCAGCTTGGCGGCGTTGGGGTTCTTGGCCCACTTGTTGATGATGGTGGTGTAACCGGCGATGACGGAGCCGTCGCTCGGGATCACTACCTCAAACTTCTTGGGGTCGATCTGGTCGCGGTAGTTCAGGGCGTTGAAGTCCCACAGCACCCCCACTTCCACTTCACCCTTCTCGATATTGGCGATGGTCGGGTCGTTCAGCGACAGACGGCCCTGCTTGGCCAGCTGGCCGAACAGATCCAGGGCGGGCTTGAGGTTCTTCTCGCTGCCGCCGGTGGCATAGGCCGCTGCCAGCACGCCGTTGTTGGCCTGGGAAGCGACGCCCACGTCACCCAGGGTCACCTTGTAGTCACCGCCCAGCAGGGATTGCCAGCTGGTGGGGGCAGCCTTGACCAGATCCTTGTTGATCAGGAAGGCGATGGTGCCGGTATAGGCCAGCATCCAGTGACCGTCCGCATCCTTGGCCCAGTTCGGAATGTCCGCCCAGGTGGAGGGTTTGTAGGGCTGGGTGACCCCCTGCTTGACCGCCACCGGACCGAAGGCGCCGCCCACGTCACCGATATCAGCGGTAGCGTTGGCCTTCTCGGCGGCGAACTTGGCGATCTCCTGCGCCGAGCTCATGTCGGTATCCTGATGCTTGATGCCGTAGATGCTGCCCAGCTGCTGCCAGGTATCCTTCCAGTTGGCCCAGCTGTCGGGCATGCCGATGCTGCTGAGTTGCCCTTCACCGCGGGCGGCCTTCTCGAGATCCGCGATGTTCTCGGCGGCAAACAGCGGTTGACTGATGGCCACCAGGGCCAGTGCACTTGCGATCACGCTTTTCATCATCCCATCCCTCTGGACTAGGTCAGTTAAGGTTCGAGAGGGATGCTAGAGGGGAAATATGACGGTGGCGGGGCGCTTTGATGGCGTTTTCGTGACAATAGTCCTGTCATGGCGCTGTCATCCGAAGCGGTTACAACTCGGGACCGACAGCCGCTGGTCTACTCCAGGGGGCGCACACCGGAATGACCGACAGGGACGTGACAGTGACAGAGCGATTGAGTGAACAGGGGCTGACCGATGGCCGCAGCCCCTCCAAGTGCGAACAGATTTGCCAGACCCTGCGCCGCTATATCGGCAGCGGCCAGCTGGGGGCCGGGCAGCAGTTGCCCGCCGAACGGGCGCTGAGCGAGCGCTTCGCCACTACCCGCATCACCATCAAGGAGGCGCTCTCCAGCCTCGAGGCGGATGGCCTTATCTACCGGGCCGAGCGACGCGGTTGGTTCGTGGCGCCGCCTCGCCTCACCTATGACCCCGCCATCCACACCCACTTTCATCAGTGGATCGGCGAGCAGCAGCGCACCGCCGAAACCCGGGTGCTGGCCCACGGCGGCGAGCTTGCCAGCAGCGAACTGTGCCGCTGGATGGGGTTGGTGCCCTTCACCCCGCTTTATGAAATCCGCCGCCAGCGACTGATCGACGGCCGCCCCGTGCTGCACGTCAGCCACCATCTGCTGGCGAGCCGCTTTCCCGATATCGCCATCGCCCCGCTGGCCAGTTCCCTCACCGAGCTCTATCAGCAGCGCTATGGCATAGGCCAGGGTGGAGCGAGCCTGGAGATCACCCCCTCGGCGGCTCGCGGAGAGATAGCCCGGGCCCTCAATCTGGCGGAGGGGAGTGCCGTGCTAAGACTGGTGCGGGTCAACTACGACGAGCGGGGGGCGCTGGTGGATTGCGATATCGAACACTGGCGGCAGGATGCGATCCGTATCTGTCTGGATACGCGCGTCTTGCAGCCGCTCTCAGGCACACTGCAGCAAACCCGGCTCGTTGACTAGGGAATATCCAGAGCACTGACGGGCACTGCATCCGAAGGCGGCAAGAGGGCCTGAATGGCCGATGTAAGGCTAACGACCGAGCCAGCGAAAACGGACGGATCCCGCAGGATCCGCCGGGATCAGTTGTCGATATTGGGGATAAGGTCGTCGAAGCTCTGGTAGCCGCAGTCCGCCAGTTGCAGCGACATGGTGTAGGTCTTGCTGCCCTCCCGCTGGCCGATGGCGGGGCGGTTGAGTTTGAGCTCCTGATGCCAGTACTCCTTCATGCGATCGATCAGGGCCATGGCTTCGCTCTCGTCCAGGTGGAGCTGGCACAGCGCCATGTAGTTGTTCGACTTGTGCATGTTCTCCACCAGATAGTCCCCCAGCACCGACATGGCCTGGCGTGCCTGCTGGCGGGCGAAGCGACTGTGCTGTTCGAAGCTGATGCGCTCGCTGATGAGGAAGTGGTAGCTGTTGTCGATGCCGAGCTGCAATATGCCGAGCTTCTCCAGCTTGCGCAGATAGAGGTAGCAGGATGCGTCGGTCAGGCCGTATTCGCGCTTGAGATCGATGAGGGTCTTGTCGCGCCAGAAGATGTTGGCGAGGAAGGCGTAGAGGCCGGGCTCCTTGTGAAACGCCTCGTCCTGCTCCTGGGTGAAGACGGCGCGGCGGCTCTGGGCATCCTGGGTGCGATCCAGCAGCTCCTCGAACGAGAGGCCCACCAGATGGCAGATCTCCAGCAGGGTGTCGAAGGGCAGGGAGGGTTTGTTCATCATCCGCTTCACGGTGGCGATGGAGACCCCCATGGCTTCCGCCAGGGTCTGATAGCGGATCCCCTTGTCGGTCAGGGTCTTCTTCAGGGTGTCGAGAATGTGGTTGGCCAGGGTCTGGCTGTAGGTCATGCAACTATTCCTTTATCTGCATTTTTAGTCGTGTCAAAAAGTGAGTGATTTATCTGTATTGGGCTCAGTTTTTGACACCTAGAAAAACCAGAGGAGAGTAACCCGGTTATAACGGCTGAAATGGCCTGACCAGTTGTGGTGCAAGGTGGCAGATAATGACACTCGGTGGTGCATATCCTTCAACCTTCCAACATTTTGCTGGTGATGCATATTACATCGCACATAATCCAACACGAATCGGATTCAATACCTTCCTGGTTGAGAAAACGATTGTTTGCTTCCAATTTAAGGGTTTTTTTAACCGCAAGGTTTTATTCTTTCCTGGCATTGAGCGGAACTCGCAAGAGGTCCGCTTTTTTTCTTTTCTCCGAATTTGAGCCCGCCGTCAAGGAAGGGGCGCATTTTTTGGCACCTCCTGCGCCGCCTTCCCTGGAAGCTATTCCCCCTTGCAGGGGAACAGCTTGGGGATCTCCCGCACCAGCCAGCTCTTGGCCTTGCCCATGGTATCTCGCCGCCACGCCAGCACGACCTGCACCTGATGGCGATACTCGGGGCCGATCACCTTGAGTCGCCCCGCCTTGATGTCCTCTTCTATCCAGCTCAGGGGCATGGTGCCGACCCCGATGCCCGCCAGCAGGGCATCGCGCTTCTCCCCCATGGTGCTGACGGTCAGGCGCGGCTGCTTGTCCAGCAGACGATAGGTGAGGGCGGGCTTGCGCCGCGCCGTGTCGGCGATGGCGATGGCGCGGTAGCGGCGCAGGGTCTCGTCCGCCAGGGGCTCGGGCTCCCCGTGCAGGGGGTGATCCGGGTGGGCGACGTAGAGCATCACCTCCTCCTGCAAGGACTGGTGCTTGATGCCGGTCAGGGTGATGTCGGGATTGAGGGAGGAGATAAGCAGGTCGGCGCGGCCATCTTCCAGACACTCCCAACTGCCCGCCAGCACCTCGGCCCGCAGCCGCAGCCGGGTATCCGTCAATTCGGCCAGCCGCTCCACCAGGGGGTAGAGCGCCTGCAGCGGCACCAGGGCATCGACGGCGATGGTGATGTCGGTCTCCCAGCCCCGGGCCAGCGCCCGGGTCTCCCCGACCAGATGCTCGGCGGCCTCCAGCAGCAGGCGGCCCTGCTCCAGCAGCATGCGCCCGGCGGGGGTGAATTTGGTTCTGTGGCCGCTGCGATCAAACAGCATGGCGTCCAGCTCGTCTTCCAGCTTCTGCACCGTGTAGCTCAGCGCCGAGGGCACCTTGCCCAGCTCGTCGGCCGCCGCCGCGAAGCTGCCACGACGGTCTATGGCGTCCAGCACCCGGATCGCCTCCAGGGTCAGCGCCCGCTCCTTGTTCGATTCCTTGGCCATATCTAACCTTCAATTTTTTTGAACATGTTTACCAGATTATCTCGCTAACAACTTAGGGCAAGTGACTTTAATATTCAATCAACGCTTAGGCAGGAAGGCCAAGCGGCCAAATAAAAGGTAGTTCCAGGCTGAGACATCACAAAAACGATGTCTGCTGTAGGTGAAAGAACAACACACTATTTGAATAACCTCTTGCATGGATGCATTGATTCGGGCCAGACCGGCCTTGGCAATGACATAAAAACCAAGAGAGTGAATGAACATGAAAAACGTAATCAAGATGCTGGCCGTTGCAGGCCTGATGACCGCAGGTTTCGCCCAGGCTGCCGTGCCGGCCGATCTCAATGCCGCCCCTGGCGTGCTGTTCGTGAACTGGAATGCCACCGCCGCCATGGCTGGCAAGGCGAACCCCATGCTGGAGGTGCGCGATGAGTCTGGCGATCTGCTGGCCTCCGTTCACGCCAACCTGATGGGCACCCAGCAGGTACAGATCCCGAGCCGCACCCAGGGCAACTTGACCGTGAGCCTGGGTGAGCAGAGCAGCGACTACCGCATTCCGTTCGGCATCGGTAGCGGCAAGCAGCGTTAATCAACCGTATCGGTACGTGAGGAGCACACCATGATGAAATTGAGAGCCGCAGAAGCGCGCGGCAAGGCCAACTTCGGCTGGCTGGATGCGCGCCACAGCTTTTCCTTCGGGCACTACTACGACCCGGACTGGATGGGGCATTCAGTGCTGCGGGTCATCAATCAGGATCTGGTGGCGCCGGGTGGCGGCTTCGCTACCCACCCTCATGCCAACATGGAGATCCTCACCTGCGTGCTGAGCGGCACCATAGAGCACAGGGACAGCCTCGGCCATGCCGAGCAGATCCCGGCGGGGGATTTCCAGCTGATGAGCGCAGGGTCCGGCATCCGGCACAGCGAGTACAACCCCTCGCAGACCGAGCCCCTCTCCCTGTTGCAGATCTGGATAGAGCCGAACGAAGTCGGCACTACCCCGGGTTATCAGCAGAAGAAGATAGCCACCCAGCCCGGGCTGACGCTGGTCGCGTCACCGGATGGGGAGGAAGGATCCTTCAGGATCCGCCAGCAGGCCCGCATCTGGCGACTGCAACTTGCCGCAGGGGAAACCCTCGAATGGGCATTGCAAGGGCGTCATGGTTACCTGCATATGATTTCAGGGGAGCTGACTGGCAACGGTCTGGCTGCCCGACCCGGCGACGGCCTGCTTAGTCGCGATGAAGCGTCCTGGACGCTCACCGCCGCCGAGGGGAGTGAAGCCCTGCTGTTTGACTTGCCCTGATAGATAAATCACGGCGAAATGAATGAGTTAACAATTAGCTCTTACACTGTTATTACCAAGATGGGTAATCAAAGGAATCTGACGATGGACAAGATGAAAGATGTGGCACTGCTGGCGGGTCGTGTTCTGCTGGCGCTGATGTTCGTGATGGCAGGCTGGGGCAAGATCGGCGGTTACGCCGGTACCCAGGGTTACATGGAAGCCATGGGCGTGCCCGGGTTCATGCTGCCCCTGGTGATCCTGCTGGAGCTGGGTGGCGGTCTCGCCATCGTGCTGGGTCTCTTTACCCGCAGCCTCTCGGTGCTGCTGGCCGGTTTCACCCTGATGGCCGCCTTCATCTTCCACTATCAGCCTGCCGAACAGATGCAGATGCTGATGTTCATGAAGAACCTCTCGGTGGCCGGTGGTTTCCTGGCCCTGGCGGCAGCCGGTCCTGGTGCCTTCAGCCTGGATGCCCGCCTCGGCAAGTGCTGGTAATACCCTGATAGTTCAAGTTTTCCAACGCCTTTTGGCCGGTGCAGCAGCACCGGCTTTTTTATGCCCGCCAGGGGGCGAATGCCGGTACTGTGACGAGGCCCGCCTGGCGGTGGCAAGCGCCTTTTGCATCTTATCCCCCGATCCCCGACAATCCCATTTCGTGTGAAGTGACGGAAATGGTTCGTCTTTTCCGGCGCACACCCCTCTTCATGAAATTGGCGGGAGTCGTCCATGTTTACCCTCTACCACTCCAATCAGCTGGATCTGCTCAAGGAGCTGCTGGTGAGCCGCATCCGGCAGGCGCCCCTCTCTCACCCCTTCGATCGGGAGCAGATCCTGGTGCAGAGTCCCGGCATGGCCCAGTGGCTCAAGCTGGAGCTGGCCAAGGCCTTCGGCATCGCCGCCAATATCGACTTCCCGCTGCCCGCCAGCTTTATCTGGGAGATGTTCACCCAGGTACTGGCGGACGTGCCCCGCCAGAGCCCCTACAACAAGGGATCCATGAGCTGGCAGCTGATGACCATTCTGCCCGCTCTGCTCGGCAGGCCCGCCTTCGCGCCGCTCGCCGCCTATCTGGGCGGGGATGAGCAGGATCCTGCCCAGGATCCCGAGCAGGTGCGGCTCTGGCAGCTCTGCCAGAAGGTGGCGGATCTGTTCGACCAGTATCTGGTCTATCGGCCGGACTGGATCGCCCGTTGGGAACAGGGGGAGGGATTGGGGTTGGAGCTGGCCGGGGTGAGCGGTCAGGATTGGCAGCCTGAGCTGTGGCGCGAGCTGGTGGCCCGCACCCTGGCGCTCTCTCCGAGTGGCTACCACAGAGCCAACCTCTACGAGGAGTTTATCCATGAGCTGCAACGCACCGCCGATCTGCCGGGCAAGCTGCCGCAGCGGGTCTTCGTGTTCGGCATCTCGGCGCTGCCGCCGCGCTATGTGGAGGCATTGCTGGCCCTTGGTAGCCGGCCGGAGGTGGAGGTGCACCTGTTTGTCACCAACCCCTGCCGCTACTACTGGGGTGACCTGCTCGATCGCAAGACGCTGGCACGCCTCGAAAATAAGCTCAAACCCGGTACCGATCTTGAGACCCTGCAGGGCCCTGCCAACCCGCTGCTCGCCTCCATGGGCAAGCTGGGGCGCGACTACCTGCACCAGCTGATGGAGCTGGAGGTGCCGCAAATCGAGGCCTTCGTCGATATCGACGAGGTGGATGAGCAGGGCAACGTCAGCCTGCTGCGCGCCATCCAGAAGGATGTGCTGGAACTGGCTGAACGGGGCGCGGGGCAATTTGATCTCGATAGCAGCCACCACAAGAGCCCGATCGATCCGGCGGATGGATCCTTGCAGATCCACGCATGCCACGGCCCGATGCGGGAGCTGGAAGTGCTGCATGATCGGCTGCTGGCGCTGTTCGAGCAGGACCCGTCCCTCACCCCGAAAGATGTGGTGGTGATGATGCCGGATGTGAACAGCTACGGCCCCTACATTCAGGCGGTGTTTGGCGCGCGGGGCCAGATCCCGTTTGCGGTCTCGGATCGGGCGGCGAGTCAGGAGAGCCCGCTGCTGCAAAGCTTCCTCGCCCTGCTCAGGCTGCCCAACGCTCGCTTGGGGGCGGGGGAACTGCTCGCCATTCTCGAGGTGCCTGCCGTGCTGCGCCGCTTCGAGCTCGATGACGACGAATTCAACCAGTTGCGGGTCTGGGTGCAGGAGACCGGTATCCGCTGGGGGCTGGACGACGGCTACCCCGAACGTTTCGATCTGCCGCGCCTCTCTGGCAACAGCTGGCTGTTCGGCCTGCGCCGCATGCTGCTCGGCTTTGCCATGGGGGATGGCGAGCCGGTGGCGGGCATTCTGCCCTACGCCGATATCGAGGGCCAGCAGGGGTTGGCGCTCGGCAAGCTCGCCTGGTTCGTCGACTCGCTGGCCGAATTCTTGCCCCGGCTGCAACAGGCGCAGCCGCTGGGGGAGTGGGTTGCCTGCCTCAACGCGCTGCTGGAGCGCTTCTATCTGGCCGACGAGGATGAAGAGCGCCAGCTGCAACTAATCCGCAGCCAGCTGGCCGACTGGCTCGCCCAGCTCGGCGAGGCCCGCTTCGAGCAGCCCATCAGTGCCGACCTGTTGCAGGACTACCTCGGCAGCGTGCTGGGGGAGTCCCGCTCCAGCCAGCGCTTCCTCGCCGGTCAGGTCAACTTCTGCACCCTGATGCCGATGCGCTCCATCCCCTTCAAGCAGGTCTGTCTGCTTGGCATGAACGATGGCGTCTACCCGCGCACCCTGGCTCCTATGGGGTTCGATCTGATGGCGGTGGCGTCGCGGCGCGGGGATCGCTCCCGTCGTGATGATGACCGCTACCTCTTCCTCGAGGCGCTGCTCAGTGCCCAGCAGGGGCTCTATATCAGCTATCAGGGGTTCAGCGCCCAGGACAACAGCGACAAGGTGCCCTCGGTGCTGCTGGCGGAGCTGATCGACTATGTGCGGCAGGGCTTTGTGCTGGCGGGGGATGAGGATCTCGATGACGAAACCTCCGGCAAGCGGCTGCTCAACCACCTGATGGTGGCGCATCCGCTCACCCCCTACAGCCGCAACTACTTCTACCCGGAGCCGGGTTCGCGGCTCTTCACCTATGCCGCCGACTGGCTGCCAGCGCTCAATCCGGTGCGCGGCGCGGCCAACTTCCAGAGCGGCGAGCTGCCTTTACCCCCCGAATGGGGCAAGGAGCAGGGGCTGGAGCTGGCGGAGCTGCTGCGCTTCTATCGCCAGCCCACCAAATATTTCCTCAACCGTCGCCTCAAGGTGTGGTTTGAACTGAACGAGGCCAACATCGAGGACAGCGAGCCGTTCGAGCTGGATGGTCTGCAACATTATCAGCTGAAAGATCTGCTGCTCGATGCCCATCTGGCCGAGGGCGACAGTCCAGAGCGGAGCGATAGTGTGAGCAAACGGCGCGAGCGGTTGCAGCTCACCGGCCTGCTGCCACAAGGGTGGTTCGGCAGCCTGCTGCTGGACGATCTGGATGCCGAGATGGGCAAGCTGGCGGATCGGCTAAGGCCCTGGGTTGCTGCCAATGAGTCAGAAAAGCAGGCGGTGGAGATCGATATCTCCCTCACTCAGGGCCAGCTGCAAGGGTGGATCGACACCCAGAAGGGGCGCTTGCTGGTGGTCAAACCCGGCAGCTTCAACGGCAAGGATCTGCTGCTGGGCTGGATCCAGCACCTCTGCCTCTCATTGAGCTGCGCCCCCGGCGACACCCTGCTGTTCGATGCCAAACAGAGTCTGCGCCTGCCTGTACTCGCTGCCGACGAGGCGCGTCCCAAGCTGGCGGCGCTGGTGGCGTGCTGGGCGCAGGGGATGAAGCGGCCACTGCCGTTTTTCCCCAACACCGCCTGGGATTGGCTCAGGGCGATCGAGAAGGATCCCGACAAGCCGGAGGCGGCCGACAAGGCGGCCCTCACCCGCTTCAACGGCGGTTACATGGTGACGGGGGAGGGGCAAGACCCTTATGTCGCCCGCTGCTTCCCCGAGCTGGATGACGCCGTGCTTGACCAGTTACAGGCCCTGGCCCGTGAACACCTGACCCCGCTGCTCAAGACCCTGGAGGAGCTGAAATAATGGCTAACCCGCTCAATACCCTGCGTTTTCCCCTCCATGGTGAACGACTGATCGAAGCCTCCGCCGGCACCGGCAAGACCTACACCATCGCCGGTCTCTACCTGCGCCTGCTGCTGGGTCACGGCCCGCTCATCGAAGAGGGCGCCGATGTGGGTCAGCCGAGCGCCCACGAGCGGCCGCTGTCGGTGACCGAGATCCTGGTGGTGACCTTTACCGAAGCGGCCACCGCCGAGCTGCGCGGGAGGATCCGCGGCCGCATCCACGAGGCGCGCCTCGCCTTTATGCGCGGTCACAGCAGTGACACCCTGCTGGCCCAACTGCTGGTCGAGGTGGAGGATCACGAGCTGGCGGCTCGTCGCCTGCTGGCTGCCGAGCGGCAGATGGACGAGGCGGCTGTCTTCACCATCCACGGTTTCTGCCAGCGGATGCTCAAGCAGAACGCCTTCGAGTCGGGCGCCCTCTTTGAAACCGAATTTTTGACCGACGACAGCCAGCTCAGGCTGCAGGCGGTGAGCGACTACTGGCGCGCCGAGTTCTATCCGGTGGGCAAGACCCTGGCCAGCTCGGTGCGCGCGCTCTGGCTGAGCCCCGCCGCCCTGCTTCGGGAGATGAACGGCTGGCTCGACAACAGCGAGCTGGAGATCCACCCCGCGTTGGGGGACGAGACCCTCGCCGCCCGCCATCAAGCGGCCATGAGTCGCATCGCTGCGGTGAAGAGCGAATGGCTGGCGCAGACGGACGAGATCCGCCGCCAGACCGAGGGGCAGATGAAGCTCTATACCGGCAAGAACTACGAAGGCTGGCTCGCCAAGATCAGCGACTGGGCGCAGGACGAGGGCAGCGGTTACGAGCTGCCCAAGGATCTCGAGCGCTTCGGCCAGGAGACACTGGAAGCCAAGCTGAACAAGGGGAAGTCGCCACCAACCCTGCCGCTGTTCAGCCAGATCGACGAACTGCTGGCGAGCCGCCCCGGTATTCGCGATCTGATCCTGCAACGGGCGGCCAAGGTGGTGCGCAGCCGGATGCAGGCCAGCAAGCGCCAAGCACATCAACTCTCGTTCGATGACCTGCTCAAAGACCTCGACGGCGCGCTCGGCTCCGGCCTGGGCGAGCGGCTCTGCGAGCGCATTCGAGCCACCTACCGGGTGGCGATGATCGATGAATTCCAGGATACCGACCCCCAGCAGTACCGCATCTTCCATCGCCTCTACGGCGGCCACAAAGACACTGCGCTGTTGATGATCGGTGACCCCAAGCAGGCCATCTACGGCTTTCGCGGCGCCGACATCTTTACCTACATTCAGGCGCGGCGAAATGTGAGCGCCCACTACACCCTCGGGCGCAACTGGCGCTCCAGCAGTGCCCTGGTGGGGGCGGTCAACGGCCTGTTCGAGCGGGCCAAGGATCCCTTTATCTACGAGGCGGATATCCCCTTCCTGCCGGTGGAGGCGCAGGGCAAGAGCAAGGCGCTGCTGCTGGAGGGCGCCACCGTGCCGGTACTGCACTGCTGGCAGCTGACCGGCCAGCCCACCTTCAATAGGGGGGATTACCAGAGCAAGATGGCCCGCGCCACCGCCGCCGAGATCCACCGCCTGCTGACCCTGGCCCGTGAGGGCAAGGCGCTGATTGGTGACAAGGCGGTGAAGGCCGGGGATATCGCCGTGCTGGTGCGAACCGGCGCCGAGGGCAAGCTGGTGCAGCAGGAGCTGGCGCGCCTCGCCATCGCCTCCGTCTATCTGTCGAACCGCGAGAGCGTGCTGGAGCAGGTGGAGGCGCGGGAGATTTTGCTGATTTTGCACGCCTGCCAGAACCCGAGCGAAGAGCGCAGCCTGCGGGCTGCGCTCGCCACCGGCCTGTTTGATCTCGATGCCAAGGCGCTCGATGGGCTGGCCAGCGACGAGCGGGCGTGGGAGAGCGCGGTACAGGAGTTTATGGAGTACCGCAAGATCTGGCATCGCCGTGGCGTGCTGGCGATGTTGCGGGCCCTGCTGCACCGGCGCAATCTTGCCTCCTCCCTGCTGGCGAGCCCCTATGGCGAGCGGCGGCTGACCAACTTCCTCCATCTCGGCGAGCTGCTGCAACAGGTGAGCAGCGAGCTGGACGGGGAGTACGCCCTGCTGCGTTGGCTGGGGGAGGCGGTGAGCCGCCCCAACGGGCAGGATGCGGAGCAGGTACTGCGGCTCGAATCCGAGCGGAAATTGGTGCAGATCGTCACCATCCACAAATCCAAGGGGCTGGAGTACCCGCTGGTATTCCTGCCCTTTATCTGCAGCCACAGAACCGCCGAGACCCCGCTCTATCACGAGGCGGACGAGGCGGGCAATCGTACCATTCTCGATCTGACCGGCGCCGAGGGCTCCCTGGCGGAGGCCGACCGCGAGCGCCTTGCCGAAGATCTGCGACTGCTCTATGTGGCGCTGACCCGGGGCGTCTACGCCACCTGGCTGGGACTGGCGCCGGTGCGCTCCGGCAATGGCAAGTCGGAGAAGACCGACCTGCACCACACCGCCATCGGCTACCTGCTGCAAAAGGGCGAAGAGGGGGATGCCGAAACCTTGGCGACCGCCCTCACCGAGCTGGCACAGGCGTTGCCCGGGGTGGCCGTCGGTGAGCCCTCGCTCACCCGTCCCGCCCCGCTGCCGCCAGAGGAGGAGCAGTTGGGCGAGCCGCAGGTGCGCCATTTTAGCGGCTCCCTTGAGCGGGACTGGTGGATCAGCTCCTACTCCGGGCTGGCGGCGCAGGGTCACGGTCACAGCAAGGGGGTTCTGGCCAATCCCGGCTTCGATGACGAGGTCGTCACCGAGGCGGCCGCGCTGGCGGCGGAACAACCCGAGGAGGCGCCCCAGCCCTCCATCTTCACCTTCCCGAAAGGGGCGCGCCCCGGCACCTTGCTGCACAGCCTGTTCGAGACCATCGATTTTCAGAGCGCCGCGGGCGAGCCGTTGGCAGAGCATATCGCCAGTCTGTTGCTGCAAGACGGCTTCGACGAGAGTTGGGCCCCTGTGTTGCAACAGCAGGTGGAGGCGGTGCTCGATACTCCGCTCGATACCGGCTTTGGTGATCCGGTGCTGCTGCGGGATCTGGCCCCCGAGCGCAAACAGGTGGAGCTGGAGTTCTTCCTGCCCATGGGACGGGTGACGGCACCGGCGCTGACTGCGCTCTGCCAGCAGCACGACCCGCTGTCGCGGGGCAACAAGCCGCTCAGCTTTGCCACCGTGCAGGGGATGCTCAAGGGCTTTATCGATCTGGTGTTCGAGTGGCAGGGGCGCTGGTATCTGCTCGACTACAAATCGAACCACCTCGGCATGAGCCCCACCGATTACAGCCGTCCGGCGCTGGAGCGGGCGATGGCGGAGCATCGCTACGACCTGCAATACCAGCTCTACTCGCTGGCGCTGCACCGGCTGCTCACCCTGCGCCTGCCGAGCTACGACTTCGAGCAGCACTTTGGCGGGGTTTTCTATCTGTTCCTGCGCGGCATGCCGCAGGGGGGCATTTTCCATACCCGCCCGAGCCGTGAACTGGTGCTGGAGCTGGATGAGTTGTTTAGAAATGGTGATCGCTCTGGCGATGTGTCATCAACAGAATTGAACGAGGTAGAGGCATGAGCGGCACCATGATCAGCACCGCAACCAGTGCAATGATGGTTGAACGGTTAAAAGCACTGGCGCTGGCTGGCCGTATCCGCCAGCTGGATCTGCAATTTGCCAGGCTGGTGGCCGATCTGGGCGGCAGCCCCGAGCTGGTGCTGGGGGCGGCGCTCACCTGCTTCGAGCTGGGGCGCGGTCATGTTTGCCTGCCGCTGGAGATGCTCGCTGCCGGATCATTGCGCCCGTTCGGGCTGGATCCCCAGCAGAGCCGGGATCTGTTGCTGGATCTGGCGGATCCTGCCCGCTGGCCCGCCCTGTTTGCGGCAAGTCCCTTGGTTGGCACCGAGCAGGATGACGGCCACGCCCCGCGCTGGCCGCTGCGGCTGTGGCACGGGCGGCTCTACCTCACCCGCTACCACGATCACGAGCAGGGGGTTGCACGCCATCTGCGCGCTTTGAGTGAAAGAGCCGAATGGCCAGAGATAGCCCCGGCCCTGTCGCGGCTGTTTGCCCGCGACTACGGGCTGGTGTTTGCGGCGCTGCTCAAAGCCCGCCTCGCCCCCGACTTCTCGGCCCGCCACTTTACCCTGAAGTATCTGGATCTGGTGTTCCCGAGCGAGGTGGATTGGCCTGCCATCGAAGGGCTGCTTGCCAGCGCCCAGGCGGCGAGCGACTTGAGCAAGCTGGATGCGCTGGTGCCCGAGGCGCTCTGCTGCAACGGCCAGAAGCTGGCGGCGGCTACCGCGGCGGCGCGCCCCTTTGCGGTGATCTCCGGCGGCCCCGGCACCGGCAAGACCACCACGGTCGCCAAACTGCTCGCCATTCTGGTGGAGACCGGCCTGCAGGCAGGCAAGGCCCCGGCGATCCGGCTGGTGGCCCCCACCGGCAAGGCGGCGGCGCGCCTCACCGAGAGTATCGGCTCTGCCCTGCAGGCCCTCGATCTGCCCCCCGAGTGGGTGGAAGCGATCCCCACCGAGGCGGGCACCCTGCACCGGCTGCTCGGGGTCATTCCGGGGCGCAGCCAGTTCCGCCACCACGCGGGCAACCCGCTGCACCTCGACTTGCTGGTGGTGGATGAGGCCTCTATGGTCGACTTGCCGATGATGGCGCGCCTGCTCGATGCGCTGCCGAGCCACGCCCGCCTGATCCTGCTCGGCGACAAGGATCAGCTCGCCTCGGTGGAGGCGGGGGCCGTGCTCGGCGATATCTGCAGCTTTATCGAACAGGGCATCAGCCCGGCGCAGGCGGATTGGCTCTCCCGCCAGACCGGCTACCGCTTGCAGGGCACGCCCACGGGGGCTCCGGTGCGCGACAGCCTCTGTTTGCTGGCCAAGAGCTGGCGCTTTGATCAACATTCGGGCATCGGCCAGCTGGCGCGCGCCTGCAACGGCGGAGATGCCACGGCGGTAGAGGCCGTCTGGGGCGCAGGATTCGCTGATATCAGCCTGCACCCCTGGGCCGGGGAGGCCTACGATGCCCTGATTACCCAGGGGGTGGCCGGTTACGGCAGCTATCTGAAGGCGGCCCGCGCGGGGGAAGATCCCGCCGCCGTATTCAAGGCATTCAACAGCTTCCAGATCCTCTGCGCCCTGCGTGACGGCCCGTTCGGGGTGCTGGGGCTTAACGAGCGGCTCGAACTGGCCCTGTCACGGGCCGGGCTGATTGCCCGGGATGGCGACTGGTATGCGGGTCGCCCGGTGATGGTGGTGCGCAACGACCACGGGGTCGGCCTCTACAACGGCGATATGGGGCTCTGTCTGCCCGATGAAACCGGGCGACTCAAGGTATGGTTTGAGCAGCCGGACGGCACCCTGCGGGCGCTGTTGCCCAGCCGGCTGCCACCCCACGAGACGGTCTACGCCATGACCATCCACAAATCCCAGGGCTCCGAGTTTGCCCATACCGTGCTGGTGCTGCCCGACAGCCCCAGCCCGCTCCTGACCCGTGAGCTGGTCTATACCGGCATCACCCGCGCCAAGGCCCGACTCGATCTCTACGGCGATCGCGCCCTGTTGGCACAAGCGGTCAGGAAAAAGACCGAGCGTTATTCCGGATTGGCTGAGAGGTTGGGGGAATTAACAACTATGAATGATGAACTGTAATTTTTATCTGACTGAAACAGGGAAATGTTATGGCATTGGATTTAAGTAAAACTCTAGTGGTTGGGATATCTGCTACCGCATTATTTGATATGAATGAGTCAGATCAAATATTTAGAGACATGTTTGATACTGATCGTGATGTCGCGATTGACCGCTATCGTGACTATATGTTGGCACATGAGGATCTGCCATTATCTCCGGGTACAGGGTTTCCTCTAGTTAAAGCATTGCTTGCTCTAAATTCTCACCTTGAAGCTGGGGAGAAGTCTCCTTTAGTTGAGGTTGTGGTTATGTCTAGGAATAGTCCAGAGACTGGCCTCAGAGTACTAAATACGATCCGGCATATGAAGTTAGATATAACTCGTTCAGCATTTACTGCGGGAGAGTCTGTAGTTGACTACTTAGATGCATTTGATGTCGATTTGTTTCTGACAACAAATGTTGGCGATGCTCAACAAGTTATTGATTCCAGGCAGTGCGCCGCTGCTGTGGTAAAGTTGCCTCCAAAAGAAGCTGCACAAATACCTGAGGGACAAGTAAGAATTGCATTTGATGGCGATGCTGTATTGTTTTCTGACGAGAGTGAATTGGTATATAAAACGGAAGGAATGGCCGCTTTTCATGCAAGAGAAGATGCTTTACAAGATGTACCTATGTCAGATGGGCCTTATGCTAACTTACTGAGAAAACTCGCGGTGTTACGTAATCGACTTCCGATGAAGATTGAATATTCCCCGCTGCGGGTTGCTATCGTTACGGCTCGTAATAGTCCCTCTGAAATGCGAGTTATTAAGACTTTGAGAAGCTGGGGGATTTATGTAGATGAAGCTTTTTTCCTCGGCGGAGTAGGAAAAGCGAAAGTGTTGAAAGCATTCAAACCACATATTTTCTTTGATGATCAAGATGTCCATCTTGAGGCCGCATCGAGTATTGTTCCATCAGGAAAAGTTCCATATATGAGTAGTTCACCACTAGTTGTTAAACCTGTAGCAACTGATTGCTCTTTAGATTCCAGTAGCGAGATATAATTTGATGTTTATGAAATAATTATATTATACCTCACAAGAATATCCCTGATTATGTATAACCCCTCTCCCTTTGGGAGAGGGCATCTCGTATGTTGGGCTTCGCAGGCTCAGCACCAACCTACCGATTGTGTAGGTTGTGGCTGAGCGTAACGAAGCCCAACGTTTACCGCGTAATCTCTTTTTTCCTCCCCCTCATCCCCAGCCCTTCTCCTCCTTTTTTAATAAACGGGAGAAGGGAGAAAATACGTCGTCCGATTACGCTTCGCTAATCGAACCTACG
>NZ_CDBZ01000003.1:471-1014 GCF_000819985.1 Aeromonas media | reverse complement strand
GGGAGAGGGTCAGGGTGAGGGGATTATTCAGGTATTAGATGGTCAGCTCCAGCCGGTTGCCTTCCGGGTCGAGGAAGGTGCTCTCGTAATAGCCGTCACCGGTCCAGCGGGGGCCGTCCAGGTGTTTCACCTCGGCGCCCTTGAGCAGCTTGAGGCGCGCCGTCATCTTGTCCACCGCCTCCACGCTGCCGAGGGAAAAGGCGATATGGGCCAGCCCCTGCAGCGGGTGTGGCAGACTGAGATCTGCCGGAAACAGGATGGGGGTGTGCATCAGCTCCAGGCTGGCGCCCCCTTCGAAACGCACGAAGTAAGAGCTGAACTGCTTGGCTTGATTGTGGTAGCGCTCATTGGCCTGCCCGCCAAACAGGGTGCAGTAGAATGCCTTGAGTGCCTCCAGATCCTGCGCCCAGATGGCGACGTGATGGATATGCATGGCTGGTCTCCTGTGACTTGATGCCCTCAATGCTATGCTGGGGCCTGTCCCTTCGACATGGCTGAGCCCGTCCTGATGATGTCTGAAACTGCCAACACCGATCTTGTCGA
>NZ_CDBZ01000003.1:0-182 GCF_000819985.1 Aeromonas media | reverse complement strand
GTCTCCCCCGACTGCCGCGAGCAGATCTGCTGCGACAGCCTGCTGCCCGCCCTCGGCCAGGAGCAGGTGTGGCTGGCGGGCTACTCGCGCCTCAAGACCCGCTATCGCATCGAGCGCCGCCTGGCGGACGTGCACTGCTTCCTGCTCACCCTGGGGGGCGAAGGGGAGGTGCGGCTGGGGGA
>NZ_CDBZ01000002.1:15230-15617 GCF_000819985.1 Aeromonas media | reverse complement strand
CCAGGTTGTTGCGCTTGCCGTCGTAATCGAAGCTGAAGTTGCGGGTCACCACCAGACTGGACTCGGGTACCAGCCGCACCTGCATCCCCTCGTGGCGCTCCAGCAGCTGGCTGAGGCTCTCGCCCGCCACCGGCACCAGATCCACCGCTACCGGCACAGCCCCCACCGGCTGAGTCACTACCAGCGCATCGGCACTGAGCTGGGTCTGGTTGAAATACTCCTTCACCTTGCCCGAGACGCACACCTCGGCGCCCGGCACGATGGCGCCGTTGGCCTGGGTGCTGTGGATGAAGAGGCCGTCGGAGGTGGCCGGATCCCCGTCCCCTTGCGGGTCCTGGATGAAGAAGCCCTTGTAGAGACCGTTCACCACCTGAGTGACGATGCCAC
>NZ_CDBZ01000002.1:12089-15093 GCF_000819985.1 Aeromonas media | reverse complement strand
GACGATGCCACGGGTGGCATGGGCCTGCTCGGATTCAAACTTGCCGGCCGGTACCAGCGGGCTGCTGCTGCCGGGGCCCTGAATGGCAGGCACCGGCACAAGAGTGTCTACCGGACAGACGAAGGTGGGCGGCTGGGTACCATCACAGGAGGCATCGTCGCTGCAGCCGAGACCGCTGGCGTCATCCTTGGCGGCGGCCACGTATTCCAGTGCCGGATCGAAAGGGCCGGTCGCATCAGTCCGGCCCGTGCTGACGGTGGCCTTGCGGCGCAGGGTCATGTCCAGGGTCGAGACGCTGCCAGACACCCAGGCAGTGCCCGGATCCACCCCGACCTGGCCGACACTGTCCACTATCTCGCTGCCGCGATAGAGCACCAGGGCGTCGTCACCGTTGAACACCAGGTTGCCGCTGGTCTGGGTCGCCTTGGCCAGGATCTCGCCGCTGGCGGAGGGGTTGGCCAGCACCAGGCTGGCACCGGGGGCGAGCGTGCCTTGCAGTGTCAGGCTGTTGGTGGGGGCATCGGTGAGAGGCTTGCCGTTGGTATAGAGCGCCAAACGGTATTGAGAGAGATCGACGGGAGTCGCGCCCAGATTGCTCAGCTCCACCGCCTTGTTGTTGCTGGATCCTTCCAGGTATTCGCTGATCAGCAGTTGTGCCTGTGTCTGTCCAGAGAGCGCCAGCCCGACGGCCAGCGCTACCAGAGAGTGTCTTCCTGACATGGTCAGTTTCCTTTTTTTATTTGCAGATTATGTTATTGGCGCCCCGCGCAAGGCGGGCCGCAGCACCTTGTTACCTGTCGAACTTGGCCGATGACCAAGAGCGCGCCTACTCTGCCCTTTTGACGACGGAGCCGCTGGGAGCTGGCTAACAATGACCGCAAATTGTTGCGCGCAGGTGACGATCAATACCCGAATGGGCAGTGCCTGTCATCGGTGCGCAGGAAATCGTCGCCACCTCCGGGGGGCCATGCCAAGGGGCTCGACATCGAGCAAAGTCCGGGGCTGAGAGCCGCTCCAGAGGTGCGAGCGAGGCGGCCAGATCGTGGTTCCAGGTGTGGCCATATAGACGCCACAGGCCCCCATGCCCCGTGAAGGCAGCGAGATGGGCTTCATTGGAACGATACTCTGTGCTCGTGTGAAACCGGTTCAGTAATGACAGAAATAACAAGAGATGAGATGGCACAAACGCTTGTTGCTTTTGCGCTCACGAATGGCAATAGTTCTCACTTTCTTTTTTGACCGTCTTTATTCCCGAGGTGCTACAAGATGTTTCGTCACCCCCTGGCAAAGCTGCTGCTGCTTGGTCAGCTCGCCCTGATGAGCTGGATGGCGCAGGCCGCCCCCCCCGTTGAAGTGGAAGATGTAATGGGCCGCAAGGTCTCCCTCAGCCTTCCGGCCAGCCGCATCGTGCTCGGTTTCTATCCCGAGGATTATCTGGCCGTGGCCGGTGAAGGCGGCGCCGATCGCCTGGTGGGCATGTCCCGTGGCTGGTTCGTCAAGTCCCGCCCCGCCATCTGGTCCCTCTATGTGGCCAGCCTGCCGCAGCTGGCCAAGGTACCCGACCTTGGCAACGTGCAGGATCAGAGCTTCTCCATCGAGAAGACCCTGGCAGTCAAACCCGATCTGGTGATCCTGGCCCAGTGGCAATACGAGGCCCTGGCCCCGGATCTGCCGCGCCTCAAGCAGGCAGGCATCCCGGTGGTGGTGGTGGACTACAACGCCCAGACCCTGGCCCGCCACATGGCGAGCACCCTGCTGCTTGGCAAGGTGACCGGCCAGGAGGCCCGTGCCCGCAAGATAGCCGACGAATACAAGGCCAAGATTGACGCCATCACCTCCCGCATCGCCGCCGCGAAGCGCCAGCCACCCCGGGTCTATATCGAGCTGGGTGACAAGGGACCGGCCGAATACAGCTACACCTATGGCAAGGACATGTGGGGCGCCATGGCCCTGCTGGCGGGCGGTGACAACGTCGCGGCGCCCTTCGTCGAACGCTGGGGCCCCATCCACCCTGAGCAACTGCTGGCGAGCAAGCCCGAGGTGATCCTGATGGCGGGATACGAGAGCGTGAGCAGTGCAGAGGCGATGCAGGTCGGTCAAGACGTCTCGGCCGAGACGGTGCGCCAGCGTCTGCAGGGCTTTGCCGCCCGTCCGGGCTGGCGCGAGCTGCCCGCGGTGCAGCAGGGTCGCCTCTATGCGGTCTATCACGGCGCTACCCGCAGCATCATGGATGCCGCCCTCATCGAGTTCATGGCCAAGGCGCTCTATCCGGATCTGTTCAAGGATCTCGATCCCCTGGCCACCTATCAGGGCTTCTACCACGCCTATCTGCCCATTCACCCCCAAGGCACCTTCATGCTGGGTATCAAGCAGGGTGAAGCCAACTAAATCCGGTAGTTCGGGTTCTGCCCACCTCGGCAGAGCCCTCTTCGCCATCCCTCTTTAACCGGGCGCCCCTCATGGCGCCCGCTTCAGGATTGTCATCATGAATGATTTGGCTGCCCTGCAGCAGACCCTCACCCGCCAGCGGCAACGAGAGCGTCGTCGCTGGCACTGGCTGGCGCTGCTCACCCTGGTGCTGTGCATTACGCTGGTGCTCGACATCGCCACAGGCCCCTCCCTGCTGCCCCTTGGGGAGGTGGTCGATGCCCTGATCGCCCCCGCCCAGGCGGACTCCATGACCCGCACCATAGTCCATGACATGCGCCTGCCCATCGCCCTGATGGCGCTGGTGGTCGGCGCTTCGCTAGGCCTTGGTGGCGTCCAGATGCAGACCCTACTGGACAACCCCCTGGCCAGCCCCTTCACCCTGGGGCTCGCGGCGGCGGCCGGGCTTGGCGCAGCACTGGCGCTCTATAGCGGCGGTCTCGGGCTCCCTCCCCTGATCGCCATTCCGGCCGGTGCCTTCATCCTGTGCATGTTTGCCGCCAGCCTCTTGTTCGGTCTGGCCATGATGCGCAACATCAGCAGCCAGACCCTGATCCTGGCGGGCATCGCCCTGCTG
>NZ_CDBZ01000002.1:11581-11885 GCF_000819985.1 Aeromonas media | reverse complement strand
TGGCGGGCATCGCCCTGCTGTTCCTGTTCCAGTCCCTGCTCTCCCTGCTGCAGTTCCTCTCCTCCCCCGAGCTCAACCAGCAGATCATGTTCTGGCTGTTTGGCAGCCTGATGCGCACCACCTGGGACTCCCTGATCATCACGGCCGCCGTCACCCTGATCTGCACCCTGCTCATCTACCGGGACGCCTGGGCCCTCACCAGCCTGCGTCTGGGGGAAGCCCGTGCCCGGAGCCTGGGGGTCAACGTGGACAGGCTGCGCATGAAGACCCTGATCCTGGTCGCCCTGCTCACCGCCACCGCCAC
>NZ_CDBZ01000002.1:10313-11396 GCF_000819985.1 Aeromonas media | reverse complement strand
CGGCTTCGTCGGCCTGGTGGCCCCCCACATCGCCCGTATGCTGGTGGGGGAAGATCAGCGCTTCCTGATCCCGCTCTCGGCCCTGTGCGGTGCCTGCATGTTGTCGGCGGCCTCGGTGCTCTCCAAGTCCATCATTCCGGGCGCCCTCTTTCCCATCGGCATCGTCACCGCCCTGATTGGCGTGCCCTTCTTCATCTGGCTGATCCTCGGCAGGGGGCGTAAACGTGCTTGAGATAACCCGACTCTCCCTCTCCCTCGGCCAGCAGACCCTGCTGCGGGAGCTCGACCTGACCCTGCATCCGGGTCAGGTCCATGTGATCATTGGCCCGAACGGGACCGGCAAGACCTCGCTGCTGCGCGCCCTGTTCGGTGAACTGACCCCGGCCGATGGCGACATCCGCCTGGGGGGCCAGAGTGCCCGCCAGATGACACAAGCCAAATGGCGCCAGCAGTTTGGCTACATGCCCCAGAACATCCAGCTGGAGCTGGATTTGAGCGTCATCGAAGTGGTGGTGCTGGGGCGCCTCGACAGCCTCTCCATGCGTCTGGCGGACGAGGACATACTGGCGGCTGGCCGCGCCCTGCAGGCGCTCGGCATCGCCCATCTGGCGGATCGCCCCCTCTACTCCTTGAGCGGCGGTCAGCGGCAGATGGTGCTCTTTGCCCAGGTGCTGCTGCGCGATCCCCGCATCATGATGCTGGACGAGCCGGTCAGCGCCCTGGACCTGCATCACCAGATGCAGCTGATGGAGCACCTCTGCCAGCAGACCCGGGAGCAGCAGTGGATCACTCTGGTGGTGCTGCACGATCTCAACCTGGCGGCCCAGTTCGCCGATCAGCTGATCGTGCTGGCAGGGGGCGATCTGCAGGCCTTCGGCCCCCCCTCTCGGGTGCTCGATGCAGCCCTCATCGAGCGCCTCTATCAGGTGCCGGTGCAGATAAGCCACGATCAGAGCGGTACCCCCTTCCTGCGTACCCTGCGAAGACAATCATGACAAGACTTCCCATGACGGCGCCTTCGGCATGGCCCGCAACCGGCTCCCGAGTACACACAAGATGAACGGCGCCTCCTACTGGCGGGAC
>NZ_CDBZ01000002.1:0-10232 GCF_000819985.1 Aeromonas media | reverse complement strand
GCATGAGCCCGGCCGCCCGCCTGCTCATCATCAATGGTCTGGCGTTCAACCTCGGCTTTTACATGATGATGCCCTTCCTCGCCCAGCACATGGGCAGCGGACTTGGCCTCGCCGGCTGGGCCTGTGGCCTGGTCATGGGGATGCGGGTCTTCAGCCAGCAGGGGCTGTTTCTGCTGGGGGGCACCCTTGGGGATCGCATCGGCTATCACCCCGCCATCGTCTGGGGCTGCCTGGTGCGCTCGGTCGGCTTCGTGCTGCTCGGCTGGGCCGAGTCCCTGCCCATACTGCTGCTGGCGGCGACCCTCACCGGTTTTGCCGGGGCCCTCTTCACCCCCTGCGCCCAGGCCTATCTCGCCAGCGAATGCAGCGCGCCCGATCAGCGTCAGCGCGCCTTCGCCCTGCACAATCTCGCCAGCCAGGCGGGCATGCTGCTCGGTCCTCTGGTCGGCCTGACCCTGACCCAGCAGAGCTATGCCCTGACGGGTATTCTGGCGGCTAGCCTGTTCGCCCTGCTCGGGGTGTTGCAGTATCGGGTGCTGCCCAAACGCCCGGTGAACAACCAGAGCCCGCGCGGCGCCATTTTGCGCCAATGGCGGGAGATCCTGCGCCAGCGCCCTTTTATGATGTTCACCCTGCTGGCGGGCAGCTACCAGATCCTGTTCCACCAGCTCTATCTCGCCCTGCCCGCCCATATCCAGAGCCTGCCGGACGCCACCCAGCTGCTCGGCGGCGTCTTCACCCTCTCGGCGGTGATCGGCGTCCTGCTCCAGCTGCCGGCGTCCCGTCTGGTGGAACGCCATCTTGGGGTGCCACTCGCCATGGGGCTCGGAATAGGGCTGATGGGCCTGAGCTATCTGGCCCTGCCCCTGCTGGCCCCCTGGCCGACGGCGGGGGTATTGGCGCAGGTGGCCCTGCTCTCCTTGGGCTCCATCCTCTGCTTCCCGCTCTTTGCCGCCCAGTTGCCCCGCTACGCGCCCCCAGAGCAGCTCGCCAGCTACTACGGCTTCTATGCGAGCGCCGGGGGCTGCATGGCGCTCTTTGGCAACCTGCAGATCGGTTTTATGCTGGGGGATGCAGGCAGCCGCCCTGCCACGGCCATCTGGCTGCTGCTGGCCCTCACCGGCCTGCTGGCCGGGTTTGGCCTCTATACCCAGCTACGCAAGGATGGTCAGCCACAACCCGCCACCCATCAATAAACAGGGCGGCCTTGGCCGTCCAGTTTTTATCTCATTCCTCCCTCTCCGCTCTCCCCCGCCCCCCCTTCGTCTAACCCGAAACAAGGCGATATGCTTGGCATCTATCGCACTCTAGTCAGATATATACGCAGTACCTTCCATAATACCTCCATGAATGGACCTGTTTGCATCTACGATGCCATGTATATCCTCTTGTTTTGTTGGCTTTACAATCAATGGATCTGCCGCTATTAATTGACTGCCGCTGTATCTGTGGAGAGCGGTGTAAGGCTGATCCGGTTGTGCCGGTCAGTACCCGCTCTGAGCCAGTCAGGCCGACGGGACTTCAACTTGAACCGAAGTCCGTCCGACAATCATTCAATCCATACCGTTACGGACTTCAATATCAAATTTATTGAGGTCACGACCATGGGTAACATCGCCAAACAACGCCACCAAGCTGCCGTTCGCCAATCCTTTCACTGCTTCTATTGCGGACTGCCTATGTGGGAATCCTCCCCTGCCGCACTGATGCATCAGTACAGCCTAACCCCTGCCGAAGCCCGGCTATTGCAGTGCACAGGAGAGCATTTAAAGCCACGCGGCAATGGGGGCTCTGATCAGCCCTCTAATATCGTTGCCGCCTGTCGGCACTGCTACGGCACCCGCCACAAAACCCCCAAGGTGCTATCCCCTGAGCAGTATCAAAAAAAGGTACGGGCACGGGTGGGTAAAGGGGGCTGGTTTCCGAAAGGGATCACCAGCAAGGTCAAGGGGAACAGAACCAATCGGGTTTAGGAGCCGTAGGTTCGATGAGCAAAGCGTAATCGGACATTCGCGATAGCAATAAAAAGGACGCCATCAGGCGTCCTTGAAAAAACCGGGTCAACTCCCCAGATGCAGCGCCAGCCAGACTGCCAGGGGGATCACCAGCACGGAGAGCGCATTGCCACCGAGTACTATGCTGGCCACCTTGTCGGGCTGGCACAGGTACTGCTCGCACAGCATGTAGTTGAGCACCGCCGGGGGCAGCGCCACCGAGAGTGTCAGGAGCGGTATCCAGTCAGGATCCAGGGGCAGCAGCCAGACGGCGATCCCAAGAGAGATCCCCCCCGCCAGCAGATAGAGCAGGTTGCATTTAAGCGCCAGCCCCAGGTGGCCCAGCTCCCCCTCCATCAGCCGGATGCCTAAGGCAAACAGCATCAGGGGCACCGCTATCTGGCCGAGCAGGGAGGCGCTGGTCACCAGATAGTCCGGCAGCGGGATCTGCAAGTTGGCCACCAGCAGTCCTGCCAGAGCCGCCCACAGCATGGGGCTGCGCAGCCAGAGCCAGCGCGAGGCATTGGCCGAGAGGATAAACATGCCCACCGAGAAGTGGAGCAGATTGGAGAGCACGAAGAGGATGACGATGGCGCCGAGCTGCTGCTCACCAAAGGCCAGCACCATCAGCGGGATGCCGAGGTTGCCGGTATTGCGAAACATGGCGGGCAAGATGAGCGCCGCTCGCTCTATGCCCTTGAGTCTGAGCAGGGAGAGCAGCAGGCCCGGCAGCAGTATCACCAAGGCCCCGGCCGCGATGAGCGGCAGGTGGGCCGCCAGATCCAGCGGGTATTTCACCAGCGCCGAGAAGACCAGCGCCGGGGTAAATAGCTCGATATTGGCCCGGTTGACGTAGCCCAGGTCACCGCCCGGCCGCAGCCGTCCGTAGAGGGCGCCGAGGCCCGCCACCGCAAACACCGGGATGACGATATCGAGCAGTGCACTGAGCATGGGGAGTCCGTCTTAGAGTTCGCGGGCGGCGCGTCCCATCAGCACCACGGGATCCAGGGTGACCTCCAGGGTGCCGTTGCTGACCCAGAGCTGGCCGTCCGAGATGGTGCAGGTGAGCTGCATGGTGCGCTCCACCATGGCGGTCAGGGGCAGGGTCTGGCTGTCGGAGAGCTCGATCACGGTCAGGTTGTCGTGCAGGCCAAGCTTGCCCTGGTTCTGCTTCCACCAGACGCTGGTGCCACGGCCACCGTAGAGATAGAGCACCACCTGGCGGGAGCGGTTGCACGCCTTCTTGAGGCGTTTCTCGTCGGGCTGGCCGAGTTCAATCCAGAGCTCGATCTCGTCGGAATAGTTCTTGCGCCAGAGCTCGGGCTCGTCGTCCGCCGAAAGTCCCTTGGTGAACTCCAGCCGCTCGGCGGCGTGCCAGGCAAAGGCCGCCAGCCGGATCATCATTCGCTCGTCGGTCTCGGAGGGGTGACGGGCCAGGGTGAGGGAGTAGTCCTGATAGAGATTGCGATCCATGTCAGACAAGCTGATCTGGGCCTTGAAGATGGTTGCCTTGAGCGCCATAGAAATCGTGAACACCTGATAAAAGAGAAAGGGGCGGACATGCCGGGCGCCAGTGTAATCAAAATGGCCGCCGGGTTCGACCATATTGACCACAGTTTTCCCCGCCTTAGCCTGGATAAATGCGTTAAAAGACACATAAAACAAATGCCAGTCGTGAGACTGGCATTTGGCGGCATTAACGAGAGTGACTCACTTCTCGGCGGACTTGACCCCGAAGGCATTGAGCAGCAGGCAGCAGGTCACTGCCACGGCCACGAAGCCACTCAGGAAGATAAAGGGCATGGCCCCGTATCCCAATATGTTCCAGATGGTTTGTTCAAGCAGACTCATAGTGTGTCCTTCATCCAGTGAAATGGGTGTCCCTTTCGTGACGGGGTAGTCCCCGCTCCTGATAAGGCTATTTGACCTCAACCCGCACCTGAGTCCTATGCCACCAAAGTAATAAATAGGGGGCAAGTTTGCGCCAGATCAATTATTCAGGGTGGGAATGGATGAAATCTGGCCTGTTTTCCCAACGGCGCCGTCAAAAAATGAAAGAAGGCGACCCGGGGTCGCCTTCTTGTCACACCTGCATTCGCGCACGGCGGGCTGATATGAGCCTCGCGGATCAGTAGAAGCGCGCTTGCTCCACCGCCATCGCCTTGAGGCGGGCGCAAGGGGCAAACCTGTCGCCGTGGCGCTTCTGATAGTGCTCAAGACGCCCCACCAGGTGATCGATGCCGAGGCTGTCCATGTAGCGGAAGGGGCCGCCCAGGAAAGGCGGGAAGCCGATGCCGAAGATGGCGCCTATGTCGCCGTCACGGGCCGAGGCCACCACGCCGCTGTCGAGCGCCATGGCCGCTTCGTTGAGCATCAGCAGCACGCAGCGCTCGGCGATCTCCTGGCGGGCCAGCTTGGGCGACACCTTGACCCCGAGCACGGCGTAGACGCTCTCGTCCACCGTCTTCTTGCCCTCCTTGCCGGTGAGCTTGTTGCGCGGCGCCGCCTTGCCGTAGAGGTAGAAGCCCTTGCCGTTCTTGCGCCCCTTGCGATCGTCTTGCAGCAGTTTGTCAAAGGCCTTGGGGGCCTGGAACTGCTCGCCGCCGAGCTCTTTCTCGAGGATGGGGGAGATCTTGGCCCCCACATCGATACCGACCTCATCGAGCAAGGTGATGGGGCCGACCGGGAAGCCGAAGTCCAGCAGGGCACTGTCCAGCACCTCCACCGGTTCCCCTTCCAGCACCAGGCGCGCCGCCTCGTTCATGTAGGGGGCCAGGATGCGATTGACGTAGAAGCCCGCCTCGTCTTTCACCACGATAGGCGTCTTGCCCTGGGCCCGGGCGAAGGCCAGGGTGGTGGCCACCGTCTCGGCGCTGGTGCTGGCGTGGGGGATGACTTCCGCGAGCGGCATCTTGTCCACCGGGCTGAAGTAGTGCAGCCCCACCACCCGCTCCGGATGGGCGGCATTGGCCGCTATCTGGTGGATGGGCAGGGAGGAGGTGTTGGAGGCAAAGACGGTGTGATCACCGCACTCGCGCTCCACGTCCGCCACCATCTGGTGCTTGAGGGCGAGATCTTCAAACACCGCCTCCACCACCATGTCCACCCGGTGGAAACCGGAATAGTCCAGGGTGCCGGTGAGCAGGCTCATCTGCTTCTCCAGCTCGCTGCGCAGCAGTTGGCGGCGCTTGAGCTTCCTGGCCAGCAGGTCATAGCTGTAGCGCATGGCGTTGCCGATGCCGGCGCTCCCTACGTCCTTGATCCGCACCGGCACCCCGGCCTTGGTGGCGGTGACGAAGGCGATGCCGCCCCCCATCAGGCCCCCGCCCAGCACGGCGGCATGGGCCACCTTGCGCGGCTCGGCGCCCTGGTAGCTGACCTCTTTCTTCATCTCTGTGGTGGCGAAGAAAATCGAGCGCAGGGCGGCAGATTCCGCCGTCATCACCAGCTCGCCAAAGTGACGGGACTCGGCGGCAAGGCCAGCCTGCATCCCCTCTTCCACGCCGATGCGCACCACCTCGAGGATCCGCTCAGGGGCCGGGTAGTTGCCACGGGTCTTGGCCTTGACCCCCTTGCGGGCCTGATCGAACAGCACCTTGCGACCCAGGGCATTGGTCTCCAGCACCTTGCCCTGCAGATCCCGCTTCAGGGTATGGCGGGGCTTGCCCTTCTTCGCCAGCTTGATGGCGGACTCCAGCAGTATGGAGGGGGGTACCACATCGTCCACCAGCCCCTGTTTTTTGGCCTGCTTGGCCCTGATCTGCTTGCCGGTCAGCATCAGATCCAACGCCTTGGCCACCCCGATGAGGCGCGGCAGGCGTTGGGTACCGCCGGAGCCCGGCAGCAGGCCGAGCTGCACTTCCGGCAGCCCCAGCACCGTCTTGCCGTGTTCGGTCACCACCCGGCCATGGCAGGCGAGCGCCAGCTCCAGCCCGCCACCGAGGCAGGGGCCGTGAATAGCGGCGATCACCGGAATGGTCAGCGCCTCGATCTCGGCAAACACAATCTGCCCTTCCCGCGACAGTGTCTCGGCGTCCTGGGCACTGGTGCAGGCGGCCAGCATGCTGATGTCGGCCCCGGCGATGAAGGAGTCCTTCTTGCCGGAGGCGATCACCAGGCCAATCAGATCGCGGTTCCCCTTTATCTCGGCCAGCACGGTGCGGATCTCGTCTGCGAAGGCGGCCTTCAGGGTGTTCATGCTCTCACCGGGCACATCTATGGTGAGGATGCCGATGCCGTCTTTGCGAATATCCAGTGAAAAAGTCTTAGCGCTCATCATTCAACCTCCAGCACCATGGCCACACCCAGCCCACCCGCCGCACAGGCGGTGTTGAGCCCCAGTCCCCCACCCCGACGCCGCAGCTCGTGCAGGGTCTGGGTGATCATGCGCGCACCTGTGGCGGCAAAGGGGTGGCCATAGGCCAAAGAGCCGCCGAGGACGTTGAATTTGTCCATATCCACCTCGCCGATGGCCTGATCCCGGCCCAATTTGTCGCGGGCAAATTCGGCACTGGCAAACATCTTGAGGTTGGCCAGGGTCTGGGCGGCAAAGGCTTCGTGCATGTCGATGAGGGTCAGATCGGCCAGCGTGATACCGGCCCTGTCCAGCGCCAGCGGCGTGGCATAGGAGGGGCCCATCAGCATGTCCTGCCAGACGTCGATGGCGGAAAACGCGAAGCTGCGGATATAACCAAGCGGCTCCAACCCCAACTCCTTCGCCCGCCCTTCGCGCATCAGCAGCACGGCGGCGGCGCCGTCGGTGAGCGGGGTGGCGTTGGCGGCGGTGACGGAGCCATGCAGCCGGTCAAACACCGGCTTTAGCTTGGCGTAACTCGCCAGATCCGAGCTTTCACGGATGTTGTTGTCCCGCTCCAACGGCGACTTGTAGGGGGGCACATGGGCGGTGAACACCTCACCACTGAGCTTGCCCTCGGCCCAGGCTTGCGCCGCCAGCGTATGAGAGCGGTGGGCCAGGGCATCTTGCGCCTCGCGGCTGATATGGTGGCTCTTGGCCATCTGCTCGGCGGTCTGTCCCATGGAGAGGCCGGTGGAGTACTCGGCCACTGCGGGCGGCACCGGCATCAGATCCTTGATGCGCAGACGACGCAGGATATTGAAACGCTGCTGCAGATTGCGCGCCTTGTTGAGATCCACCAGGGCGCGGGCCAGGGTCTTGCTCACCCCTATGGGGAGCACGGAAGAGGAGTCGGCCCCGCCGGCGATGGCGATGTCGACAGTGCCGGCCATGATGGATTCGGTGACGTTGGCTACCGCCTGGAAACTGGTGGCACAGGCGCGCGACACGCTATAGGCATCCGTGCTGACGCTCATGCCGGTGCCGAGCACGATCTCGCGGGCTATGTTGGGCGCTTCCGGCATCTGTACCACCTGGCCGAACACCAGCTGGTCGATGAGCTTGGGATCGAGATCGGTGCGGGCGAGCAGCTCGCTCACCACCAGTTTGCCGAGATCCACCGCAGGCACGCCGTGGAAGGCCGTGGCCTGCTTGGCAAAGGGGGTTCGCAGACCCGCCACGACGGCAATCCGTTCGCCCTGGCGAGTCGTCAGTTTCAATGGCTGTTTCATCCTGGCTCCTTGGTTAAACGAGAAGATTAAAAGGGAGAGGTCTGACCTCATAGCGCCACATCTTAACAATCCAATCACAACTTTCATACGGCTGATTGAAACTAAATTGTCCCCATCTTGGCCCCCTCCCTCGCCCTTGGGGACCAACTGGAGTATAAAAAGATCAACTTCCATAAAAACAACGGGTTCATTGCATGGCGGCGGCAGAATTCAGAGCACTTGGGGACTATCTTGGCAGTCAGATCCTGGGACAGGGCCCCCTCATCGAGGGGCTGCTGATCGCCCTGCTATGTGAAGGACATGTGTTGATCGAGGGAGCGCCTGGGCTGGCCAAGACCCGGGCCGTCAAGGCGCTGGCCGGCGCCGTCGAGGGGCGCTTCGCCCGCATCCAGTTCACCCCGGATCTGCTCCCCGCCGATCTCACCGGCAGCGAGGTGTTTCACCCGCAAGATGCCAGCTTCGTGTTCCAGCCCGGCCCCTTGTTCAACCACCTGGTGCTGGCGGACGAAATCAACCGGGCTCCGGCCAAGGTGCAGTCCGCCCTGCTGGAGGCCATGGCCGAGCACCAGATCACTGTGGGCAAGAAGAGCTGGCGCCTGCCGCCGCTCTTTATGGTGGCGGCGACCCAGAACCCCATAGAGCAGGAGGGCACCTATCCCTTGCCAGAGGCCCAGCTCGATCGTTTCCTGCTCAAACTCATGGTGGATTACCCCAGCCCCGCCATGGAGCTCGCCATCTTGCAGCTCAACGCCGGGGGCGACGCCCTGCCGCCGCCCCCCGTGACCCTGAGCCAGGCCGCCTTGCTCTCGGCTCGCAGCACGGTGCAGGCCGTGCAGATGCAGACCCGGCTAGAGCACTATCTGGTGCAGCTGATCTGTGCCACCCGCCCCGGCAGCGGCCTCTGCCCCGAGCTCGAATCCCTCATTGCGGTAGGCGCCAGCCCCAGGGCCAGCATAGGCCTGGCCCGCGCCGCCCGCGCCCGCGCCTGGCTCGCCGGGCGTGACTTCGTGCTGCCGGAAGACATCCAGCAACTGGCGCCAGCCATCTTGCGTCACCGCCTCATTCCCAGTTATCAGGCCCTGGCGGACAATCTCGACAACGACACCCTGATCGCCCGTCTGCTGGATGCCATCCCATGTCCCTGACAGCCCGCCGTCCAGCGCCACCGATTCATCCCGAGCTATCAGGCCCTGGCGGACAACCTCGACAACGACACCCTGATCGCCCGTCTGCTGGATCTTATCCCATACCCCTGATGATCTGCTCCCATGACCAGATCCGCTGATCCCCGCGCCCATCCCGACATCGCCCTGCCCCTGTCCCAGTTGCTGGCCATCCGGCTGTGGGCGAGACAGGGTCAGCGGGCGCGCATTCACCAGACGCGTCAAGGGCGGCTCGGGCGACAGCCGGGTCTGAATTTTCGTGAGCTGCGCCTCTATCAGGCCGGGGACGAGGTGCGCCACATCGACTGGCGTGTCACCGCCCGCCTCGGCCGCCCCCACACCCGGCTGTATGCCGAGGAGCAGGAGCAGGCCCACTGGCTGCTGCTGGATCTCTCCCCCGCCATGTATTTCGGCTCTGGCTCCCAGCTCAAGGCCCGCCTCGGCTGTGAACTTGCCGCCGCCTTGCTCTGGCAGGGGGAGAAGCAGGCAAACACCCTGGTCTGCCACGGGGTGGAGACCCGCAGCGAGTCTCAGCGTGACTCCCTGATCCCCCTGCTGGAGGCGCTCTGTCACCACTATGAAGCGGGGCTGGATCGCGCCCCTCTGCCTCACTCCCTGGCCCAGACCCTGGCGCGCCTCAGCCTGCCCCATGGCGCCAGACTGACACTGATCAGCCACCATCAGCCCCTGGATCAGGGGCTCTGCCAGCAGTTGCAACGCCTCGGCCAGCGCCACGACATCCACTATTGGCAGATCCGGGATCCCCTGGAGGCAGCCCTGCCAGAGCAGGGGCAACTGGCGGTGCAATCGGGCAAGCGCAGCGGCTGGCTCGACGCCGGGCAGGCCCTCTTTCGCTGGCGCTACCAGGCCGCGGCGAGGCAGCAGGCCGACGCCTGCCAGCAGCAGCTGTTGCCCCTGGTACAGCGCCTCTACCGCCTCGACAACGGCTTGCCGCTGCAACGCCAGTGGCAGGAGGCTGGATGCCGTCTGTTTTGAGCGCCCCTCAAACTGCCCCCCTCCAGCACCAGCCTGGCGAGATCTTCTCGCTGACGCGGCTTCAGGAGATCCAGGGACAGCTTCGCGACATCCATCCGGGCCCGCCCCTGGAGAGCGCGAGCGATCCCCGTCTGCTGGCCTGGGGCTGGCTGCTGATCGCCGTGCTCGCCGCTTTGCTGATCGGAACCACGATAAACACGCTATGGCGTCAGCGCCGCTGGGCACACCAGATAGACTGGCAAGCCGCCGATCTGGTGCCGAGCCTGCAGGCCGCGCTGAGAGAGGCGGCCATCGCCCGCTGGCCAGAGGCGCGCGCCCTGCAAGGGAATGAGTGGCTCGCCTGGCTCGACCGCCGGGGGGGCTGTCATTTTGGCGCCCGCCAATGGCCGGACTGGCTCTATGGCTCAGACACCCCGGATAAGGCGCAGCGGGCGCGGCTGCGCCTTGCCTACCTCAGCTGGGGGCGCCGCTGCGTCAGCGCGCCGCACTGGAT
>NZ_CDBZ01000001.1 GCF_000819985.1 Aeromonas media | reverse complement strand
CTTATTATCTGAATTCCCGCCTCAATGCCATTGCGACCCTCATCGGCATCGGTCGATATTCATCTAACGCCGAAGTGATGAAATAAAAGCCCCAATGTAGCGACGACAATATCAAGTGCCAAAAGAGACGCCTTCATGCCAATATCAGGGACGGTCAGAAAGGGGCGACAATATAAAAGAGCCTTATTCGAGACCGCACCATCAAGCAGCCATAATATCAACATTGAAAATTAAAGAGTTAATTCAGGCTCGATGATGATTCATCAAAGAGCAATGCTATTGTTAATTCACTCAGATTAAGGTCGGTCTGTCATTCAAGGGGCTCATGGAGGAGCTCTGTCATGTTCTGGAATCAAAAAACAAGCAAGGAAGTGAATGAGCAGGTAGCAAAGATGGCAGAGTTGAGTGCTTTCGAGCAGGCCATCCAGTCCCTGGTGCCTTTCATCCAGTTTACCCCGGCAGGAGTGGTCACCTTCGCCAACGAGCTGTTTCTCAAGATCGTGGGCTTTGGACGTGAAGAGGTCATTGGCAAGCACCACAGCACGCTCTGTTTTCCGGAGGACGTCAAGACCCAAGATTATGAGAGCCTGTGGCAGGATTTGCGCGGTGGCATCTCCCGCAACGGGCGCTTCATCCGCCAGTCGAAATCGGGCAAGGCGGTCTGGCTGGAAGCTACCTATTTCCCCATCGTGATCGATGGCAAGGTGGTGCGCGTCGCCAAGGTCGCCTCCGATGTGACACCGCAGCAATCCTCCCTCGAGCGCACCCAGGCCTTGCTGGCGGCGCTGGACAAGTCGCTGGCAGTGATCGATTTCCAGCCGGACGGTACCGTCATCACCGCCAACCAGAACTTCCTCCACTGCTTCGGCTACCGGCTGGAGGAGGTGGTCGGCAAACACCATCGCCAGTTCTGCGACCCCGAGTTTTACCAGAACCTGATTACCCA